>JAIPAH010000008.1 GCA_021740175.1 Bacteroidales bacterium
TAGTACCCATAAAAGATAGTGTTGTACACCTAATTGGTGATGTGTTGTTTTTTTGATTTAATACCACTAAATTACACATTTTCAGTGAAATGCGCAGCCTATCTTTTTCTTTTTTTCACTAAAATCGCTCAATTTAGGTCAAATTTGTGCTTGTTATTTTCCCACCAAGATAGGTTTATTTCTTCAGATAGTTTATCTGCATCTTTTTGAGTAGCCTTACTATTAGAATTTATTTCCCTGACTCTAATGTAATCCAGAAAATCTTGTATTTTATTTAAATCGATTAAATCTTCCGGGATACTTATTTTGATTTCGTTATTTTTACGTTCTATTTTCATTTCCTTGGATTTTATATATGAGTGCAGTCTAAAAAGCCTTAAGACCCCTAAATCCCCTGAAGGGGACTTTTTCAAACTGCTGATTTTTAGCGGTCCTCCGCCTAAGGCGGATTAGGGGTAAAAACGATAAAAATCAGCAGTTTGAAGGCTTTTTAGACCGGCCTCATATATCCAAAGATAATACAATTAATTCACATTGTCTAATTTATTTGATTGGGTGGTAACTGCCATTTTTCTATAACTCACAAGATAAACTCCGAGAAAAACAAACATGGTGGCAATAACTTCCAGCCACGTGAGCCTGTCCATTCCCAGGATCATGGCAAAAATCGAAGCCACAACCGGTTGGGAATAAATGTAAGTGCTAACAGTGGAGGGCATGACGTGCTTGAGCGCATACATGTTCATGAAATAAGCCACAACGGTTATCATTATCACCAGGTAGGCAATGGAGAGGTATATAACCGGTGGAATCGTGCTCCAGTCGATTTGAGAAAAATCCTGTATCCCCACCGGGAAAATGTAAAACAACCCAAAGACATACAGCCATTTCAGGACGGTTACCCCTTGATACTTTTTCATAACACGCTTAACAAGGATAAGATAAAATCCAAACGCAGTGGTATTGATGAACTGGAAAATATTTCCCAAAAACTTGTCCGATCCAAAATCCAGCTTCCCTTCAGCATTAAACAATATCAACATAATCGCCCCGATAGCGCCCAAAATAATGCCTGTTATTTTGCGGACAGTAATGACCTCTTTGAGGATAATAGCAGAGAAAACAAGCACAATAACCGGATTGGAGGTCATAATGATAGATGCATTGATGGGTGTGGAAAGGTTCAGGCCCGAGAGAAACATCACCTGGTTAAGGAAGATGCCGAAAAAAGCGCACAGCGCTATCCGCAAAAGGTCTTTTTTAGCAACTTTTTCATAGGGCATAAAAGCCGAAATGGTCCAGAAAATGACCAATCCGCCAAGAACCCGAATCAACGCCAAGCCGAAAGGTGCGACGTAATCGGGCATTATCCCTTTAGTAATGGCATAATTCATCCCAAAAAGAATATTGGCGAAAGCAAGAGCCATGTGTGCCTTATGGCGCGGTTCAATTTTCATAAAGGTGGCGAAGATAATTCATTTTTAAAACATCTCTATCCCGATGATAAGCTTTACTGTAAAGGAGTGGTAACTACTACCACGATGCTTGAACGAAAAAACCCACTGTCAAAAAATGGAATTCTCACCTGCACAGCGAAAAAGTAAAGGTAACGCAGGATAAAGATGTTTTTGAAGTCCTGATGGTCAACCGGCAGGTCATGTTACTGAGGGAAGTAAATCCAACCTGTTCCTTCTCAAAGGCAATACACTGGTAACGCCTCCCGCAAATACTGTTTTACCCGGAATCACCCGACATAAAGTTATCAAACTTTGTCGGGAATTCAATATACCCCTGAGCTTCCGGAAGCTTCCCTATCAACAGTTGGCCGGTTTCAATGAAGCCTTTATCACCGGAACTTCCCCAAAAATCTTTCTCATTCGAAGAATAGACGACTTTGAATTCGAGCTATCGTTCCGAATAGTAAAAAAACTGATGCAAGCTTACGAGCGGCTTATCAGGGAAGAAATAAGAAGCAGGACGTTTTAGGAATCTTCCACAATATCATTCACCCAGCTTAAGCCTGCCATAGTGGCCGGAAAACCTATGGTGCTGGTTAGTAATAGCACCGTGTGCTGAATCTCTTCGACTGATGCCCCTGCTTCCAGGGCTTGTTTGGCATGACTGTGGGAAGCCCCTTCAGAGCCGTTTGCAACCGAGCCGGCCAGTTGTATCAATTGGATGGTCTTCTCATCAAAAGGAGCCTGATTCTTCATCTGCTCTCCCAACTCTTCAAGTTTTTTGAAGTATTCGGGAAATTTCTGCTTGTTGTTTAAGTAGTGAGGTTGGGTTGGTTCGTTCATAATATTAGGCCTTTTAATTAAAAAGAGCAGATAGATGCACCAAATTTCCTCACGGAAATGTAGCGCGGTGTCATTTCTACCTGCTCCATTACAAAATTAAACTATTTTTCTTGCTTTTTCCAAATATTATCCTGTAAAAAATTCGCTTTTGTTTTATTTGGCATAATTCACAGCCCGTGTCTCCCTGATAACGGTCACTTTGATCTGTCCGGGATACGTCATCTCATCCTGGATTTTCTTGGTCAAATCCATGGATAGTTGATTGGCATCGGCATCGGAGACTTTCTCGGCACCAACGATCACCCGCAGCTCACGTCCCGCTTGTACGGCATAGGTTTTCACTACACCGGGATATTGCGAGGCCAGTTCTTCAAGCTGGTTGAGGCGCTGGATATATGCCTCGACCACTTCTCGCCTGGCACCGGGCCTTGCGCCTGATATTGCGTCACAAATTTGCACAATAGGTGCAATAAGCGTTTCCATTTCGGCCTCATCATGGTGTGCCCCAATCGCGTTGGCAACATCATCTTTTTCGTTGTATTGCTGGGCAAGCTTCATACCCATCAGGGCGTGGGGCACTTCCTGGTCATTTTCAGCTACTTTACCGATGTCATGCAGCAGCCCGGCCCGCTTCGCCTTCTTGGGATTCAGTCCTAACTCAGCAGCCATCGTGGCACAAAGGTTGGCCACCTCTTTAGAGTGCTGCAACAGGTTTTGACCGTAAGAAGAACGATATTTCATTTTACCCAGGAGTTGGACCATATCATGGTGCAACCCGTGAATGCCCATATCTATCACGGTTCGCTTACCCGTCTCAGCAATTTCCTGGTCGATTTCCTTGGTGGTCTTGGCCACCACCTCTTCGATCCGTGCCGGATGTATTCTTCCGTCGGTCACAAGCTTATGCAACGACAGCCGGGCAATCTCTCTGCGTATGGGGTCAAATCCGGAGAGGATAATAGCATCAGGCGAATCATCGATAATAATTTCGATACCTGTCAGCGACTCAAGAGCCCTGATATTCCTTCCTTCACGACCAATGATACGCCCCTTAATTTCGTCATTTTCAATATTAAATACCGACACACTGTTTTCGATAGCATGCTCGGCCGCTGTGCGCTGTACCGTTTCAATGACGATCTTTTTGGCTTCTTTATTGGCATTGACCTTCGCTTCTTCGATAATATCCTTTGCTTGTGAAGAAGCTTCCGTTCGGGCCTCATCCTTGATGGACTCGATAAGCTGATTCTTGGCATCTTCGGCCGATAAGCCCGAAATAGTTTCCAGCTGTTCTACCTGTTTGGCGTGTGCCTTTTCAAGCTCCTGCTGTTTGGTGTTAACTATTTCAAGCTGATTGTTTAGGTTACTTCTAAGTTTATCGAGTTCCTTCTGTTTCTTATTAAATTCCTCCTGGCGCTGTGCCAGGTTTTGTTCTCTTTGTTTAAGTTTACTTTCGGTTTTTTGAATTTCATTATTCTTCTTCTGTATCTCCTTCTCATGATCCGACTTAAGTTGTAAGAACTTTTCCTTAGCTTGAAGAATTTTATCTTTCTTCATCACTTCAGCTTTTTCCTTAGCTTCTTCCAGCACTTCTCTGCTTTCTTTCTCAAGCCGTTTTCGCAAAAAAGTTGTGGCAGCCACTATCCCTAACCCAATTCCTACAATAGCTGCGATCGCGATGTAAATTATTGTACTTAATTCCAGTCCCATTTTTTACCATATTAGATTCATGAATTATATTAAAAAAAATCCCGCGCATTAACATAATTCGGCGTTGAGAAAAACCCCGGTATAGACATGGTTAGAGCTGCCAGGCTGATTGAACGTCCAACGTCTCCGCCGGGGGCGGAAATCACCGTCTAAGACGGATAAATAGGCCTGTTCTTACAGCCTCTGAGCTTCACTCTAATTAGTATAATGTTGAGTTTTCACACGACTGAATTACTGCGCGGGAATATCGTAAATCTCGTTATTTCAAAGAACGCTGAGTGTAGGCTTTTACATATTTTGCTCCAACCACTGATCGATTGTTTTTAACCGATCCGTTAAATCATTCTCTACAAAGGAGTTTTCTTTATTCTGCATTACATAATTGGTGGTAATCTCCAGGGCGGCCATTGCTAGCAAATCATTCTTGTCACGTCCTGTTACTACTTTTGAAAACTCCTTTATTTTGTTTTTTAACATGTCTACGGCCTCGTTAAGAGCTATCTCTTCCTGTTCATTATCGACCGTTAATTCATACGGTCTTTCGTTTATATGGACAGTTCTTTTTATGCTCATTTTATTAACCTCAAAACGAGGGTATTATTTATTTGTATTATTTAAAAGCTCTATACTCTTATCAATTTCCCGCACAAGCTTGTCGATTCTGCTATGAATCGCTTGAACGTCTTCACTTTTTGATAACGATTTGGCCATCCGGGTTGTTTCCACCTTTTGCTCCAAATCTTTAATTTTATTTTCTTTTTCTGTATTTTGTTGTTTTAGCTCTTCAATTTGTTTAAGTAATTCCGTCTTTTCTTTCTCAAGCTGCTTTTTTTGAGCGATCAACTTTTTGACCTTATATTCAATCCCATCAACCAGTATCTCTGTACTATTCATGCCTATATATATTTCAAGCAGCTATTGGCAAAATTAATTATCTGTTAAGTATATTGCAAATATTTTTTGCACCATAAGCGGGACTATATCCCTCAATATTTTTATTCATAAAAGTATTATGGCTAACTAAATTAAAAACGACCTTTCATCATGCCTTATTACTTTTTGGCTGCTGAGCTTCTGGCATAAGGAGTCACCTCCTGTCCGGCCAAATCTTTCTTTAAATACTTGTAGTAGCCTGCAATCGCAATCATGGCTGCATTATCAGTACTGTATTCCAGTTTGGGAAGATAGATATTCCATTGCTTAGAAGCCTGAAGGTCAAAGACGGCCTCCCGGAATCCTGAATTGGCCGATACCCCGCCGGCAATAGCGATTTCTTTAATGCCCGTCTCATCGGAAGCCTTAACCAACTTTTCCATCAGGATGTCGATAATAGCTTTTTGGATGCTGGCAGCCAGATTATTTTTATTTTTTTCAATGAAATCCGGGTCTTTTTTCAACTCATCCCTTAAAAAATATAAGATGGACGTTTTGAGTCCGCTGAAGCTATAATTATAGCGTGGCATACTTGGCTTGGGAAAATGAAAAGCCCCGGCATCACCTTGCTTAGCCATCTTATCGATAACAGGACCTCCGGGATAAGGCAGGCTCATAATTTTTGCCGCTTTATCAAAAGCCTCGCCGGCTGCATCGTCGATAGTTTGCCCGATAATTTCCATTTGGAAATAATCCCTGACTTTAACGATCTGGGTATGTCCCCCGGAAACGGTAAGGCATAGGAAAGGGAAGGCAGGCACGCTGAGGTTCTTATCCCGGTTTTGGATAAAATGGGCCAGAATATGGGCTTCCAGGTGATCGATTTCTACTATGGGGATACCCATACTCAGGGCAAAAGCCTTGGCAAAGGAAACCCCTACCAATAATGATCCTAAAAGACCGGGTCCCCGTGTAAAAGCCACTGCATGAATATCTTTTTTCTTTATATTTGCCCTGTCAATAGCCTGATCGATGACAGGAATGATGTTTTGTTGATGTGCACGGGAGGCTAGTTCGGGGACTACGCCACCATAATTCTCATGTACCTTTTGGTTGGCAATGATATTCGACAAAATGACGTTGTCTTTAATCACGGCTGCTGACGTATCGTCACAAGATGATTCGATACCTAATATATAGTGACTCATTGATTCTCAATCTTTAATTTGGAGGGGCAAAATTATTAAAAAACAAAGGAAAAATACACTGAAATGGTTTTTGTTCATCGTTGTGCTGATACTAACTGTCGTCGTAGTAACGGTCAACCTCCGGGTTTTCCAATCCTACCTGGGAAACAAAATATCGGAAATGGTCAGCAATGAAATTAAAACCCCTTTCCGAGTGGAAAAAGTTAAACTGGGTTATTTCCTTCGTATTAAAATGGAGAATGTCGTTGTCCTGGATGATTATTATGATACTTTACTCAAAGCCGACCAATTAGCATTTAGGCTTTCTGAAATCGACAGGCAGGCAAAGATGCTTCGTTTCAATGACGTACGCACCCAAAACCTGGATTTTCATCTCATCAAGCATGAAGGGGATTCAAATCTAAATATCAATTATATTACCGATCGGCTGAAAGATACGACTTCCAAAGACTCATGGAATTTTGAGTTTACGGATGTGGCTTTGTCAGATGCACGTTTCCGTTTGGATAATAAAAATGAAGCTCCCGAAACAGAAAAAATGGATTTCAATCATCTCGACGTTCAGCAACTGCAAACGCGTATTCAAAACCTGCGGGTTGTTAATGATACGATATCAGCATGGATAAAGCACCTGAGCGGCGATGAAAAAAGTGGCTTTCAACTAAACAATATGGAAGCGCATATTAAACTGAGCCCAACAGGATGGAAGGGTGATTATGTCCGAATAAACACCCCTAATTCCCAATTATTCCTGGATTTTATCTTTGATTATAACGATTATGATGGTCTCTCCGATTTTGTAAAAGCGGTACATATAGATGCCAAATTGCGTGACTGCCGGCTTTCTACTACCGATTTAAAATATTTCGTTCCACAGCTGCCGCAAACAGATAAACAAATGGAAGTGAGCGGAATGCTTAACGGAAAACTCAATGATTTTGAATCCGAAGATTTACGTATCCAATACGGTGAAAATTCGCGTTTTTCGGGTGATCTGGCGATAAGGGGAGTTACGGATATCGAAAATGCTTTTATCGATGCCGAGATCGATGATTTTTCAACCAATGCTGAGGATATTGCCACCTTTGCTATGATAGACGGGGAGCCCTTACCGGAACCTTTGGATAAAATCGAGTCTGTGCAATTTGAAGGTTTTTTTAAAGGAAAACGTCTTGCCTTTTCTTCTAAAGCCGATTTGAAAACCAATCTTGGTAACATCTCGGCCAATATCTCTATGACACAGGATACTACCCAAAAGCCATCCTATAAAGGAACGGTATCCGGCGACTCAGTGCGCCTGGGAAAAATCCTGGAAAGGCCCTCCGATTTGGGAGCTTTAAATTTTCATACGAATTTCAACGGGAAAGGCCTGGACAAAAATCTTGAAGCCAATATAGAAGGATATGTTAACCGGTTTCAGTTCAGAGGGAACACCTTTGACAGTCTGATGTTTCAAGGTGATGCCTCTTCCCAAAAGTTTGCAGGGGAATTGCGTCTTAAAGACGAGAGTATTAGTTTTAATTTTTCCGGATTAGCTGATTTAAGTAAAAAGAACATCCAGTTCGATTTCCAATCCGGGATACAACATGCCGATCTTAACACTTTGGGAATTCCCAACAAAAGCGATTCTATATCAACCTTTTCGTCAATAATTCAAGCCGATTTTGCAGGGAATCACCCGGACTCCCTATCAGGGAATATGACTTTGACCGACATTACTTATCATCAGGATAACTTTGTCTATAATTTGGATACGCTCATGGTAGAGGCCAATCAACGAAAGGCCGAAAACAGGAGTCTAAAAATCAAATCCGGTTTTTTGGATGGCAACGTTTCCGGCCAATTTCTGCTAAGTGAAATCGGACAAAGTTATACTAACCTGATGCATGGATATCTCCCCGATGTATTTGAGTACGATTCGGCGGATAAGGCAAAGCAAGCTTTTCGGTTCGATTTTCGCTTCAAAGACACCCGTGGATTAAGCATGATCTTTATGCCTCAGCTTACGATCTCCAGCGGCTCGAAAATAAAAGGAAGCTACAGTAACGTTTCGGATTCGATTTTTCTCGAAAGCCAGATTGATACGCTAATATACAATGATATAATTTTTAGAGACTTGAAATTTACCACAGGCGATAAAGCCAATCTTTATAGTTCCAACCTGAAAGTATCAGAGGTTATCCTGAAAAAATATGAAGAGGAGCAACAAAGCTCACTGGGTATGGAACGCTTGGGACTTTCAACGAAGGTAAAGAATGGACAAGTCTTTTATAATTTGAATTGGGATGATTTTGAAAAAAGTGATAAAAACAAAGCCACAATAAAAGGGCATTTTAATTTTGAAAGTCCAACAGATTTCACCCACAAAATCAACGAATCGAATATTCGCATTAACGATACTTTATGGCAGATTGACCCCCGCAATCATATTACCGTCACCGACACCTCAACAGTATTCTCAAAAGTGGGTATATTTACCGACTACCAGGCAATAACACTAGACGGTGCCCTATCGAATAATCCCGACGATAAGTTTGGGTTGAATTTCAACAATTTCAACCTCTCTGATATTGATATATTATTGGCATCCAGCGATATCGATGTCGACGGCATCCTAAACGGTTACCTGAATTACAGTAAAGTGGGGGATAAATCAAAATTTACCGGGGATATAGAAGTGGAGCGTTTCTATCTCAATAAAGAAAGAATGGGCAAATTCTCGCTCTATTCGTATTGGTCGGATTCACTCCAAAAACTCAACATTAATGGGGATATTATTTATAAAGGCAATGCCGGGGAAAAGACATTGATGAAAGTCGGGGGTAGTTACTGGCCGAAAATCGGAAAAGCGAATGATTCATTAAATTTTGATACGGAATTGAATAACCTTTCCATCAGTGCTTTACAACCTCTTTTCGATGATTTTCTAAATAGTATCAACGGCATGGCTTCCGGGAAACTGAACTTGGGCGGGAGCACACAAAAGCCTGAATTGACAGGTGAAGTTGATCTTACGCGTACCCGGATGCGTATGACCTACTTGAAAACCCAATATTCTTTTGCCGATAAGATCAAACTCAAACCCAATGCTATTGTTTTTGACAGTATTAAAATCTATGATTCATTGGGGAATCCCGCTGTGATGAATGGCAAGATAAATCATCGTTACTTCAATGACTTCACCCTCGATTTGCATCTGGATACCCGCAATTTTGCCGGTCTTAACACTACCCGCCTGGATAACGACCTCTTCTATGGAAAGGCTTTTGCCACCGGTCGCGTGGATATTACAGGGCCGACAGATGATATCAATTTAAATGTCAGGGCCGAAACCGAACCCAATACCAATGTAGTGATTCCTATTAGTACTTCGCAATCTGTCAAAGAAAATGATTTCATCGTCTTTATGGATAAGGAAGAACAAGAAGAAAAAAAGAGAGTCTCCCTGCAAAAAATGGATGTAGGAGGGCTGAATATGAATTTCGAGCTTCAGATCACAAATGATGCTGAAGCAGAAATTATTCTACCCTTTTCTATGGGAAGTATCACCGGTCGCGGCAATGGCAACCTGAGGCTGGAAATAACATCATCCGGTGAGTTTAATATGTATGGAGATTATATTATTGATGAAGGGGCTTTTCTCCTTACACTGCAAAGCATGTTGCGGCGGGATTTCTCAATTCAGCGCGGGGGAAGAATTTCCTGGAATGGCGATCCTTATGATGCTACTCTTGATATCACAGCCCTGTATCAGGTGCGGCCAACTCTTGAAGGTTTGCCGGCATCACAATCTCTTGACCCCGCCATGGCTAAAGAGCGTATTCCTGTGAATTGCATCATCAATTTGAAAGACAAACTTTTTAATCCCAATATCAAGTTTGATATCGAATTGCCTTCCAGTGACAACCGTGTGAAAGAGATTGTTTACAGCAGCATTGACACAACCAGTACTGCCGAAATGAACCGGCAGATGATGTATTTGCTAGTGCTGAACTCTTTTAGCGTCTCCGGGGGCATGAATAATACGTTTTCTTCGGGACTTGGAGGCAGTTCACTGGATCTGCTCTCCAATCAGATTAGCAGTTGGTTGTCGCAGATCAGCCGCGATCTTGATGTGGGGATCAATTATCGTCCCGGTGACAACTATACTTCGGAAGAACTGGAAGTAGCCCTGTCTACCCAGCTTTTTGACGACCGTGTTTCCATTGACGGCAATCTCGGGGTGACCAATATGCAAAAACAAACCCAGGCCAATAATATGGTCGGGGATATTAATGTTGAAGTGAAGATCACCAAAGATGGCAGATTCCGGGTGAAAGCTTTCAACCAAACAAATAACGTCGACCTGTTGAATGTCGGCGCTCCCTATACGCAAGGCCTCGGGATTTTCTACCGCAAAGAGTTTGATACCCTCAATGAACTTTTTCGCAAGAAGGTCAGGGAAGAGGACAATGGGGTGCCTCAATAAAATACAAGTTGGGTTTTATGCTTGCATACGTTTTTTTGGGAAGGATCATAAAAATCGCGAGACCTGACTTGATAATTTTATCCAACTCCGCTCTCGCTGCTTCCCTGTGCACCAAAATATTCATCATTTTCAAACGGATATATTCCTTTTTCCGATTCGGTATATTTCGCCGAGTCCTTGCTTTGCTGTCCCAAAACAAAGGCCGGGATAGAAAACAGGATGATTCCGGTGAGTAGCGTTTGTTTTAACATGGTGCTAATTTGGTTATTTTAAGTCTCAAAGGTATTGAATTCATCAAGGAAATCCCGATTGTTTTATTATCTTTATGAAACGTTATTTATGTAAAGAAATTGAGCATAGGCGACCAATAGCCATTATATAGAAAATGATTGATTATGAAAACGACAGGTGAACAAAAAAGAGTAATCCCGGAATATACGCGCAGGATTAGCGTACCTCAGGAATTCAGGCATTTGCTGTGGGATCACCCTCAGGGCGAAGCCCCCCTTGAAAAAATCGTTCATCGTCTGCTGATTTATGCGACTTTTGACAGTATAAAATGGCTGATGCATCATTACCCGGAAATTACCTATAAGTTGGTCTTCAAATATCCTGATATCCCTCGCGGCGCCAGGTTTTGGGTTAAAGAATTTTACAATGATAAAAGATAAGTTGTTCCCTGTAGCTCAGTTGATTTCAAAAATTACAAATCAGTTCTATTTGGCTGGTGGAACTGCGATTATGTTGAAATATGATCATCGGGAGAGTTATGATTTGGACTTTTTCTATGGCAAATCCTTTTCTTTCAAAAGATTGGAAAATAAGATTAAAAAGCATGTTACAGGTATTTCTCACATTGCTTATGGTGAAGATAACCTGGATATCTTTATTGAGGGAACCAAAGTATCCTTCGTATTTTTCCCATTTTCTAACGTCAAATCAATTGAAAATTATAAAGGAATCCGTATAGCATCTGATTTGGATTTGTTGCTTAATAAGTTATATGTAGGAAGTAGGAGAATTGATGATAAAGATCCCTTTGACGTTGCTTGGCTATGGCAAAAATACGATTGGCAGGTTTCTCTTATAAAGCAACTTTTTGAAAAGAAATTTGAAGGTCATTCATTTGAATTAGCATTAGGCGCTATGGGGAATTTCGAAGATTATAAGCATATGGATGATTGGGTAAAAGGAGTGATTCAAGTGAAAATTCAACAAGCAAAATCTCTTTGAGTTTACTTCCCGGAAGCAAATCAAACAAAGAAATTTTATCCCTATGGAAGAAAAGAAATTATTAATCTACCAGTCTTCAGCCGGTTCGGGAAAAACCACCCAAATTGTCAGGGAATATTTCAACCTGGCAATCCCTAACCCATCGCTATATTCGGCTATCCTGGCCATCACCTTTACCAATAAAGCCGCCGGGGAGATGAAAAACCGGATTGTAAACATCTTGCGCCAAATCATCGATTCAGGTTCCATCAATGACGAAAACCATAGGTATGTTGAGCCACTACTGGAGAATGGTCTTAGTGAGGAAAATGTTAAGAAAGGGGCTGAAAAACTGCTGAATAATATTCTGCATGATTACTCCGGTTTTGCGGTCTCCACCATTGATAGCCTGATGCATCGCATTGTCCGCTCCTTTGCTTTTGACCTGAAACTTTCTTCCAATTTCAGCGTCATCCTGGATCAAAAGGAGCTGGTGCAGCAGTCGGTAGACTTGCTTTTGGACAACCTTGGAGAGAATAAGCAGCTCACCGACTTTTTAGTAAAGTTCCTTAGGGAAAACATGGCGGAAAACCGCTCCTGGCATATTGAGAATTCGCTGTATGATTTCGGGATGCTCCTGCAGGACGAAGAGGCAAGAAAGTATATCGATAAGCTGCGACAAATTGATTTTGATAGTTTCGTTGATATTCAGCAAAAACTGAATGCTTTTACTTCCGCTTTTGAAAAAGACCTTAAAACCTTTGCCGAAGAGGGAATGAATATTATCGGCGATATTCCCGAAGCGGCTTTTTTCCAGAAAAAAAGAGGTATGCCCGGTTACTTTAAAGCTATCCGTGACGAAAAGTATAAACAAGAAGGTTTAGGCCGCTTATACGGCAATTCTTATGTTGCAAAATTCGTAGAGGAAGGAAAATATACCTCCGCTAAGGCTTCACAACACGATAAAGACCTCGTCGAGGGGGTGGCACAAAAAATTATTGATGTTTATAATCGTATTGTGAACTATATCGAAAAGCACGGTGAAAAATATTTCCTCTATAACCTTCTCAAAAGAAATCTCCATGCTATGGCAGTTATGCGGGAGATAGAAAACTACCTCAATCAGCTTAAGACGGAGCAGGATTATGTGCATATATCGGAGTTCAACCGCGTTATTGCCGATCAAATATGGAAGAACGGTTCGGTACCCTTTATTTATGAACGCATAGGCGAAAAATACCGGCACTGCTTTATCGACGAGTTCCAGGATACTTCCGTACTACAATGGCATAATCTCGTCCCTTTGGTAACCAATGGTCTTGCAAGCGGAAAGGAGAACATGATCGTGGGTGACGGTAAACAATCGATTTACAGGTTCAGAAGTGGTGAGGTGGAGCAGTTTAACGCGCTGCCTGGGCTTTATGATAAAAAAGCCGTACCCGACGGCGAAGTCCAGGAAAAAACCTTAAAAAACAATGCCCGAAAGTTTGTTTTGGAGCATAATTTCCGCTCAAACCGTGAAATTGTCGAATTTAACAACAATTTTTTCGAATTTGTAAAAAACAATACAAATGGAAAGATTCAGGAAATTTACAGGGACCATCAACAAAATGTTGACCGGAAGCGGGAAGGTTGTGTGACCATTGATTTCGTCGAAGGAACGGGAGAAGAACTGAAGACAGCCAACCTCGAAAAAGTAGCCGCTGCAGCGGAAAACTGCCTGCAGTTGAATTACGCGCAAAAAGACATCGCGGTTTTGTGTCGCAGAAACTACGAAGGAATGAGTGTAGCCCGCTACCTTTCGGAGAAAGGCTATGATGTCATTTCTTCCGATTCGCTTTTATTGTCAAGCTCACCGGAACTCCATTTTATAACGGCTATACTCCGCCATATCAATAATCCCGGCGAGCAAAATGCTAAAGCAACGATTTTTAGCTTTCTGAACAAGAAAGATAAATGGCCTGAAAAGGAACATACCGCTCATGAGGGTTTTTCAGAAGCTATCCGTGAGCGTGAAGCCGGTGAAAAGGAAGACTTGCTCGACCTGCTCGGGCTGGAGAGAGACCGTATTAATGAGCGATCATTATACGACCTGGTGGAATACATAATCCGCCATTTTGGATTGAACGAAAAGCCTAACCCGTTTATCACCTTTTTCCTTAATGAAATACGGCAACTTACAGATACCGGCCAGACCAATCTTAACGATTTTCTCGATTGGTGGGAAGAAAACAAAAACAGCAAGTCGGTGGTGGTTCCGGAAGGAATTGACGCCATCAGGGTTTATACCATTCATAAGGCCAAGGGACTGCAGTTCCCGGTAGTCATCTATCCGTTTATCACGAAAAACTACAGGCTGACCAAATCCAGTGGCTGGTTCGAGATGGGTGAAGAAGAGAATCTCAAGGAGCTGCCGGTTATCAACCTCCCGATGAAGTCGAATCTGCAGGAGACCCGCTTTTCCGAGTCCTACACGAAGGAAGATGCAAAATCCCTGCTGGATGAAATCAACGTGAATTATGTGGCCTTCACACGCCCTGAGTCACGTCTGCACCTGGTATCGCAATATCCATCAAAAAAGCCCCAAAATATCGATGTCCCCTTTCTTCTGAAAGGATTTTTGGAGCATATGCAATTATGGGAAGAGGACCAGGACCACTATGTATGGGGGGATGAAAAAAAGCCTGCCGAAAAGGAGGCTGCTACAGCTAATAATACAGCGGATAATATTTATCTTGAAGATTTTGTTTCGGAAGATTGGAGAAAAAAACTCGTGCTGGCCCCGGAAGCACCCGGAAAATGGGATGTGACCGATCCGAAACAAAACCGACGGTGGGGAAATCTCATCCACCGGGCCCTTTCAGAGGTTTATACGCCTGGGGATATTCCCGCTGTGGTAAGCGGTTATGTATTGCAAGGACTCCTGCAAAAAGATGCCTCCGAATCTTTCCGGCAGACCCTGGAGAAGGTGGTGTTTAATGAAGATTTGAAAAGCTTTTTCCAACCCGGCATTAAGGTCAAAAACGAAGCCACGCTCATCGCTAGTGACGGAAAAACGCTGCGGCCCGATAAACTGATATTTAAACAGGACCGGGTTGTGCTCATAGAATATAAAACCGGCAAACCGGAAGATTATCACTTCAAGCAAATCAAAACTTATCGCAACGCCCTGGAAGAGATGGGCTATTCGGCCATTGAATCGTATCTGCTCTACCTCGATGATGAAATCGAGCTCAAGAAGGTTTGAGTTTAGCCACATTAATAGTTTTAGATCCTGACAATCAAATGTTACCTGGAGACGGGTTGTTGCTGAGTGGATGATTAGCAGCAGACTGTTAGCCTGTTGTCAAAACCAATTTCCGGCAGCTCAAGTACTTTCTCAAGCCACCGGAAGTATTCGCTTATAGCGGGTAAAAAAATACAGATTCTTCACCTACAGGATACTTATGGATTTTATAAATCCTATTTACAAGATAGTAATCCTGTTATTCATCTTCCTTTTCCTCGTCGTTTTCATCTTCTTCTTTCTCCGATTCTTCTTTTATGAATTGGCCGTTACTGTCAAAAAGAAGTTCTATTTCTTCATCATTGGCTTCCACTTCAACCTCAAAGGATGTTTTTCCTTTCTTTTCTATTTTTTCCGCTTCTTCAATTTCGTAATCCCTATAATTTTCTTCAAGATATTTCTTTATGGAAGGCATTAATGAGCCGGTATCTATTCCGGTTTCAGTACTGACAACATTGCCTTTGGCGTCGTAAACCATCTCTTTTTCCACTCCTTCTTCCTTAAACTCTACTGCAAAATAATTCCCTTCCTTTTCCCATTCCACATCATTCATCTTTGGCTTTTCTGTCTTAAAGGCTTTCTTTACGGGGTCAGGAACTTTCGGTGATTCCATTTCATCCTGTGCTTTACCGGATAAAGCAAACATCAATACTATTGATACGATTGCGGTAATTTTTAAAGCTTTCATAGTCTTTCAATTTTTAAACATTTTTAAATCATTTAACAAGTATAATACGTAAATCTAAAGCAAATTTGAAGTCAGAAATAAACTTGTATTAGATGCCATTCTCCTTCATTCGCATACTTGACAGACCAATGGTATATTTCACATATTTTTTTAACAATAGATAATCCGAGACCTGTGGACTGTGATGATTGGTCGGCCTTTACAAAACGCGCGAACATCGTTTCGGGGGGATATTTCAAAGGCCGGCCGGTATTCTTTATGGATAGGGAATGGTGCTGCAGTACTATTTTCACTGTTCCATTTTGGTAATTGTGTTTAACGGCGTTGTTTAAAAGATTGGATATCAGAATATCCAATAACCTGGGATTCACCGTAATTTCAACAGATTCTAATTCTTTTTGAAGGGTTAGGTTTTTTGCCTGTAAAAACTCTTGGTATTGGCTAATGACTTTCTCTGTAACCGTTGCCAGATTTACCCGCTCGTTATCCTCGAATTGCCTGTTTTCAATTTTTGTTAACAGAAGCAGGGTTTTGTTAAGATTAGCCAGTCTTCGGCTGGCAGAAAATGCCGAATTAATTTGTTCTGTCAGCTTTTCCGAAAGGCTGGGGTCCTGAAGAGCCACTTCCAGTTTTGCCCGCACAATAGATAAAGGGGTTTGCATCTCGTGGGCGGCATTTTCTGTAAAGGCTTTTAATGTATGATAGTCTGATCTTACTTTCTCCGTAAGATGTTCAACGGCTTTGTTTAACTCTTTGAATTCAGAGATATTTGAAGGTTGTAATTGAATGGGTTTGTCTGCTTGCAACGAGTATGACTTAAGGATAGTAAGATTCTGATAAAAAGGTTTCCATATTCTTTGGGATATTCGTCTGTTAATAAAGTAGACCCCGGCAAGCAGAACGCCCAAAATTAAAGCAATAGCGACACCTATGCTCCCTAAATACTCATAAGGCTCGGGAATAAGCTGCCTTACTGTGATTTGGTAGGTTTTCCCGTTTATGCTTTCTGTAGCGTTTAATTCCCTGAAAAGCTCTTTTTCCTTCTCTATCGGGTCATAACGAACCGTATCCTTGATGCCATTCTTTTTGCCCTGATAGCTCGTTATTTCTTTTATCTCAATATCAGGGGGAAGATGCGGTATGGATTCACTGTTTTTCAGGCGTTGTATTATACGCTCTTTACTGATATAAAGCCGTTCGTTTATCTCCTCTTCTATAATGGAAGTCATGATATAAAAAATCAATCCGCCATTTACAATCAGCAAAATACTTGTAAACAGAAGAAAGTTCCTGCTTGACCTCTGGATTAATTTCATTTGTCGGTGTATTTATATCCTATACCATAGATATTTTCTAAATAGTCGATACTCCCGGCCGCCATAATTTTTTTCCTTAGATTCCTTATATGAGTATACACAAAATCAAAGTTATCCATCATATCACTGTGGTCTCCCCACAGGTATTCAGCAATAGATTCTTTGGTTACGACCCGGTCTTTATTGGTAATAAAATAAAGCATCAGCTCATATTCCTTATTGGTAAGATTTATGGGTTTTCCATAAACAGCAACCTGTTTCGCTTCTGTGTCAATTGTAATTTCGTTGAATTCCAGCGTAGCTTTTCCTCCATAATCTTTTCTGCGGATAATAGCGTTTATCCGCGAATGAAGTTCGGCCAGGTGAAAAGGTTTTGCGATGTAGTCATCAGCCCCTAGATCCAGGCCGTTCAATTTGTCCTCCAGCGAATTTTTTGCGGAAACAATTAGTATTCCGGTTTGGGGATGATCGGCTTTTAACCTTTTTAAAAGACCAAGCCCATTGCCATCAGGTAAAAGAATATCTAAAACGACAATATCATAAGAATGCACCAACAACTTATCCTCCGCTTCAAAATAATCAGAGGCTTCTGCGCATATGTTGCCTGAATTCTCCAAATATTGTGAGATTGAATGTAATAAACTAATTTCGTCTTCCACAATTAATATCTTCATAAATCAAAATTATGAATAGAATTTAAAGCAATTCTAATATAATACTCAAAAAACGAATTATTTACAAATTTTTCTTCAATAGCAAGGCATAAGGAAATCCATGATTAACAGACTTGGTTGATGCTTCAATATTAAGCTTTTGCTCTTTAATCTCTGCGCTATAGCCAAATGCAACCATAATCTTTTTTCTTTAACCTTTTATTTATTTTGTCTTTATCGAAATATTCAGGGTCAAAATCATCTTCTAACCATTCCATATAACTTTCATATTCTTCATGATCGGGTTGCTGAAATATTTCGAGCATTTCCATATACCCCCATGGTCCTCCGCAATTTTCCGGAGGACAATTTCTTTTACCTGCTATACATTCTGGTATTTGTAATTGATCATCCGGAGGTAATATTTTATCAAGTAGTATGCTATGTTCCCAACCATCACCAAAATCATATTCATAGATGATCTCAGATTTTTCCTTTTTTAATATTTGATTCAATCTTACCGTCCTTGAATCTTCTGCAAATTCCACCTCAAATTCTTTTGGAGAATACTCTTCAAGCCCATCTGAAAACACATGGAGATGAGAATTTGTCCACCCCATTGTTGTTTGAATAATTTTATGAAAATCTACCAACAATACATCCGATTCTACTACTATTTTTCTTCATATTTTAGGCTTGATCTCTTCTAATGCTATCTGAATTTGATATATTTTCTTTGTCATGTTTTATTATTTAAATGTTCAATTATCCATTCATGATTTTTTATAATTACTGAGGCCGGTCTAAAAAGCCTTCAAACTGTTGATTTTTACCGTTTTTACTCCTGATCCGCCTGAAACGGAGAACCGCTAAAAATCAACAGTTTAAAAAGTCCCCTTTAGGGGATTTAGGGGTTATAAGGCTTTTTAGACTGAGCTCATTACATACAACAAAAAGCTACGAATATAGCCAAACGTTGTCATTCCCACCCCATAAAATTACAAAAAAACCGACGGGTTGAACAACCGACCCAATTCAGCGAAAACTTTACCAGAGCGAGCCAAAAGAGAAATTCACGGATTCAGGGAATAAGTAGACAAATTAGGGCAGCCTTTGGCCAAATCCATCTTTTACCCAATCAATTGGCTGTTTCCCAATATCCTGCGCTGAAAAATATATCCTGCGCTTTTTGAAAACCCATAGAAGGCAAATGTTAGTGTTCAGGAGGCTGAGTTCAACGGTAAGCATAATGAAGTCCATCCTTTTTATCCGCCGGATTTAAAAGAAGGCGGGAACGGACTTCATTAATGCTTAAACGTTTGGTGGTATGCACCGTGCGGCAAAACTCCACAAAGGCTTTTTGTACCAGCACACCGCTGATTTAATGATGTTTAGCTTAATTTCCAAATAAGCCGCCCATGGTGTATGACCGCCGGTTATGCCCCTGTGTTTCCATCCGCTTCCTTTAAAATTGCTTCTATTTGCCTTCTGTTTGCCGGTAAGTAGTTGACAGCAAGATCCCAGATAATCTCATAATCAACACCAAAGTATTCGTGAGATATTTTGTTTCTCAGCAAATACATTTCAGCCCAGGGCACTTCCGGATATTTTGACTTAATGTCTTCAGGCAGGTTATTAGCGGCTTCTCCAATGATCTCAAAATTCCTGATAACTGCGTCAACAGTTTTATAGTCATGTTTAAATTGTCTGAAACTAAAGCCTTCAATGTATTGGCTAATCCTGTCAATTCCGGTCAGCATATCCTGAAGATACATTGTGTATGTTCTGTCTCTCCTTTTCAAACTACACGTATTTAATATTATTCAGAATTTTGTCACGGATTTGCTCTTTCAATGCCTTTTTGGTTACCAGGTCAATCTTCCTGTTAAAAATTTTTTCAAGGTATAGTTCAAGCGCAAAAAACCTCCAGCCGATAGGTTTTTCCAGTTCAACGAGGATGTCAATATCACTTTCGTCAGTCTGAGTATTGTCTGCAAACGAGCCAAACAAACCAATTTCTCTAACTGAATATTCTTGCTGAAGCCAGGGTTTTAATTCATTCAGTTTCGATATGATGTCTTCTCGTTTTGTCATACTACAAATATAGCAATTTTTATGATAATGTAGGTAGTCTTCTCTCTAACATGGGGTATAACGATATAGTGTTTTATCAATCGTTCACCCAAAGGTAAAAAAAAATGGGTAGTGGCTTTCTTACAAACCTATGAAATGATACGTGAGGTGAATGATTGATAAAACAAGTTGAAAGAAGCCGCAGGGCTATAGGCATAGTGCAAACGCGGGAATATCCATACATGGAGTGGCGGCAGATAAATTGAATGGCCGGGCCTTGCTTTTATCTCAAATCTTAAATGTAGTCACATCTGTATCAACTTATCTTTTATTCAATCAATTGCTCCTATCCCATTGCTTGCGCTAAAAAATATCCTGCGCTTATTGAAAACCCATAGAAAGGCAAACGTCGGAGGTCCTGAGGCTGAGTTCACCTGTCCGCCTAAGGAAGAACTACGAACATAATGAAGATGTGCCGTGGCGGCTTTATTGGGGTTTGAATGTTGTATGCCGTTTATTATTTTGAGTTCAATCCTTTAATTTGTTTAAAATATTCAACAACAATTTTTCGCCGTTCTTCAGCTATTAATGGATTAAGATGGCATTCTATAATTTCATTTAGCGAAAAGTGAGAAAGAATATCATCAGTCATCTTTTTCAGGAAAGATTGTACTTCAAAATCTGCTTTAGCTATATCATCGAGAAGATTTGACCTGTTATCAATAATATAGATGAGTCTGGTCTAAAAAGCCTTAAAACTGCTGATTTTTACCATTTTTACCCCTAATCCGCCTTAGGCGGAGAACTGCTAAAAATCAGCAGTTTAAAAAAGTCCCCTTCAGGGGATTTAGGGGTCATAAGGCTTTTTAGACCGGCCTCATAGATAATATCTTCAAAATCATAGCTCATTCGGGGCTCATCTCCTCTGCTTTTATAAGCTTCCCACTTTGTTGCCAGGAAATAACTCACTGGTAGAATTTTAATTACTGCTTTTCCTAATGTCACCGAATAAGCCTTTTTAAAGCCTGGCTTTAACCATCTGTTGGTAGGGCCGAGAGGAGTGTCCTCAAATGGTATAAAATCGATGAGTATATCGTCGTATCTATATCTGTACATTACATCTTCTGATGGAGCGGGAAATATCTTCTTCCCGGCCAATCTCTCTCTAAGCCGATCCATTTGGGAATAAGAGCTAATTTGAACAGATACATCTATATCTCTCGTGGGCCTGGGCTATTCTGCACCGTCCTCGGTAGCATATAAACTTACTACTGCACCACCAATATAAACTATCTCATCATTAATCTCTTCCAGAGCTAAAGCGACTTTTTCAATAGCTTCTAAATTAACTTCTTGTCTTTCAGGCATTTTGTAACCTCTCCTGAATCATTTCCAATGCCATTTGTTTTTCTCTTACTTTACCGACTCTGATTGAATCGGCCAAAGCTACTAATTCATAGAGTTTATTATCTCTTAGGCAGGCCTCCGGTAGTTTAGGATGTAAAGGCTCTATTGCCTGACCCCGGATATTGCCTTTTGCATATGGCCAAACATAAGTTTCGTTACTTGAAATTTGATTTTTCAAGGGAGAGGCTGAATGAGCAGTTTCCAGTCCTCTTGTGAGAGGGCCCGGTTGTTGGGGAAAAACATACTGAAGCCCTGATTTTAAAAAATCTAACAATGCTAACTTGTTAAGTGTCTTCTTATCGCTACTTACAAGACCTGCCGGAATTGACCTGTTAATGCTTTCACTTATTTCACTGGCACTAATTTCCAACTCGTTTGCCAGCTCTTTCATCAACCAACTTTTATCCCCTTTGCTGGCTATCTTTAATAAAACCACCACATCATGGGGTCGCATTCCTCTGTGTTTCTTCATTGCAGTTAAATTTATCCTGTAAAGGTATAAATAAATTTCCGATTCGCGATTCGCAAATCGGAAATTACTGTTATGAGTAAAATGACAAAAAAATCCGGCAGATTTAATGACCGACCCAACTCAGCGAAAACTACACAACAACGTATCCTGCACTTATTAAAAATTCATAGAAAGCAAGCATTGGAGGTGTAGAACCTGAGTTTACGTGTCAGCTTCATGAAGAACTGTGAGCATAATGAAGCTGTGCGGCGGCTTCATCGGGGTTTGAATGTTAAGGCGTAATGTTCTGCTCATTACTTTTATATAATTTTTGGTCAATTAGCGGCCTATTAATGGCCTTTTCGGCCAATTTTCGGCCAATTATCAGGAAATAGTATATTTTATTCCTCTGCCTTTTGTTCCGGTTTGTAGTAAAATACCTTTTTGCACCAATTCTTGAAGTTCTTCGGTGGCAGTGGTCTTTCCGATACCATTAAGTTCCTGGTATAAGGAATTATTTATGCTACCTTTTTCTTTTGTATATAAAACTCCCTTAATTTGTCTATTATTTAATCCTAACTTCTCTAAATTTTCTTTTGTAAATATATCTTTAAATATTTTTGTCAAAAATCCGCCTTGTTCTTCTTTTAAAACGGGTTCCGGTAGTTTGTGCTCTTTACATGCTTCAATAATTTTAATTGTTCCTCGACCCCATGTGTCAATATAACCTGCTTTAAAACAAACATCAGCAATTATAGGGTTTCCGGGTTTAGAGCGATGTGTTCTTTTTAGGTCCTCCTCTGTTAATTCAGCCGGCAGGCCACCATCATTCCATATACCAAAATTATCGTCATATAGTCTGATTTGAGTTTGGGAACCCATATAATTTCTGTGTACTAATGCATTTAAAACCATCTCACGAACGGCAGCCACAGGGTATTCGTCTTTTTCAACTCTTTGCATTCCTTTGAAATCAATAGGATGAATAAAAAATTTAGAGTTAAGTGTTTCTTCAATTGTTTGTTTTAGCTGTATTAAATTTCCTTCAAGCACTTCATGAAATTTAAGGTCGGCATCCGATTTACCAAATTTCCCAATTTTAACGGCAGTATTGGGGTAGAATTTACCCGGATCGTTTCCAAATAGAATTAGGGCACCTCTTTTAAGATTTCCATCTTCTATTAACCTTAATTTATCAAGTAAATCAGTGGTTTTAATATCAGCTTCAATGTTAACTCTATTTGCTTTTCTGGCGTCTTCTAAGAACTGTTTTATAGTCTGTTCATCAATATCTTCTATTGTTGCCCTTTTTTCTTGAATATCGTCCCAGTTTTTTCCTGTGCGTTTTAGAATAAATTCATTTAAGGCAGGGCCAGTCAATTCCTGGAGTGTACTTCCAGTTCGTATATAATATTTACCTCTCAATGATATTGGCACATCATATCGAGGAATAATTATTTCAAGGTAGTGTTTGTTCTTTTTAACATGTAAGTTGATTTCAGCATAAATCCCTAAAATATCTCGGAATTTATTTGGAAGTTGCTCCATCAGTTCTTGATAATTGTTAATCCCGAGTACTTTTCCATTGTCATCAATGCCGATATATAACTTTCCCCCTTTAGAGTTCGCAAATCCACAAATCCATTTTAAATGGTTCTCATGCCAGTTTTTCTTGTACTCAATGTTTTGTCGTTCAGGCATTAATTTTTATCATTTGATTATAATTACCAAATATAAATTAAAAGCTATATGATTAAATTATATTCGCTCTATTCTAATTAATGGTTGATTGGTTATAATTATTTAGGTGTATTATCAGTGTAAAGCAATATCGGTTAATTTAGTGCCTGTACTGACACTTAGGGATTCTATCATCTGAGAAAATGGTACACAGATACAACTTATTATCACAGATTTCTTGTTAAGGTAAATAATTAACTTATGACAAAATGAACCTTCATTACGCACTCTAAAAAATGCCTGAAAGGCATTCAGGTAAAAGCACAGGGTGAAGCGCAGCGGAACCCTGTGATAGTAATGGGCAACGTTATAACACTAGCTCTGAAAGAGCGTAACGTAATTACCTACAACCGTATCCTTCGCATTATCCAAATCGATTTTACGTGTCGGGCTTTCAGCCCTCTGATTTTTCGTTTTTCCATATACACAGGGTTCCATTTCATTCCACCCTGTGCTTTTACGGATCAGGGCTTCGCCCTTATTAACTTTCACAACATATTTAAAGACATTGACAGTTAATTTTTTCAAATCAATTTCTATTTAGAATAGAGCGATTATATTTTGTGGATTAATATTTTCTATATTATCGGTCTTTTATAGCTATCCCGGTTTTGAATTAGTCCTTAAACATGTGCCCCAACGGTTTCACATATGGCTTGCGGCGGTTTACGAAGAACTTTACATCCCAACAGAAACGAACCCGGCTAAGAGCCGAAAACATTGAATTTAGCATTTCAACTGCATAAGCTCTTTGCTATACAAAAGAAAAGCTGCTTTTTCTTTAATGGCTCTGCCAGGATTTGTATACCGGTCTTTAGTTGACGGACTTCCTGTTGTTTTTGAGCCAGTCGCTTTTCATTAATGGCATATCCTTGTACAAGATAGTCTCTCAAACGTTGGGTAGCCCATTGGCGGAATTGAGTACCCCTATAAGAATTGACACGATAACCTACTGAAATAATTGCATCCAAATTATAATAATCTACTTTGTAGGTTTTACCATCGGAAGCAGTTGTTGCAGATTTTGCAACAACTGAATTTTTATTTAATTCTCCCTCTTTAAAAACATTTCGTAAGTGTCTTGAAATAACAGATTTATCTCTTTCAAACAATTCGCTCATTTGATTCAGGCTCAACCAAATAGTATCCTGTTCTAACCTGACCTCAATCTCAGTCCCTTTATCAGTAGTATATATTTCAATGTTGCCTTTTGTCATTGGTTATCTTGTATCTGGGATTTACAGGGACACGGTCTCATCCCCCGTTATAAATTTTGCTAAAGCCAACCACCTTAGAAGCCGGAAGCCCGCCCGCATGGCGTATATATCATATCGTAAGCTGAGCGGTTACATTATCACAAACTCTCTGAAATTTTTTCTATTAATTACTTTCTCATTTGCATTATAAGATTCTAAAAATTTCCCTGGCAGCTTAACCCTTTTTTTATCGCTCCATTTAAATTCATATCCATAAATCTTACCTGCCTTATCCTCAACAAAATCCACTTCCTGCTGTTGTTTTGTTCTCCAGAAATAGGTATTTGCTAAGCTTTCTTTATATTCATTTTGTTTGATTCTTTCTGAAATTAAAAAATTCTCCCAAATTGCTCCTCTATCTGTTCTTAATTCTAAAGGATCAAAATTACCAATAACCATGTTCCTGACACCGTTATCATAAAAATAAATCTTTTTATTGGTTTTAATCTCATTTCGAATATTCCTGCTGAAGCTTCCCAATTTAAATATCACATATCCTTTCTGTAATATGTCAATATATTTGCTTATTGTATTCTTATCAACATTAACAATCTGTGATAATTCTGTATAATTCACTTCGCTTCCTACTTGTAAAGCAAGAGCCTGAACTAATTTATCTAATACGCCAGGTTTTCTAATCTCAGAATAAGCTAAAATATCACGGTAAAGATAACTATTCACTAAATTTTTTAATATGCTTATCTCTTCCCCTGGATTATTTAAAACATCTGGGTAAAAACCATAAAGTAGCCTATCCTCTAGCTGTTGTTCGGAATATAAATATCCATGATGTTTTTCAAATTCTTCCCAACTTATCGGGTATAACTGATATTCCCATTTTCTTCCAGTCAAGGGTTCATTTATTTCATTTGATAAGTCAAAGGATGAAGACCCACTTGTAAATAACTGGACATCTTTAAATTGGTCAGTTATGATTTTCAAGGTAAGCCCAATTCCAGCTATCCTTTGAGCTTCATCAATAAAAACCAGTTTATGATTCCCAATTATATTTTTAATTTCTTCAGTATTGGGAGTATCTAACAAGCTTCGAACTTTAGGGTTATCTCCGTCTAAGAATAAATAATCTTTTGATCCTAATATATTATTAAGTAAAGTAGTTTTTCCAACTTGTCTTGGTCCAACCACTATTATTGCTTTACCTTTACCTGTCTTATTGGATATTTTCTCCTCTATATATCTTTTATACATTTTTTTATACAAATATACTAACTTTCGGTGAATAAATTCACCGAAAGTCATATTTTCTAGTGATTATATTCACAGATTTCTCTACCGATAGGCTTGCGTTCAACGATATAGTGTTTTATCAATCGTTCACCCAAAGGTAAAAAAAAATGGGTAGTGGCTTTCTTACAAACCTATGAAATGATTCGTGAGGTGAATGATTGATAAAACAAGTTGAACGAAGCCGTAGGGATATGGGCAATGTGTGAACGCGGGAATACCATACATGGAGTGGCGACGGAAAAATTGAATGGCCGAGTCTTGCTTTTATCTTAAATGTAGTTGCATCTGTATCAACCTATCTTTTATTCCATCAATCGCTCCTATGCCATAACCTGCGTTGAAAATATATCCTGCGCTTATTGAAAACCCATAGACGGTAAACATGGGTAATCAGGAGGCTGAGTTCACCTGTCCGCCTCAGGAAGAATTGCGAGCATAAGGAAGCCCCGCCGAAACGGGGCTTACTTTGTGCTTAAATGTTAGCGTTTCGTGCATTATTTACTATTCTATTTATATTAAAAAGGTAAATCATCATTCTCTTCTCTAGGTGAATTGTTTTTGGAGTTTAAATCCTGTGAATCATTTTCTTTATACTCAGGTGGTGGATATTTTTCTCTAAATGCTTCAAGAAACTTGTATCTATCATTTAATCGAATTAGCACAGGATTCTCACATGATGATGATTTTCCATAAAACACAGCTTGTCTCTCTCTTAATGAAGGTAATTTTTCAGCATAATCATTTCCAATATAATTGGATATAAAATTTATTCCTGTATCATCAAAAATTCTCATAGCAAAAATAGAATTACATTGATTTAGAATTGATTTTGTCACATTTGCAGTGCGTTGAGTAATTAATAGACACCCTAATCCATACTTTCGCCCTTGTAAAATTGCTCGTGCAGTTCTATTTGTAGCTGCTTTATCACCTTCGGTTGCCACACTTGTCCATTCTGGTGCTAATGAATGGGCTTCCTCAAATACTAAACAGGCTCTTGCTGAATCAGATGTTTGGTCTTGTAATAATTTAAGTGTTGTCTCAGAAATTATGCTGGTAATTTCCACTGGGGTTACATCCCATAACGGAGCTGTTCTTTTCCAATCATCTTTCCCTGGCCCATTTTTATAAGATTTAGGCTCAAATAATTGTTTACTTGCTAAAAATTCCGTTGGATTGTATATTTTAAGGTAATGTTTATCATCATTATGAAGAAAATCATTAATGTCATCCTCTAATGCAGAGGTCAGATTCTTGACACTTCCGCCTTCTTTAGGTTGGTCATCAAAATTATCTTTGTTTTCTAAACCAGCATTTCTTATATTTTCATAACTTTTATTATGCCATTCAACGTCATAATAGCAAGCAAGCTCTTTGGCATATTGGTCTGTTAAATCAACACAAATAACTTTTATTTTTTCAGCAATTAATCTTTCCACTATTTCAATAGATAGCATAGATTTACCAATTCCTAATATACCTAATATCGCAGTATTATGTGTAACTAACTCATTGACATTTTCTATGCGAATTTTAAAATTAGTATTTGGAAAGTGTCCAATTGTATCTATCTCAGGTTTATAACCTTCAGATTTTTTTAAGAAAACTGGAGAATTTATTTTAGGTATCCAATTATTAGTTTCAAACTTATTTGAAGTATAATCCCAAATTCCGATTTTCATAGCTTGCGCTTTTGCATATCCATACTTATTCCTTTGAACGACAATATCTTCATGAGTATAACCATCTAAAACTTGGTACAATACCAATTCACCATTTACCTCAGCTTCTACTATGCTTCCTGTTTCAATTTCATCATCATGAAAAACTTCAAATTTTAGTCTTTCTACATTTGTTTGGTCATCAACTATACCTATTAATTCGTCAACTTTATTTAGGAACTGAATACGATTTTTATCTTCTGGGTTTTCTTCAAAATAGTCTAAATAAGCTACAAAATTTGAGCTCAGAAATGATGTATTTTCTTTTATACTCTTTAAAATATCATTAGGAGCATCGACCTCAATAGCTCTTAAAAGAAGTTCTTCATCTCTACCAACATAGTTTAATGTCAAACCCAATTTTAATGAAGCATGAGAGTCTTTATACATAATAATAGTACCAAAGTTTGTATATGCATCCTCAGGTTGCTTAATAAGAATCATATTTGGCATTTGATAAGCACTAATGTAACCAACATGTTCAAGATTAGTTATCTTATGCCATATACGTTGAATTCGACTGTATAAATTGATTATGTGCTTATCTGGTTCAATTACAACTATTAAAACCCATGCAATAGTTATAAAAAACATTTCATTAGTACTGGACCTATGGAAAACTATTAAAGCATATAATATTACGACACTAAAAACTACTTTTTGGTTGCCAAAGGTCTCAGATAAAATAAAACACGTTTTTGATATTTTTTGCCCAAAAGGCTTTTGACTATCTTTTGTTAATATATTTATAAAGGAAATTACCACTATAAAAAGCTGAAATGACACTGCAACAATATAAATAGTCTTATCAATTGCATTCCAATTAATCCAATCATTAACTAAAAAGATTGCAATTAAACTAAACACTGAATATGATATTGCATCAACAGGTTTAGTATAAAATGGAGTTACAAGTAAATTTCCAAGTAATATGCTTGCTATACCTGTATAAAACCATAATCCTTTATAGTTTGTTTCTGGTAGCCATTGTCTGAAAGCAAGATAATTTAGTACAAATAAAACTATCAAATAAATAAATAAAACAATAGCTCTTGTAGGTTGTGTCCTATTCATAAATACTTTACTATTTTATATTCGGTTAAATGCATAATTATTCCTTGGAACTTAGCATTTGTATGCATGAACGCTAACGGGTAGCCATAGCAACCTGTGCCAACGTCAGAAGGCATGGTTTCTGATGGCATGTTATACGATGGCGATTATTCAAATTTTTTGTTTTTGTTATTCCATTTTTTCCCTTCAAATTTTTTAATCATCTCACTATAAATTTTTTTCTTAAATTTTTCAAGTTCACGTAATGATTCCTTTGTTACTCTCTTTACTGCTCTTACACCAATAAATGGTCTTGCATCTTCAGGTCTCCACCAAATAGCTTGTCCATAATAACACTCTAATGGGTCAGTTACACCTATACCAAAAATTACAGTTCTCAGTCCAGTAGGTTTTACCCAGTAATATGCATCCAAATATTTTTCACATGGTTTATCACTTATAGAAATTGGCATATGTGTATTTTCATCAATACCTGTAATAAATCCACATTCAAGTGGTAAATTTGGTAAAGGAGTAATTTTTTTAACTTCATAAAGATAATTATCTTTCTTTTTAACAATATTAATATTTTCTAAAAGGAGCGGAACTTCAGGTTTTTCAACAATAGGATTAATAAATTTATTTTGGTATTTCTCAAAACCTTCAGGAAATAAGATTAGAGCATTCAAATTAGAAAATACAAATGGAGGTGTATTGTCTTGATTTTTATAATATAAATTATCAAGTAAATCTAAAAATCCATCTCTAAAATACTTATCGTCGTGTAATTTAAACCATGTAAAGTTTTCATCTTCCTGCATCGCATAAAGATACCTGGCATTCCCGATATCCGCCCAAAGTAAACTTGAGAGTATATTACTTCTTTCAATGATTCTATTAATTTTATTTAGAGCTTCATATGGGAAAAAATCAATTTCTCCAGCTTCCAATTGTTCTTTTACCCAAAGTTCATGTTGTTCTTTTATTTGTTTTAATTTTTTTACATTCCATTTTGAAGGATTTTTATCTATCTCAGTGTGATGATTTGGACAAAGAAGTATTAAATTATCATAAGTAGCATTATTTTCATTTGTTTTTTTTCCACGAGGTCCAGCATGAGATTTTGCAATTACATGTGCCATTTCTCCGATGACTACATTATCCATTAACATTACAAGGTTCTGCTTACAAATCGAACATCGACCTGCTGCTTTACCCCATAATAATTTTAAATCTTTTGTTTTCATATAATGTTTAGCTTTTAACCGGTTTTGCACAACGTTTGGCGGTAGTCGTAGTTGCCGGTTTAAAAGCTCGTCACTTTCAAGTTACCTGTAAAAGTAAATAAAAGCTGCGAACCTTCAAAATGCCTCGTAACCCGGCAATTACAGCTTACCGCGTGTTGTGCTTAGTGTTTTATTATCGAGGTCAGTAAGCAAATCTGAAACATATTTTAGAAGCGAAATTACTTTTAAACTATTCATTTCTGTTCCATGATCAGTACTTGTTCCGTGTAAAATTTTGTGTCGATTTAATTGGCAGGGAAATTTTGAAATATCCTGTTCTCTTACCATTATAGGTGTCTGATTTTGAAGAGGTGACAAATACAATTCCAAGAAATTTCCTGCTGATTTTTCCAATTCGGAAGAAACCTGTGGCAAATGGTTGTTCTCTTTTTCCTTGATAAAGAATTTTCTTTTTGTAAAATCAAAGCAAATTCCATCAACTTGTGTTAAAACACTTGGGATTAAAAGAGTATGATTGCCTTTCTCAAAAGAGGTTTTTATCTGTTCCAGAATTTCTTTTCTATTATGATGTCTTTTTATTAGACTATCAAAAATTCTGTCAAAGTTTGTTTTATAGTATTCCACCAACAATTCATTTGCAGTGTCTATTTCGTTGTCTTGAATATGATAGGCAACTTTTGAAGGGAAATTCAATTCGCTTTCCAAGTCAATAAACCATCCGTGCTGTGCAATAAGTAAAAAGTATTCAGGTGTCTTTTCAGCGTATTCTTTTAGCCTTTCTCCAATCTCTTTGAAGGTTTCCAAATGCTCCAAAAATGGATTTTCAAATTTGGGCATCGAGGCATATATCTTATTTATATTTTCAAACGACTTTTGAAAGTTTTTTAATGGTTCAGCTATTGTTTTTTGAAGTTTCAATGTTGGCTCAATAGCTTTTTGCATAGCAATAGATTGTTTAGCCCATTGGTTTTGGAATTTTCTCATCGGTTCCGTAATCTTTGCGATTTCCCGATAAGGTTTCATCATTCTTTCGATACGTTCTTTTAAATTATCCATTTTTTCTCAGAATTAAGCACAACACCTATACATCCGTAAACGATATAGTGTTTTATCAATCGTTCACCCAAAGGTAAAGAAAAAAATGGGCGGTGACTTTCTTTCAAAACTATGAAAAATTACGTGAGATTAATGATTGATAAAACAAGTTGAACGATGCCGCAGGGCTATAGGCATAGTGCAAACGCGAGAATATCCATACATGGAGTGGCGGCAGATAAATTGAATGGCCGGACCTTGCTTTTATCTTAAATGTAGTTACATCTGTATCAACCTATCTTTTATTCAATCAATTGCTCCTATCCCATTGCTTGCGCTGAAAAAATATCCTGCACTTATTGAAAAACCATAGAAGTCAAATGTCAGTGGTGTGGAGGCAGAGTTTACGTGTCCGCCTCAGATATAACTGTGAGCATAATGAAGCTGTGCCAAGGCGGCTTTATTGGGGCTTGAATGTTTGCATAATTATTTTATTCAAACTGTTTTTCATTTCTAATTAAATAAATCAAGTAGTAAACAAATACAGAGAAAATAATAATCAATAATATGTAATTTAGTACTAATATTTTATAGCCCCATAATCCAAAAGCTAATAATAAGGTTAAAATAATGAAATTAAATATGTAAAAGAATTTATTCCATTCACCTAAAGTAATATTCCACCAAGTCTGAGTAACTGGTATTAATAAACATATAAAATAGAAATCTTTTATTAAATAATAGTCATTTGAATTATGCACTTCAATAAGTTTGGAGAAAGCAAAAAACATAATCATTACCTCAAATACATCAGCACTAAAAGTTCCAAGATTGTAAATTTTATTGTTTTCAATACTTTCATTTACTAAATAAGAAATAATAAAATAAAACAATAAAAGAATATAGAACAGCAAATCCAATCTTACTAAAACAGTCAAATTAGATAAATGAAGTAAATAGTTTTGAAATAGAAGCACAAAAAATGAACCCAGCATTGCAGGATATATTAAATTTTGAATCAATTTGTAAATTGTTTTTCTATATTTAAACATAAGCTTTTAGTCCTTCAATAACATTTTATTTGTTGTTATACTTATTGTTAGATTGTATCATAAAATCTTAGTTAACCTAATTATGACTCAACGGCCAACTATAAGCGCAGTGCGGGGTTTCGAAGCTATTTCCTATTAGTTTACTCCAATTTTTTTTACGAGCTACAAAGGCCAGAAAACCTCTGATTCCCATATGCACTATATCATGTGTTATAGGTTTACATATCTGTAAAATAAGTTCATTTTGTGTTTTCATTAAACTTTAATTGAGTCAAATTAATTATTCTTGTCTGCTGAGATATTTCATCCTTGTTTTTTTCTTTTAACTCAGTTTCAATTCCTGTCAAAAAGACAGAATCAATTATATTGACTAGCAATATTGGTCGAATATTTTCCTTACTCCATTTTGCTGACTCCCTAATTCTTGAAATGTCTGATACTAATTTACTAAAATCTTCCTTTACCTTGCTATTTAGTTTTTCACGAGTTGTGTTAATCTTATACATTTTACATTCCACAACGTGAATTGCTTCATCCAATTTGTAAACACAATCTAATTCAATGTCATTGAGATATTTTTGATTCGTTTTAAATTCAATCTTATTAGTTGTTAGCAAATTGCATAATGCATCGTGCAAAAGCCCATCTTGCAATTTGATAATATTGTAAATTTCTTTATGTAATTTATAAGGCACATAATAAGTCAGCTCAGAAGAGCATATTGGGCACTTAAGTTCTTTTAATTTTTTTGGATTTATTTTTAATTGAAAAACACCTCGATAAGTCCCAGGTTCACAATTCGTGCACTCAATAAATGAATCTTCATTGCCTGGGTAAATAATCCCACTCTCAAACAACAAGCTAAACAATTGAAGTCGAGAATATAAATTTTCAGTATTATTTAAAGCGTTAACAAGAATTTGATTTGAATTATATAAACTTCTATAGGATTCATTTACATAAATATCTTTAATCCCTTTTAGGAATTCAATAAAGTTCCAAATATTTTTTTCTGTCAAAATTGTCTTTACATTTTTAGAAATGGCTTCTTTTTGAAAATGGTACGCCAAGTCATCAAAACTATTAATATGCTTGCCAATAAAACCATATTCTTGGAGAAACCCAATAATTATTTTTTCAAAATTATCCTCTCTATCAACAGGAGTTACGGCTTTTCCGATTAATTTCCATGGGTCATTGTTAAAATCATTAATTACTTTTTCAAGTGATTTGCCAAATTTTCCCTCAAGAAAATCTGTAATTAAAGGTGTGTAAAATTCAATTTTTGAATTTAATATATTCTCTGTAACAATATTTATATTTTCATTCCTTATTCGAATTTTTTCATGAGTAAAATCTTCCTTACTCTCAATATTTGAGATAATTATTCGTGGCAGTGAAACACTAGCAGAGTTATCCTCAATTTCGATTATTTTTGTGTCGAGTAATTCCTCTTTTGACAATAGAAATAGGTTATGGCATGCTGTGTTTTGCCAAAAAAGGTTATAAAATATTTCTTTTATTTCACTCATTTCTCTATATAAAGTTTGTATAATTTTTGCCTATAATGGAAAGCTGTTTGCCTCGTGCGAGATAGGAAAAGTTTGTTCTCAATCTCCGATACAAAACTTTACCGAAACCGACCACCAAAAAAGCTGGAAAGTCTCTCGCATGGCGTATGACAGCATGTTAGCCACTGCCAATTATTTATTCCACATAATACAATGAATCTAAAAATGCTGCTCTTGAATCACTCACTGCACGTTCTCTTTTATCTTTTGGTTTTGGATTCTGCCACCAATCTGAATCATAAATCCTTAAAATAATATCATCCCAATATCTTTCATAATCAAGTCCTAATTGTACAACATTAAAATTTCTGCATAAATCCGATTTATTTTTGTTATCCAAACAAACAAAAACATCAGGTCTCTTCATCGCAAGCAATCTAGTTGCTGTGGCTAAATAATTACCATCAAATGATTTAGTATAATAATCTAAAAATCTTTGATAATGAATTTTAGTTATTTGACCTGCAAGAGGAATTTCATCAATGCCATTCGATATATTTGTATCATTTTCAATAATCCTATTTTTAAACAATCCAGCACCTTTCATGCTACCAAAATATCCCCAATTAATGTCTTTATCAACAGGAAGTTTATTTGGTATTCCCGCAATAAATTTTCTCTCATTTTCATCTAAATCTTTAAATGACTCAACCTTATTAAAAAGTGATTTAGCAATCCGTAATACTTTTATTCTAGAATCAACTGAATGATATTTATCTGCATAAACATTTTCCATGAACTCATCCCAATCCATTTTTGCAACAGGCGCTAAATAAATCGGTTTGCTTTTAGTTTGTCTTGAATTATTTTGCTTTCCATAATAACCTGACAAACTTTTTAATTTTTGCTGGCTATTACTCCAAATCTTCTTATAATCGGCTAATTCATTTTCATCAAATAGCTTGGACTTTTTCCATTCAGAATCGATAATATGAAATATTTCTGATAAAATATTTTCAGAATCATTATCTTTTGAATTAATCAAGCTAGCAATTTCAGTATTATTTGTAAAAGCTGCTTTAGTAAAATTTGCACTACCAATTATAACTTCCCAATCATTATTTGAATTATAGAATAAAAACAATTTAGGATGAAAAGTCCCTTCAGGTTGTTTGATATATCTCACTGATTCTAAATTCAAAAATGTTTCAATAAACTCAGGATGTGTTTGATAAAAATGGAGCCCAACAATAATTTTTCTTATTTTATCTTTTGATTTTTTTAGTTTATCAAACATCAAAGAGGATGTGCTTGCCCATGCAGTCATCCAGAAATAGTTTGCATAGGAATCTTGTAACCTTAGAAACTCTTTTTCAAGAACTTGTGAATTTGTTATTATTTTCATAGGACTGTTGCATTATTGGTTGTGGCTAACTGTCAAGTATAAGCGTAGTGCGGGTTTTCAGAGCGATTCACTGTCCGCCTACCACAAAGTTTCTTAGGAGCAAAAATGCTCAATTTTAGCAGTTTAGCCCGCATTACGCTTATACAATGTTATCTGCTTTTTTAAATTTTTTGCAACATTTCATCCATTATTGTTTGTCTTTTGAGCCTGTCGTCTGTAATCTCATCAATTGATTGTATTATTTCAACAGCTTTATTAAATGGTTCTTTAACGGAATCACCATGTTTCGCGAATGCATCAATAATATTTTGACAGTAATTTTCTATTTTTTTTGAATTTATTTCAGGAACAGATCCACCAGCTAAAATATTGCGAACAATTAATAATAAGTGCCACTTATATTTTCGCATGTTTTGAGGTATATCCGCACTAGCAACTAATAAGTGTAATCTATACAATGTTAAACAAGCTGTATAGTAAGTAATTTCTTTTACATCTTCAGAAAACAGTTTTTCTGTAAACAACTCATACATTCTCTTAGGATACCTAAAAGATAAATCAGGGCGTTCTAAGAACATGGCGCAAACTGCTTTTGCAGCTATATTCAAAGAAAAAATTCTTATGCTGGGAATATCTGTTCCTATATATTGTCTATCTCTTCTTTCAAAGTATATGCGTCCATCTTTACCTTCATAAGTATTAAAATATGCTTCGATTCTTTTAACTATAGGTCTCAGGGACAGAAATTGAGTTTCATCAACTTTGGTTTGACTATTTGTAGCACGTACCAACTCCGAAAAAACATCTTCGTTTGATGTTTCAACTACCTTCAAATTTACCATCAGGTCGTTTTCCAAATTATTACTATTTTCAAAAAGAACATTTGAAGTTTGACACCCATTTACAATTTGAAAATTCTGAAGATGTAGAATGCTTCCTTGCACTCGTACATCTTCACTTACAATAGTGATACCGTTATTCAGTACTGGGAACCTTGATGAATTATTTGGATCTTTAATTGTTTTTGATATTTCCGTATTTACTGGATTTTCTTCACCTAAAAAAGCTCTAACATTCTCTTCAAACACATGACTCCTTAAATTTCCGTCTTCATTTGTAAGAAGTTCATTTACAAAATCTTTTGCTTTTACAACTGCCAAATAAGCTTCTTCAATTCCTGAAATACTAGGTAGTGGGGCATTACTAAACATTGATAATTTTGAGTTAACCCCTGAATAAGTACTTACCCATAAGTTAGTTATTTCGTCACGTCCGAGAAATTGAAAATCTAAATGGTCAAAATAACCCAATTCTTCTAATTGTTTAATAAACTCATTCTTTGCTGCTTCAATTTCACTAGGCTTTTTGTATAAACCAGTTGTTGCATAACGAGCAGTAAAAGAAGGTTTTCCATTTCTAATTTTGGGTACATTTTCTATGATTACATCAAAAATACCCCTATAGTTCTTTTGAACTTCATCATTTGGATTATAAGACTCAGAGGTTAAAAAATTATTAATAGACTCTTTAAACTTTAGGAAATCACCTAAATCAAAAGATTCAGATCTTTTTGATTGTATAAAAATAACTTCAACATCATGGCTTTTTTTATCAGTGCTAAAAACTGATTTTGCATCTTCTTCGGATAATATCAATTCTTCATTTATTAATATGCCAATACCATCGGTCCCATCATCTCCTTCTCCCGTGGTAATATTTTCCACTTCTATTGTACCTATCATTTTTGATGACATTACAGCATAATTAACAAACATTTCAAACTGGGTACTTTCATTAAATTGTTCCAGTCCATTGCTTTTCGCAAAACTTTCAAGGTGAGATTTTATAATTCTATGCATAGTGTGATTTTTTAATTGCAGATAACGCCTCTATATCCCTAATCTTCCGTTTATTCTCCTATTACCTGGTTTGTTTATCGTTCTATCCTGGAACATATCCAAACCCCACCACAGCTTCGCCCCCTGACTCCCATCGGTTAGTGTGATGATTTGATATGGGGTCAATACCGGGAGCTGTGATTTTGAATCCTCCAATGTATAAATTCACTCGCGGAAAACCTATACAAACTTTGATTTTTTATCTATTTGCCGGAGATGGCTTTTCTGTATTCGTTTGAAATGGGCGATGACATAGCGTTTTCTCAGCTACCCTTGACCCGAACTAGTAGGGGCTCTCCACAGTCCAGTGCCGTTAGACAAAAAAAACCCGCCCGAGAGAAAGCGTCTTTCCTTCGGACGGGTCTGTTCGCCCGGTTTCGCCCGGGCGGTCCTGCCTTTCGATGGGCAGTGGTGTTTATTTTAAGCGCTTATTGCTCCAGGTCAAAGCGGTCTAAGTTCATCACTTTATTCCAGGCAGCGACGAAATCTTTGACGAATTTATCCTGCCCGTCAGATGCAGCGTAGACTTCGGCCTGAGCACGGAGTTCCGAGTTGGAACCAAAGATCAAATCAAAACGGGTGGCAGTCCATTTTCGTTTTCCCGTAGACCTGTCAATCCCATCAAAATACTCGCAATTATCATCGGAGGGTTCCCAGTCCGTTTCCATATCCAACAGGTTCACAAAGAAGTCGTTTGTCAAAACTTCCGGCTTTTGCGTGAACACGCCATGCTTCGAACCGTCATAGTTGGCATTTAATGCACGCATGCCCCCGATGAGAACCGTCATTTCAGGAGGTGTTAAGGTCAAAAGCTGAGCTTTATCGATTAACATATCCTCCGTAATATATTTGGCGTTCTCGTCCTTATAATTCCTGAAGGCATCGGCTCTGGGTCTTAGCACTTCAAAAGACTCGACATCCGTCTGCTCTTCGGTGGCATCGGTACGTCCGGGTGAGAACGGCACTGTAACGTTGTGGCCGGCTTCCTTTGCTGCTTTTTCAACACCGGCGTTACCTCCCAGCACGATCAGGTCGGCCAGCGAAACTTTCTTGTTGCCCGATTGGGCATTGTTGAATTCTTTCTGAATCCCCTCCAGTGTCTTCAGCACTTTGGCCAGCTGCTGCGGGTTGTTAACTTCCCAGTCCTTCTGCGGGGCCAGCCGTATACGGGCGCCGTTGCCCCCACCGCGTTTATCCGAGCCGCGGAACGTGGATGCGGAGGCCCATGCGGTAGTCACCAGTTCAGAAATAGTTAATCCTGAATCCAGGATTTTTCCTTTCAGCTCTTTTTCATCTTTCTCGTCGATGAGTTTATGGTCGACCTCCGGAACCGGGTCCTGCCAGATCAAATCTTCTTCGGGAACCTCCGGCCCGAGATAGCGCGATTTCGGACCCATATCGCGGTGCAGGAGCTTAAACCATGCGCGGGCAAAGGCATCCTCAAATTCTTTGGGATTTTCCCAGAAATGGCGCGTTATTTTTTCGTATTCCGGGTCCACTTTCAGTGCAAGGTCCGTTGTCAGCATCATCGGGGGATTTTTCTTCCCCTTGATGTGGGCATCAGGCACCGCATCCTTCGCTGATTCCTCCTTTGGCGTCCACTGGTATTTACCGCCCGGACCTGTAATCAACTCCCATTCATACCCGAATAGGTTTTCAAAAAAGCCCATATCCCATCGTGTGGGGTTGTTGGTCCAGGCGCCTTCCAGGCCACTGGTAATGGTGTCGGGACCTTTTCCGGTGCCATAGCTGTTTTTCCAGCCCAGGCCCTGCTGTTCGATAGGGGCAGCCTCCGGGTCGGGGCCGTTATGGTCTTCGGTAGATGCCCCGTGCACTTTACCGAACGTGTGCCCGCCGGCTATCAGGGCCACCGTTTCATAATCATTCATGGCCATGCGCTTAAACGACTGGCGAATAAAATATGCCGATTTTTGGGGGTTCGGCTCGCCGTTGGGGCCTTCCGGGTTCACATAAATCAGGCCCATATGGTCGGCGGCGAGGCGTCCTTCGAGGTTCCCCTCATCGTCGTGGCGCTCATCGGCCAGCCACTCCCCTTCGGGGCCCCAGTTAATATCCTTTTCCGGTTCATAAATATCTTCGCGGCCACCTCCGAAGCCGAAGGTTTTGAAGCCCATAGATTCCAGGGCCACATTCCCGGCCAGGATCAGGAGATCGGCCCAGGAGATTTTCCGGCCATATTTTTGCTTAATCGGCCAGAGCAAGCGTCTTGCTTTATCGAGGCTCACATTATCCGGCCAGCTATTTACCGGGGCAAAACGCTGGTTTCCGGTACCTCCGCCGCCGCGACCGTCGGCTACTCGGTACGTACCCGCGGCGTGCCAGGTCATCCTGATAAAAAGACCGCCGTAGTGTCCCCAGTCTGCCGGCCACCAGTCTTTGGAGTCGGTCATCAGATCGTGGAGATCTTTCTTTACCGCTTTCAAATCCAGTTTTTTGAATTCTTCGGCATAGTTAAAATCCTCATCCATTGGGTCAGTCTCTGAGGAGTGCTGACGAAGTATATCCACGTTCAGCTTATGGGGCCACCATCGTTTGTCCGGTGCTCCCCCGCCTGATGCATGCATCGATTGCCCGTGAAGGTGAGGGCATTTGTTTTCATTTGATTTTTCCATATTCTCTGTTTTTATAGTTGTCTCCTATTAACAAGTTTCAGGGTTATAGTGTTTTATTGATCATTCAATTAGTTGAGGGAGTGTCATAATAAAGGCTAACTGAGCTTCTCTAATAAAGGTTTTTGACATTCGGCATCAATAATTTAACTGCATCGATAAATAGCTGTAATCATTTTATTTTATGATGTTTAATATAAAGAGTCGGCTATAAGAAACCCAGTTCGCTTTGAAGCTCTTACCTATCAAGACCAAGTCGTTTTTTAATATTATTTCGCTCAAATTTAGCACTCTCCGCTCTATATCTTTTATTGCCTATTGAACTCATCAGCCTGAGGCTGAAGCTAAAAAAACTTCTCAAGCCAACGGAAGAATTAGTTCACAACGAATAGAAAAATCTATGTTATGAGTAAAAGTACAAATAAAAGACAAACGTCGGTTTTCCGGAGGATGAGCTCACATATCCGCCCACTGGCGAAACAGCAAGCATAATGAAGTCCGTCCTGATGGGATTTCATTAGTGCTTGAATGTTAGCAACGTGATGCAAATATAGCACGTAATCTTTCCCTTCCGGATGTTTATTGATTTCCTGTATGTTGATGCTACTCTTCATTTTTGTGGATGACCTTGTACCGGCTATGGGCTATCATTTGCTGTTGCGCTGAGTTTTCTCCGGTAAATCAATGAATAATTCTATTTCAGTTGATAACTGGGTGCTGTCGTTAGTTTCAGCATTAAAATTGAACATGCACTTTCCATTCTCGATTGATGTTTTTTCGAAAAAGGTCTCGGTAAAACGCATATCTATCCACCCGTATACAACATTTAATTTGATGTCTGATGTGTCTAGACTCAGGAGATTATATCCCGTCTGCAATGTGTCTCCATCATAAAAAAGAGATTTATCAATCGTCAGTTTCATACTATTTTCAAGTACTTTGTTCAAAAAGGTCTCTTTACAAGTAGTTGCCATTGCAGACTTAATAAATAAATTGTTTCTGGAATTTAAAACAAGTTGTTCGCTAAAATGTGCTCCCAAAATGAACTCACCCCGAATTGTGTCAATTGAAACTCGTCCTTTGTAATCGGTTAATTCCCATGCAGACATCTCCCCATTTGAAGTAATTATATATTCTTCTTCACAACAGCTATGAAGTATAATTATTCCAGCAATAATTAAAGATAATCCTGTTAATATTTTTATGATTTTCATCTCTTTGATTTTAAAATTAAGCTAAACGTTTTGGCGGTATGTTTTGTAGCCGATTTCGGAGTAGGTTGCTTTCAAGCCGACACCACGTTTCAGGCGGGCTACGATCTTTCAATTCCGCACTATCTCGGCAATAAAATATACCGGCAGTTTGTGGGTATGTGCTTTATATTAATCTAATTTTTCTCATTTCCCAAAAGCATTTTTCCGTAGCATTAATATCCATTGAGGCATCGTGTGCTTCTTCAAAATCTTCTCCGAATAATTTGATATGCAACTCTGATAATTTCGGCCATTTATATCCATAAGGTCCTGGTAGTCTACAATAATCAGTCGATGATTGCATAGTGCAAAGTTTCCTTTTTCTATTAAAGTCACTTTGGATTCTCATCCGCAATAGTTCTGCTCCCACTATTTTCTCATCGAAACTTATATTGTGAGCAACAATAAAGTCAGCACGTTCAACTAACTTATTAAACTTGTTTAAAACCTTTTCAAGGTCTTCTCCTTCATTAATTGCTCGTTCGGTTGAAATTCCGTGTACCTTGGATGCATCTCCTGGAATTTCAAAGTTTTCTGGCTTGATAATATAATCATCAGATTCAATTCTATTGCCATTTTTATCACATAAAATCCAAGCAATTTGAATCATTCTTGGCCAATTATTCAAGGCTGTTACAGGTGCTTTCCAGTTTCTTGGTAATCCTGTTGTTTCTGTGTCAAAAAATAAATACATATTATTCTGTTATTATCTATGAGCTCAGTCTCTAAAAAGCCTTATAACCCTTAAATCCCCTGAAGGGGACTTTACCAAACTACTGATTTTTAGTAGTTAGGGGAAAAATAGTAAAATCAGCTGTTTGAAGGCTTTTAAAACCCGGCTCATCTATCATCTTCTTTCTGTTGCATTACCTATAACGATATAGTGTTTTACCAATCGTTTACCCAAAGGTAAAGAAAAAATTGGCGGCGATTTCCTTACAGACTTATGAAAAAAACAGGAGATGAATGATTGATAAAACAAGTTAAACGAAGCCGCAGAGCTATGGGCGTGGTGTGCTACAGCACATTGCCTGCCGGCATTTATTTCAACTCATAACTTGTACTTCTTCCTCCTGCTTCTTCTTTTTTCAATATGTTTTTGCTTATTAAATCGTTAATATCCCGTATTGCCGTATCCTTTGAACATTTTGCAATCTTAGCCCATTTTGAGGATGTCAGCTTACCTTCAAATCCGTCCAATATTTTGTTTAATAATTTTTTCTGTCTTTCGTTCATTTTTGTTTCTGAATGCTTTTTCCAGAATTCAGCTTTGAATAAAACCCGGTTTAAGACAATATCGGTAGATTTAAGAGAATTTATCAAACAATTCAAAAACCATTGTATCCATTCAGTAATGTCGAAATTACCTTTTTGTGTTTTTTCAAGTATTTCATAATAACGTTTCCTTTCACGTCTGATTTGAGCTGACATACTATAGAAGCGTTGTGTGCTTTCGTCTGATAGCGCTAATAACATGTCTGTCAAAGCTCTTGCGATTCGACCATTCCCGTCATCAAACGGATGAATTGTGATAAACCATAAATGGGCTATAGCTGCTTTGAGTACTAAATCAGTTTCAGAATTATTGTTGAACCAATCTAAAAATATATTCATTTCATTATCAACCCGTGATGAATCGGGCGCTTGAAAATGTACTTTTTCTTTTCCCATTGCTCCCGATGCAACTTGCATTGGTCCGCTTGTATCCTTTCTCCAATCTGCTACTGTTATCTTAGACATTCCGCTTCTACCGGTTGGGAACAATGCAGCATGCCAATCAAAAAGCCTTTCTTTCGTTAAAGGTTTAAAACATTTCTGTGTGGCATCAAGCATCATTTCAACAACGCCATCGACATTTCTGTCAGATTCAACTGAACCTGCTATTTCCATTCCTAATTTTCTCGCAATAGATGAGCGTACCTGGTCCGGATTTAATAACTCACCCTCAATTTCAGAAGACTTTAAAACGTCAAGTGTTAAGGTCTCAAGAAGTGCTTCATTTCTGAGGTCGAAACCTAACGACTCCATTTTTCCAAATAGTCGTCCTTGTAAATTTCTAGCCTCACTTAATAGACCTACAAATTTATCACTCTTCCATTTGAAATTTGGCCAGTCGTCTTGCTGATGTATATAAATCTTCATTCGTTGCATAATTTGCGACGAATATACTATTTATTCGTCGCATTTCAAAATTATTCGTTGCATATTATGCGACAAATAGATAGGTTATTCGTTGCACCGATGAAACGGGTCTAAAAAGCCTTCAAATTGCTGATTTTTATAACCTCCGTTGACGTAATACAAGACCACCGGGTTTCTTAAATGCAAAGAAAGCTAATGATAATCACCGGAGTAAAAATTCTGACGGTGAATGATTTGCGTTAAAAACGCAAAAAAAATACACCCGAATTACAAATTCGCGCGAGCTATGGCTAACCATTCATCCATACAGTCAACACATTATCGCATCAACAAATCACACCATCCGCCAAGACCTTCCATCTTCCCCTCCCCGCAAGGCCTTCACAAAAAGCTGGAAGGTCATCCATACAATCATACAATCATTCAATCATTCAATCATGCAATCATTCAATCATGCAATCATGCAATCATACAACCATTCAACCAACCAATCAACACATCAACCCACCACCTGCTAAGACCTTCCGTTTTTTCACAATTTGCTCCGCCCGATTCAATTTATCATTGCTTTTTCAATCAAAACAGGATATTTTTGTGATAAATACTGAATGGTATGAAAATCACAATCGACATACAAAACGAGGATAAGGCAGATGCCCTGGTTTATTTTCTGAAAAAGCACGGATACGATATTCAAATTAGTGCCAACGATAAGCTAAAGGATGAGGACTGGGTTTTGCCCGGTCGCCCCGCCACCGAAGAAGAGCACGAAGAACACGCACAGGCCATGGAAGAAGAAGGCAAATATGAGAAAGGGGAATCTTATGAAAAAAGCAAAGAAAACATGAAAGAATTTATGGAACAATGGAAGAAGAAAAACCAATAGTTTTTCTCCCCAGGGCAAATAAAAGTATCAGGGCAATCTTCCTCTATATTTTTTACCAAGGAAGTTATGAAAATTCATCAAAATTCATTTTTCGGCTATATGATTTCATTGAAAACATACCAAAATTTCCATTAAAATATCCGGTCTGCCGACAAAAATCGTATTCCCGAAAGTATTTGAGATGCGCCGTCTTCGAAAAGCACTACATCGTTGTTTATAAAGTATACACTACCCGGATAGTCATTCATAACGTGGTTCATACCGCAAAGATAAGAGAGTAACCCAGAGTTTTTAACGGTTTTGAATAGCCCCTATGGCTTATGAGAAAAGAAGCGAGTCGGTTATTCAGAGCCTTACAGCGACTTTTGGCGTCCGGTGATTTGCGTTAAAAACGCAAAGAATAATACGCCCGAATTACAAATTCGCGCGAGCTATACCAACCATGCAACCATACGATCATACAACCCTCCTTCGTTGGTCAAAGCGTCTTCGCTTTGACCCGGAATTCTTGCAGCCTCCGGCTGCATATTCACGGTGGCTACAAA
>JAIPAH010000104.1 GCA_021740175.1 Bacteroidales bacterium
TAGGATGTTGCCGGCGGAATTTCAGGTTATGGAACTGCCGTTTACGGAGGTATTTCCAGAGCTTCTTCTCTGCTGGGGTCATTCTATTTCGTAGTTGTTTAGTGCGTTTTATGGTTTCCGGTGGCGCTCCGAAGTGGTGCTCTTTGTTGAGGGTGCTTTGCAGGCGGGGCATAAAACTAATTTTTTTGGTAACAACTTTTGTAAATGTAGTGGAAGTTTGGAGAAATTTCAAACCTTTTCCCCTCATCCCCTGGCCCCTTCTTCCTGGGGAGAAGGGGGAATTCGGCTTCTCTTTCACTTCGGCTGGTAATCAAGCGGCGTTAGCCGCGATAAAATTTATAGCAAAAACATGCTACGAACATTTCTATAGCGGCAGCGCCGCGATCATATGGGCGCTTTAGGATGTTATCGGAATCAGCACCTCGATTATGGTAAGAAGACATTTGATGCTATAAATCGAACCGACGCCTGTTTGTTTGCTATACCTGTTACGCTCAGACAAGACCCTACGGGCGCTGCCGGGCTACATGCTATCTCCCACATCTCCATCCTTCTCAAATCAATTTTCAACAATCTTCTTTCAATCTTTATCAATCTCTTCTCAATCTTCTTTGTATCTCTTTTCAATCTTCGGACTTTGACTCCGGTAGGACCTTCGTTTCTTTATTTTTTGATACTCCTCCAATCTACCCCCCAAGCAACAGGTTCCAGAAATTGTTTTTTTCTATTGGATTTTTGACTACAAGCACCGGTACGGGACTTTTGTACTTTCTCACCTCTTCGGCCACAAAGCCTAACAGGGTGGCATGGGAGGAGGTTTTTCCTTGTGCCCCAACCACTACTAAATTGGCCTCTGTGGCATTGGCCTTTTCCATGAGACGCACGGCTTGTTTGTTATAATCGGTCACTTCAACATGACGGGTAATTTTAGCGGGCTTGCGGGCATGCTTGTTAAGAAACCGTTCCATACGCCGTTTACCTTTGTTTTCCACATACCGGGCAATCGATTGTCGCGGGGTAAGGGGAAAATAGATTTTGGGCATCTTGAATAAAAGATGGCAGCCCATGTGCGACTTGGTATAGTCAGCAATCTGTGAAGCCAGTTTAAAGGCTTTGGCCGATACCGGCGAAAAATCCAAAGCCATTAGGATATGATCGATTTTATGATGCGGTGAAAGGGGAACCAGCAGCATATCGCTCTCGCCGTAAGCCATAATCCTCCCCGAATACAACTCTTTTCGATCCGTATCAGCCTTTTTACCCAGGGTAGTGACATCGACATCATTTTTCCGGATGTAATCAATGACTACCTGGGAAGCATCCCGGTTTTCTTTAACCACTTCCGTTTCAATGCGGGTCTTGCTCAAATCATAAGGCTGGGTATGCTCCTTAACCTTCCATTCCACATACTCCTTAAGTTCGCGACGAATCTGTCCCGAACGTTTTTGCTGCTCCGGTATATCGTAAGTCTGAATAACATGGATAAATGTCAGCTTTTCGGCTTCCACAATATCAGCCAAAAATGCGGCATAACGGATTATCCAAATATCCATTCCCGACAAATCCAGGCAAGCAAGTATGTGTTTATAGTATTTCATTCACCAGCGTCTTACAATATTTCTTAATTGAGCAACTATTCCTTGTCTTTATCCTTACTTTTTTTCCCTATTGCCTCATCCAGCAAATCGCGATAAGATTCTTTTTCTTTTTCTTTTCGCAACTGCAACATCTGGTAATGCTCCATTCGCATCCCTTTCAGCAGGCTCCGGCTCATCAGCACCAAAATCAGGGCAAAAGGAAGCCCTGTTGTTATAGCGGCTGTTTGTAAAGCTTTCAGCCCTCCGCCAAGCAGCAAAACCGCAGCTACACCACCTACCGAAAATGCCCAGAATATGCGCTGATAGACGGGTGTCTGTATTTTACCACCCGAGGTGAACATATCAACAACCAAAGAACCCGAATCCGAAGAAGTTACAAAAAAACTGACAATTAACAAAATCGCAACGATATGTGTCACATAAGAAAGCGGGAAATTGTCCAGCAACGCAAAAAGGGAGAGGGCTACATCTTCTTCGATGATATTAGCTACCGTTCCTACGCCATGAAGTTCCATAAACACCGCCGACCCGCCAAAAGCCGTTAGCCACAGGAAAGTGAGCAGCGTAGGGACGATAAGGACGCCCAGCACAAATTCGCGAATCGTTCGTCCTATGGAAATCCTTGCAATAAACATACCCACGAATGGCGACCAGGAAATCCACCAGGCCCAGTAAAAAATCGTCCAGTCATGTTGCCAGGAAGAGCCCTCGTAGCTCTCAGCCCAAAAACTTTTATAAAAAAAGCTTTCGATATAAGCACCAAAATTCTGGCCATACGAATCAAGGATAAATACTGTGGGTCCGAACACAATGACAAAAACAAGCAGTACCGCTCCCAGGTTGATATTCAGTTCGCTGAGGCGCTTCACTCCCGAGTCCAGTCCCGATATTACCGAACCCGTTGCTATCAGCGTGATGATGAGTATCAGCACCACCTGGACTTCGGGACTTACGGTAATGTCGAACAAGTAATTCAAACCACTATTCACCTGCTTCACCCCAAAACCAAGGGAAGTAGCCAAACCGAAAACAGTCGCTATCGTTGCCAGTATATCGATGACATTGCCTAAAGGTCCATGAATACGTTCTCCGAAAATCGGATAAAATACCGAACGTATAGCTAGAGGCATCTTGCGGTTAAAAGCGAAAAACGCCAAAGCCATTCCGACAAGGGCGTAAATTCCCCAGGCATGCAACCCCCAATGTAAAAAGGAAAAATTCATAGATTCTTCCGAGGCTGCCACCGATTTTGCTTCACTCATAGGAGGCTCCAGGAAATGAAAAACAGGCTCGGCCACACTCCAAAAAAGGATACCGATGCCCATGCCGGCGCTAAAAAGCATAGCAAACCATGCCGAACGTTTAAATTCGGGAACGGCCTCCTGCCCCCCCAGTCGTATCTCCCCATACTTGCTAAAAGCCAGGTAAATCATAAAAAACAAAAAGAAATTCACCACCAGGATAAACAGCCATCCGGCATTTTGGGAGATAGCCTCCTGAACGGTGAGAAATATGTCCTCCATCGGCTCACCTACAATCAGAGTTACGGCTATAAAGGTGACAATAATAATTGACGAAGGGATAAAAACTGCGGGATGGACATCCACAAATCGCTTTAAGTTACTCTTACTCTTCTTACCTTCGAAATTTTCCATTGCTAATCATAAATAATGGCCATTTACAGAATAAACCCATCACGCGTAAGATCATCAACAATCACATTATTGAGTGCAGTCTAAAAAGCCTTAAGACCCCTAAATCCCCTGAAGGGGACTTAAGGCTTTTTAGACCGGCCTCATTCTTACAATATGGATTTACTCTTCGAAGGAAATAAAAATATTTCAGAAAAAAAATAGGAAATGCCCTTCATACCCTATTTTTATACGAAACGCATTCCATTTGCGGCAAGCTTTTGTTTATTCCCCAGCCAGCTATAAAGCAGCAAGCAAGGATTTTCGCCGGTTTTCAGGTCATGAGCCTCTGAGGTGTCAATCAAACTTGTTTCCGCTTCACTAACTGCTTTGCCATTTATAGAAATTTCACCACTTAAGCAGATATAAAGCTCCTGAATATCTTCATGCTTATGCTTCGGATAATAAGTATGAGGCCCCAGAACAAGTACACCGATTCGCATGTTATCGTTAAATACATGTCCCTTATGGCCCATCAAATTGCAAAAAGCAAAATTGTCTGATAATTCCGCCGGTAAGTTTTTATAATCCTGTTCCCAATGTAAAAGATCGGATATTTGATTCAACACGTTAATAAGCGGCGCAAAATCGCTGGTAAAATTGATGAAGGAAGATAAGGGGTATTCATAGTTTACTTGTTTCATCTGGGGCTGCCTGGATTGCACTTTAAAGTCCCCGCGTAAGTATTCTATGTTTTTCAAAATTTGCGCTATGTGTTTTGCAGTTGAGGAATCCTGGTTTTGCTTCGATAAAAAAATTGTTTCAACTTCCCTGAGCAGTTCGTGCCAGTTTATTACATCGATTTGTGTATTCTGCATTGTATTTGGCCTATTATAATTGCTGCAAATATAACTAAAATTAAGCTCTACGAAATAATTAAACAAAGCATATTATCTTTTCCAATAATTTTCAACAAGAAAAAATATTCAAATAAGGTATTGTATTTTTACAGTAAAGTTTGCATCTAAACCCAAGCTAATTAAAATTTTGTGAGACAGACAATAGAATACAATTATGTTTATAATATTTGACACTGAAACCACCGGCTTGCCTAAAGATTATAATGCACCTTTGAGTGACAGCCAAAACTGGCCGCGATTGGTGCAACTGGCATGGCAGATCCATGATGAAAAAGGCGACCTTGTCGAAGCGCGGGATTATATCGTTAAGCCTGAAGGTTTTACCATTCCTTACAGCGCCACTAAAGTACACGGCATAACTGACGAAAAGGCTGCCGAAGAGGGTGTGGATTTAACCTGGTTACTCCAAACCTTTAATGCATCCCTCAACAAAGCCTCGTTGATAGTGGGGCACAACATCGAATTTGACCGCAATATCGCTGGAGCTGAATATTACCGTACTTCAATCGATTCTCCCCTTCTGAAGATGAATCAGATAGACACTATGGATTCCTCCATCCGTTTCTGTGCATTACCCGGCGGAAAGGGAGGCGGATATAAGCGTCCCAATCTTACCGAGCTGCACCTAAAGCTCTTTGACGAACGTTTCGATGAAGCTCACAATGCTACGGCCGATGTGGAGGCAACGGCTCGTTGTTTCCTTGAATTATTAAGGCGCGGAGTGATCACCTCCGACCAGGTGCATTTTACGCCCGAGCAATCCCGCCGCTTTAAAGAAAACAACCCGGATATCATTCAACCCGCGGGTGTTTCGATAAGTCCGCAGGTTGATACAGAAACTCCCCCGGCTACGGAAGAGTCCGAACAAAAAACCAAGAAAGCCGACCTTGGTCAAGTTGCAGACATCCCTTTCAATCACCTGCACGTACACACGCAGTATTCCATCCTTGACGGGGCCGCTAAAATCAAAAAAATGCTGCGCAAAGCCGGTGAAGACCATATGAAGGGACTCGCCATCACCGATCACGGCAATATGTTCGGCGCTAAAGATTTCCACGCCTCCGCACTTGATTTCAACCGGGAGGTGAAAAATGCCAAAGAAGCGGATATCGACTCCATACAGGCTGCTATCGGCGATCTTAAAATATCCTTATCAAATACCGATAATGACAAAAAACGGAAAGATTTACAAGAGGAAATAAAACAAAAAGAGGCTGAAAAAGAAGAAACTAACGCCCTTCGTAAATGCGAGCCTGTTAAACCAATTATTGGCTGTGAAGTTTATATCGCCCGTCATTCGAGATTTGATAAGAAGGATACAAAAGACAAGGGATATCATCTCGTTTTGCTGGCCAAAAACTTTAAGGGCTATCAGAACCTTATGAAACTGGTAAGCCTGGGATTTCTCGAAGGCTTTTATTACCATCCCCGGATTGATAAAGAGCTGCTAAAAGAATATAAAGAAGGGCTTATCGCTTTATCAGGATGCCTGGGAGGTGAAGTAGCCCAAACCGTTATGCATCAGAATGAAGAAGCCGCCAAGTCAGTTATAAAGGAATACCGGGAAATATTCGGGGAAGACTTTTACCTGGAAATGATGCGCCATCCCAACAATGGGGAAAAAACCCGGGAAGTTTATAACGATCAGCTTTATGTAAACGGCGTATTGCAGCAGCTAAGCAAAGAAAACGGCGCCAAATTGGTGGCCACTAATGATTCCCACTTCATCGAAGAAAAAGACGCCGCTGCCCACGACCGACTGATCTGCATCAGTACGGGCAAAGATGTCGATGACCCGAACCGCATGCAATATACCCGGCAGGAATGGTTTAAAACCCAGAATGAAATGAAGGAACTTTTTGCGGATGTTCCCGAGGCCATTAAAAACACCAATGAAGTCATTGACAAAGTAGAGACGTATGAGTTAGACCGTGACCCCATTATGCCGGAATTTGGCCTTCCCGAAGAATTTTCCGATTATAACGAATACCTGCGGCATGTCACTTTCGAGGGCGCCAGGGAACGCTGGGGGGAGATTAGCAATGAAATCAAAGAGCGGCTGGACTTTGAGCTGGAGACCATCAAAAATATGGGCTTCCCCAGCTATTTTCTAATTGTCTGGGATCTAATCAAAGCCGCACGCGAGATGGATGTTTCCGTAGGCCCGGGAAGGGGTTCTGCAGCCGGTTCGGCAGTAGCCTACGCGCTGCACATCACAGAGATCGATCCCATCAAGTACGATTTGCTGTTTGAGCGCTTTCTTAATCCCGACCGTATCTCCATGCCCGATATTGATATCGATTTTGACGACGACGGAAGAGAGAAAGTCCTGGAATGGGTGGTGAATAAATACGGTGAAAAAAGAGTAGCGCACATTATAACTTTTGGTTCCATGGCAGCCAAATCGGCCATACGTGATGTGGCGCGAGTCCAGGGATTACCCTTATCCGAGGCGGACTACCTGGCCAAATTGGTACCCGAAAAGCCCGGGATGAAACTAGATAAGGCGATTCAGGATAACCCGGATCTTAAAAAAGAATTCGAGCAGGGGAAGCCGGAGATACAATCGGTGCTCCAGTATGCCAAAACCCTTGAAGGATCGGTGCGAAACAAAGGCACCCATGCCTGTGGAATTATCATAGGCCGTGATGATTTGGAAAATTATGTGCCTATTACCACGACCAAAGATTCCGAGCTTACCTATGTTACGCAGTTCGACGGAAATTTCGTGGAGGATATCGGTTTGCTCAAAATGGATTTCCTTGGACTCAAAACCCTCTCGATTATCAAAGATGCTGTTAAAAACATTGAATTATCCCGTGGAGAAAAGGTGGATATTGCCAATATAAGTCTGGATGACGAGGCTACCTATGAATTATACAGCCGTGGCGAAACGACAGGGCTTTTCCAGTTTGAATCCGACGGGATGAAAAAATATCTCAAAGATCTAAAGCCCAGCCGGTTCGAGGATTTGATTGCTATGAATGCCCTGTACCGACCGGGCCCCATGGAATATATCCCTGACTTCATTAAACGAAAGCACGGAGCGCAGGAAATCTCATACGACGTCCCCGAGATGGAGGAATACCTCGAAGAAACCTATGGCATTACCGTATACCAGGAGCAGGTGATGCGTCTTGCCCGCAAATTAGCCGGGTTCAGCCGCGGACAATCCGACACCCTGCGGAAAGCCATGGGCAAAAAGAAGAAAAAGTTGATGGCTAAACTGAAAGTTCAGTTCTTCGAGGGATGTAAGGCCAATGGTTTCACCGAGAAAAAAATTGAAAAAATTTGGAACGATTGGGAAGCTTTTGCGGAATATGCCTTCAACAAGTCCCACGCTACCTGCTATTCCTATATCTCCTACCAAACCGCCTATCTTAAAGCCCATTATCCTGCGGAGTATATGGCAGCGGTATTAAGTCGTCATATGGAAACTATTGAAAAAGTCACATTTTTCATTGAAGAGTGTCGCCGCATGGGCATCAAGGTATTGGGTCCGGACGTAAATGAAAGTTACGCCCGCTTCACCGTTAACCAAAACGGCGAGATACGTTTTGGAATGGTTGCCATAAAAGGAGTAGGCGAAGGAGCCGTTGAAGAATTAATAAAAGAAAGGGATGAAAACGGGGAATACCAGGATATTTTGGATCTTGTAAAAAGAGTCAACCTGAAAAGCGTAAACCGTAAAACCCTGGAAGCTTTAGCGCTGGCCGGAGGGCTGGACAGTCTCGGAGATGCCCATCGCGCGCAGTATTTCTATAAAGAAAATGAATCCAACGGAATTTTCCTTGAAAAAATTATCAGGTATGGCGTGCAATATCAGCAAAACCAAAATTCCTCGCAAACCTCTCTCTTCGGGGATACACAGGACCAGGCCCTGCCCAGCATCACCTTCCCCAATACCGAACCCTGGGGACAGCTCGAGCAACTTAAAAAAGAAAAAGAAGTTATTGGTTTTTACCTGTCAGGTCATCCCCTCGATGATTACAGCGTGGAGCGGGAAGCTACTTGCAATGCTTCTTTGAAAATCCTGGAGGGTGATCGATCAAAACTTGCCGGAAAAGAATTTATTGTGGCCGGCATCGTTTCAAAACCTTCGCCCCCGAACCTTCAAACAAGGCAAGGGAAACCCTTCGGAAGATTCACGCTCGAGGATTACGAAAGTTCTGCCGACTTCTTTGTCTTCGATGAAATGTTTAGCAATCACAGAGCCTCCATAGAGACGGAAGGGACACCCCTTCTTGTACGTTTCAGCGTGGAAAAAAGAAAAGGCCGCAACAACAACGATGCACCCGAATATTCCCCGTCGATAAAAAGCATTCAATTCCTTGGGGATGTTTTGAAAAATATTAACAAAAAAGTAGCAATTGACGTCAAGCTGGAGGATGTGACACCTTCTTTTGTTGAAGAAATTTCTGAAATGGTGGAGAAATACCCCGGAAAGCATGAAATCATCTTCAATATAAAACAGGATGATGAAAATATTAATCTTCAACTACCTTCTCTGACAAAAAAGGTGGATTTTTCAACATTTATCAAAGAGCTGAATAAAATGGAGGGCTTGAAATATCACCTGGTGTGATTTTATAAAAAACTATTTTAGAAACAAATACTACACAAATCTGGTTTTTGTGATGGAAAATTAGGCCATTCCAAATGTTGCTGTTGTGATTCATGCCAAGAACCCTCCAAAAAATCCTAAGCTAAATCATCTAAAATTTAAATTATTCTTAAAATTGTTAAAAATTAGTTGATAATTTAGATTTAAAAATTTTTGCTTGCCAAAATTAATTGACTAAATTTGGCAAGCCAAAAGAAGACCAATGGAAAATTTTGGAGAAAAAATAAGAAGACTAAGAGAAGATAAAGGAATATATCTTCGCCAAGTTGCTTCCTTTCTTGAAATAGATCAAGCTCTTTTATCAAAAATTGAGCGTGGAGAACGTAAAGCGAAACGAGAACAAGTGATTAAGCTTGCAAAATTTTATAATTCCGATAAAGATGAATTTTTAACATCTTGGTTATCTGACAAGATTGCAAGTGATTTAAACAGCGAAAAAAATGCCATAGATATACTTAAGGTTGCGGAGGAAAAAATACAATATAAAAGAAGTACGTAATGAAACACTATCTATATAAAAAGGAAAAAAATAATTTTTATCCAGTAAATGATGAAGCATTAAATATCAAGGCAAAGCGGAGACTTGATGAAATTTTAGAAAATAAAGAAACTATTGGTGTTCCAACTCGCTTACTTAAAAAATGGGATTATGTTGCACTATTTCAATCAAATGGTGACATTAATAAAGCTAATGCACTTTATATTCTAGATGAAAACTCCTCTTATGACTTATCAAATAAATTAAATGATTTAACAGCAAAAGAATGGCTATCAGAAACTGTTACAGTATTTAGCCAAAAAGGACTTGGTGCTTCAAATAAGGATGCCCAAATTGAAAAACAACATCCAGCTCCTTTTTCTTTTCAAGATGTTTTGCGACTAATAAATTTTTTCACTAAAGAAAATCATACAGTTTTAGATCCTTTTTCAGGAGTTGCTTCTGCAATGAAAGCTTGTGCATTTGAAAAACGGAATGGTGTCGGAATTGAATTAAATTCTAATTTTCATGAGCTTGGTAAAGAACGACTAAAAAATGAAATACCTGATGATTTCTCGTATAAACCAAAACAAAGATTATTACATGCAGATAGTCTAGAATATATAAAAAAAATTGCGGATAACTATTTTGATTTTATCATAACTAGTCCACCTTACTGGAATATTCTTGAAACATTAGATCATAAGGGAAAACAAAGAATGAATAACAAACTTGCTTATAAATACAGTGAGGAGGATAAGGATTTATCAAACATAGAACGGTATGAGGATTTTTTAGATGTACTTTCAAATTTTTTTGATTCCTGCAGTAGGATTCTTAAAAATGAAAAATATATGTGCATTATTGTAAGTGACTTCCGTAAAAAGGATAAATTTTATACATTTCATGCGGATTTGGCAAAAAAAATAGAGAAAAAAAATAATTTTAAATTAAAAGGAATAAGAATTTTATATCAGCGACATAAAAGCATTTATCCATATGGATATCCTTTTTCTTTTGTACCAAACGTACATCATCAAAATGTATTGATTTTTCAAAATATAAAAAAATAACTCTAAGATGCTAAAATTAAATAAGATATATCATTCGGATTGTATTGATTTAATGTCAGAAATTGAGGATCAAACGATTGATTTAATTGTTGCTGATCCCCCTTACAATCTGAGAAAAAATTTTGGGAATGATAGTGATTTGTGGGAAACATTTGAGGATTGGTTAGAATGGACAAAAAAATGGATTTTTGAATCAAAAAGAATACTTAAACCTACGGGCTCAATTTTTATTTATGGAATTCATCATTATTTGTGCTACTTACAAGTATATTTATACGAAATAGGTATGTATTATAGACGACAAATCATATGGCATTATGAAAATGGTTTTTCTGGTTATAAAAACGGACCAGCAGCAACTTATGAACCATTATTATGGTTTTCAAAATCAAATGATTTTGTGTATAACCCAATTCGAGAGCCTTATAAAAGTCAAAAAAGGTTAAAAAATAAAATATATAAAAATGGGAAAGTATGGGAACCACATCCTGAGGGGAAACATGCAGGAGATGTTTGGAAGTTTCCTACATTGGCTGGAAGTAGATTTAAAAATGAAAAAGTAGATCACCCCACTCAAAAACCTCTCTCGATTTCTAACCGAATTATCCAACATTTTAGCCTGCCTAATTCAATTGTTTATATCCCTTTTGCTGGAAGTGGCTCAGAATGTGTGAGTTGTAAATCAAATAAAAGAAATTTCATTGCTTCAGAAATAAATTCAAATTATATTAATATAGCTAATAAGCGTTTACAAAAAACTAAAATACAATATTCCTTTTTCGAGGATCAATAATATGGATATACCGGAGCAAGCTGACCCCCCAATTCTGCCGATAAAAAGGAAGATTTTTTTCTGTCATTCCGGCGGATGTTGACCCCCAAATCCTGATAATAGGGAAAATTTCCGGAGCATATTGACCCCGGATTATAGCA
>JAIPAH010000105.1 GCA_021740175.1 Bacteroidales bacterium
TTGAAAAAATATTTTAAAAAAAATAAGCACATCGATCATGAGGTAATTCTTTCTTCCGATATGGCCCCCTTCGTATCGGTTTTGGCTCCGGCCTATAATGAGTCCGCTTCCATCGTACAGAGTGTGAGGGCGTTTCTTTCACTGACTTATCACTCCTTTGAGGTGGTGGTGATCAACGATGGTAGCACCGACGATACGCTGGAAAAGCTTATTGCTACTTACGGACTTGAAAAAGTACCCTACGCCTTTGACCAGAAAGTGCGATCTGAAAAAGTTAAGGCTGCGTATAAATCCAGACATGCTTCTTATAACCGGCTTTTGGTTATTGATAAAGAAAACGGGGGAAAAGCCGATGCCCTGAATGCGGGGATAAATGTTTCCTCGGGCGAGTTGTTTTTGGCTCTGGACGTAGACAGTATTGTGGAGCCTGATGCATTATTGAAAATGGTGAAGCCTTTTCTTGATAGTGAGCAGCCTGTTATTGCTTCCGGAGGGGTGGTTCGTATAGCCAATTCATGCAGGTTTGAAGATGGAAAATTGATTGAGAGAAGAGTGCCGGGCAAGTTGCTGCCTCGCATCCAGGTGCTGGAATATTCGGTGGCCTTTTTGATGGGGCGAATCGGATGGACGCAGTTGGGAGGGCTTTTGCTGGTGTCAGGCGCCCTGGGATTGTTTGATAAGACGGTAGCTATTGCATGTGGAGGATATAACCCGGATACCGTGGGTGAAGACCTCGAGCTCATTGTGAGGATGCGCAAATACATGGCCTCAAGGAAATCCCCTTACAAAGTGGTTTACATCCCTGACCCTCTCATCTGGACCGAGGTGCCCGGCGATCTGAAAACACTGGGGAAACAACGTAACCGCTGGACCCGGGGCTCCATCGATACCCTGATAAGACATTCCGATTTGTTTATGAATAGAAAGTACGGGATAATGGGATGGCTCAGCTATCCCTATTGGCTGGTATTTGAATGGCTGGCGCCCATCCTTGAAACGCTCAGTATTCTTTTATTAATTGGAATCGCATTGGCAGGGGCTTCCAATTGGAATGTGTTTTTTTCCATTATAATTTTTGTTTACACCTTTGCCATATTATATTTCCATTATACCATTCTCCTTGAAGAACTTACTTTTCACAAATATAACCGGATCAAAGATTTACTAATGCTTTTTGCCGCCTCCTGGCTTTATCCCTTAATCTACCATCCTCTTATCGTTTTATGGGCTCTAAAAGGAAACTGGGATTATTTCGTTACCCGGAATGACTCCTGGGGAGAAAACAGTAAACAGGGTTTTTCTTAATAGGAATGATATTGTGATAACAATTGAAAGGGTTTTGCTGCCACTTTACTTAATTATTTCTAAATTTACATTCAAATTAAAAATGGATTTTTATGAAGATTCTCGTAACCGGAGGTACTGGCTATATCGGGTCTCATACCGTCGTTGAGCTCCAGAATCAAGGCCATGAGGTGATAGTTGTAGATAATTTGTCGAATTCATACGAAAGCGTGTTGGATAATATTGCCAAAATCACAGGTAACAGGCCCGAATTCGAACGTTTTGACCTGAGTGAAACACAAACTACAAATCAATTCTTTGACCGGCACCGCGACATAGGTGGCATCATTCATTTTGCAGCCTATAAAGCCGTTGGGGAATCTGTTGAAAATCCCCTGATGTATTACCATAACAATATCATGTCTTTAATAAATCTGTTGAGTAATATGAACCGGTATGGTATAGAAAACATTGTTTTCTCATCATCCTGCACGGTTTATGGGCAGCCCGAGAAGCTACCGGTGTCGGAGGAAGCGCCGCTCCAAAAAGCCTGGTCACCTTACGGCAATACCAAAAAGATAGCTGAAGATGTGATAGAAGATACCCTGAAAGCCTGTAATGGCCTGAAAGGAATTGCCCTTCGTTATTTTAATCCTATCGGGGCGCATGAATCGGCGGAAATAGGGGAGCTCCCTCTCGGGGTTCCGGATAATCTTGTGCCTTTCATAACTCAAACGGCCATAGGCAAACGCGATCAGTTGAAAGTATTCGGCGATGATTATAATACGCCCGACGGTACGGCTATCAGAGACTACATCCATGTGGTAGACCTTGCCAAAGCTCATGTGATTGCCGTGGATAGAATGCTTAATGATCAAAACAAAAAGCCTTTTGAGGTTTTTAATCTTGGTACGGGCAATGGCTATTCGGTAATGGAGGTCATTCAATCATTTGAAAAAGTGTCGGGAGAGAAGTTAAATTATAAGGTCGTCGATCGCCGCCCGGGCGATGTCGAGCAGGTCTGGGCCGATACCTCTTTTGCTAATAAAGAGCTGGGATGGAAAGCCGAAAAAGGCCTGGATGATATGATGCGATCGGCCTGGAAATGGGAGAGAGCTCTGGCGGAAAAAGAAAAGGCTCAGGAAAAGTAAAAGTAATAAGTCACGGGAAAACATACGCGAAATCAAATAAACGCAGCGCAATTATGGCAAAACACATTCTTATCACCGGTGGAGCCGGATTTATCGGCTCGCATGTCGTCAGACATTTTGTTAATCAGCACCCTGATTATCAAATTACTAATCTGGATAAATTAACGTATGCCGGAAATCTTGAAAACCTTATTGATGTTGAAAACCACCCTAATTATCAATTTATAAAAGGAGACATTAATGATGACAGGTTTATTTTAAAGCTTTTTGAAGAGCATCAATTTGACGGGGTGATTCATCTGGCGGCCGAATCTCATGTTGATCGTTCGATAGCGAGTCCCAATGAGTTCGTATTAACTAATGTCCTTGGAACGGTGAATTTGCTTAATGCCGCCCGTCATATCTGGCATGAGAATTACACCGGCAAGTTGTTTTACCATGTGTCGACGGATGAGGTTTATGGTTCACTGGGGGATGAAGGCTATTTTACGGAAGAGACCTGCTACGACCCCCATAGTCCTTATTCTGCATCCAAAGCCAGCTCGGATCACTTTGTCAGAGCATATCACGATACTTTCGGGTTACCCATGGTTATCAGTAATTGTTCCAACAACTATGGGTCTTTTCAGTTTCCCGAAAAATTGATTCCTCTGTTCATCAACAATATTCGTAACAATAAATCCTTACCGGTATACGGCAAAGGGGAAAATGTTCGCGATTGGCTATGGGTGGTAGATCATGCCCGGGCCATCGATGTCATCTACCACAAGGGTAAAATCGGCGAGACTTACAACGTGGGAGGTAATAATGAGTGGAAAAATATTGACCTGGTAAAGGTGATGTGCAAAGTGATGGACCGAAAGCTGGGCCGAAGGCAGGGCGAGTCTGAGAAGCTGATTACCTTTGTGAAAGACCGGGCCGGACACGACCAGCGATATGCCATTGATTCTACCAAACTGCAGGAAGAACTGGGGTGGAAGCCCTCAGTAGATTTTGAGCAGGGCCTGGATAAAACCGTAGACTGGTACCTGCAAAACCAGGAGTGGCTGGATAACGTTACTTCCGGGGAATATCAAAAATATTACCGGCAGCAATACGAAGATAGGTGATATGACAAATAGGTGATTATCATTGTCTATAAAAGTTTTTTGTTTTAGATTTTATCAGAAATGTGTAACTTTCGTATCGTCTGATTGATCCTCTTTTCGGACATCGAAGGCTGGCTGATATTATTGTGGCCTGGCAGCGGCAAGTTGCATTTCATTAGTGAACAAATAATATATGTGGCTGTTGAGCATAAAGTTTCTTTAATTCAAAAAAACAACAATAAAAATAAAAATGGAAGAGCATACTGTGAAAATACTTGAAATAGAAGAACTCACGCATGACGTTAGAAGAATTGTAACGGAAAAGCCTGAAAATTATACTTTTAATCCAGGTCAGGCCACTGAAGTGGCAATCAATCGTCCCGGAATGGTAGAAGAGCGCAGGCCGTTTACATTTACCTCCCTGAATGATCAGGATAACCTTGAGTTTATCATTAAGGTATACCATACTGAAGGAGTTACGGATGTCATAGGGGAACTACAGGTAGGTGACCAGTTATTAATTCATGATGTATGGGGTGCTATCCAATATAAAGGGCCCGGTTATTTTCTGGCAGGAGGCGCTGGAATCACGCCATTTATAGCTATTTTACGGCAGTTAAATAAAGAAGGAAACCTGGATGGTAATAAGCTCTTCTTCTCGAATAAGACTCACAAAGATATTATTCTCGAAGATGAGCTGAAAGAGATACTCAACGGCAATGCTGAGTTCCTGCTTTCCCGGGAGAAGAGTGATAAATATCATTCAGGGCATATTGACAGGGAATTCCTTCAAAAGCACGTGGAAGATTTTAATAGTTATTTTTATATCTGTGGTACATCGGAGATGACCAATCAATTAATTGACACTCTCAAAGATATGGGTGTAAAAGAAGAACAATTAGTGTACGAGCAGTAGTCGTTGCGATAATTTTTGTTTACACAGAAAAAAGGGGAGCATGTTTTGATGCTCCCCTTTTTTAATGGTTTGAAGCTTGCCACATTAATCCAGGCTGGCACTGGATGTTTTTACATCTCTTTTTACTTTTTTGATTAAGCCTTGCAAGACTTTTCCCGGTCCTACTTCAATAAATTCATCTGCCCCGTCGGCTATCATGTTTTGTACGGTTTGGGTCCATTTCACGGGTGAAGTTAACTGGGCCGTCAGGTTCGATTTGATTACTTCCGGGTTTTTTACTGATTGTGCGCTTACGTTTTGGTAGATAGGACACACCGGTTCGGCAATTTTTGTCTTTTTAATGGCTTTTTCCAGCTCTACTCGTGCGGGTTCCATCAATGGAGAATGAAAAGCCCCTCCCACTTTCAGGGGCAGGGCTCTTTTAGCCCCGGCTTCTTTAAGTTTTTCGACGGCAATTTCAATCCCTTTTTCCGATCCGGAAATTACGATTTGTCCCGGACTATTGTAGTTGGCGGGCACCACCACTTCGTTAATATGATATAAAACGTCCTTCAGGGTATTTTCGTCAAGCCCCATGACGGCTGCCATGGTGGAAGGTTCTTTCTCGCAGGCTTTTTGCATAGCCATGGCACGCTTGCTCACTAATCTCAACCCATCTTCAAAGGTGAGAGCTTTGTTGGCCACCAGGGCCGAAAATTCTCCGAGGGAGTGGCCGGCAACCAAATCGGGCTTAAAGCTGCGCCCCATTAATCTTGCAAGGATTACCGAGTGCAAGTAAATAGCGGGCTGCGTGACTTTGGTCTGCTTTAGGTCTTCCTCGGAACCATCAAACATGATCTCAGTGATGCGAAACCCGAGAATTGAGTTTGCTTTCTGGAAAAGTTCCCTGGCCATATGAAAATGGTCGTGCATTTCTTTGCCCATTCCAACATATTGCGCTCCTTGTCCGGGAAATACGTATGCGATCATAAAGCTTAAGTTTTGTTTATCAATTTTTTATAGGTGTTTTACCGTCGCTCACCTAAAAAGCGAAGCAAAAATAAGAATAAATTAATGAAATCAAGGTATAAGGTTAAAGCTCCCATAATGGTTAATTTTTTTGCCGATTCGGATCCTTCTTCCAATTGGGCGCTCATTCTTTTGAGCTTCTGGGTATCATAGGCGGTCAAACCTGTAAAAATAACGACACCTAAAAAGCTGATGATATATTCCAGGGTACTGCTTCCCAAAAACATGTTGATAACACTGGCCAGGATAATTCCAATCAACCCCATCATAAGTAGTGAACCAAACTTGGTCAGGTCGGTTTTCGTCGTATATCCTAAAAAAGCCATGGTGCCAAACATTCCGGCTGTCACCGCAAATGTTTGAAATATGGATGATGCGGTGAAAGTCAACAAGATAAAGCTTAGACTCATCCCCATTACGATGGAATAGCCTCCAAATACCAGGGTTAGCGTAGCGGATGACATGCGCTGAAAGCCAAAAGACATGGCCAGCACAAAGCCAAGGGGGGATAGCATCACCAGCCACCCCAAGCCAGTGAGCCCCTCCTGCGTGATAAGAGAGCTCATCAGGCTTTCACTGGCGCTAAACTGATATGCCACAAAGGCAGTAATAGCCAATGCAACGGCCATCCAGGTAAAAACCCGTTGCATAAAGCTTCTGGCTACAGAGGCTGTGCCTTCTCCTGTAATGGTTGATTGAAAACTATTATAATTATGATTCTGTGGATACATAGTAATTCTTTTTGTTGATAATGAGCCGTATCAAATATTATACCAATTAATCAAGTTTTGTCCCTAATAAATGGATAAATTCTTCACGTGTTTCACTACGTTTAAAAGCGCCGGTAAAGTCGGAGGTGGTGGTGACCGAATTCTGTTTTTGCACACCCCTCATGGCCATACAGTAATGTTTGGCCTCTATAACTACCGCTACTCCCAGCGGGTTCAGCGTGTTTTGGATACATTGCTTGATCTGGGTAGTGAGTCGCTCCTGTACTTGCAGTCGTCTGGCATATGATTCAACAACGCGGGCAATTTTGCTTAGACCGGTGATGTATCCGTTAGGGATGTAAGCCACATGCGCTTTTCCTACAAAAGGAATCATGTGGTGTTCGCACATCGAATATATTTCAATGTCTTTGACAATCACCATTTCCCTGTAGTCTTCTTTAAACTTGGCTTGTCGGAGAATTTCTTCCGGGTTTAAGTCATAACCATGGGTGAGAAACTGCATAGCTTTGGCTACCCGGATAGGAGTCTCGGCAAGTCCTTCGCGGTCGGGATTTTCGCCGACGAGTTTTAAGATTTCGTAATAATGTTCAGCCAGTTTTTCCAGAGTATCCTGGTTATAACGGTCCAACCGCTCATAACCTTCCACATCTTCACTATAAAACTCATGCGATTTGGCGTTCCGATTAATGTTTTTTTCCATCTTACCCATAATACTCTACATAATTGTTTTCCGTTTCTGAAATTTTGATGCAATGAAGCTCTGCCCCCAGCTTTTGAATAGGCTGCTCGATCTGTTCCCATATGGCTATGGCAAGACTTTCTGTCGAAGCAAATCGGCCTTCCATAAAGTCTACTTCCGTATTCATGTTTTTATGATCCAGCTTATTGACCACTTTTTCTTTGAGAAGATTGCTGAGCTGCTTGAGATTGACCAGAAAACCTGTGTCGGGGTTGACTTCGCCTTTAATAGTCACCCACATCACATAATTATGCCCGTGCCAATTCGGATTACTACACGGCCCGAAAACTTCGTAGTTTGTCTGTTCATTGTAATCCTCTCTATAGAGGCGATGCGCAGCGTTAAAGCGTTCCCTTCTGGTGATGTAAATCATTGTTTCTTTTTTTCTTCCAATCACATTAAATTAATAGATAATAAACGTTGAACTATCCTCTTTAGTTTTGCATTTGTCTGGATTGTTGCAAGAAAACTTTTATTTCGAATATTGTATAGAATAAATATAGCACAAAGAATCCCACTATGAATGGGGCGGGGTCGTTTTCTATCATTAGGGCTGTTAATGTGAGGGTACCGAGATAAATCATCAGCTTAATGCCTGTAGAACCCATAAAATGCGGAATAAATTTTTTTGTGTCTTTCGCCGAAGCCTTTAAGAGGTAGTAGTGAAAAGCCAGACTAATGATCAGAAAATAGGGAATAAACCAGAAAAGAAGCGGAGAGAAAATACTGGGCAGAAAAGAATATAAGCCCCATGCGAGTAAGGCGATTATTCCGGTAAGCAAAAGAATATTCTTTAGATACTGAATCAATAGTTTTTTTAGCGTTGTATTCATTAGTTCATCTTTATAAAATCTTTAACCGCATGATATATTGCAATACCTACCGAAGCCAGGGAAAGCAACACTGTAAATAATGGGGACAAGTCGGTAAGCTCATCCAGCTTAATACCTCCCCAGGTTCCAAAAGCAATAATCACCAGCATTTGAATGCCAATGCTGGAGTACTTTATAAAATCATTTCCCTTGTTGTTTTTCTTTGGGTTGATGGGCATTGGCTGTTTTTTTCTGAGTGCTGCTGGATTCATCCATACGGCAATTTGCAGTGAAGACAGCCCCCTCTTCAATAGAAAGTTTTTTAGTAAGTACTTCCCCGTTAATTTGCGCCGTGGCTTTTAGGGTTAACAGTTCTGAAATTTTCAGATTGGCATTAATTTTTCCCGAAATATCGGCATTTTTGCACTGAACTTCTCCTTCCACTTGTCCTGTTTCCCCGACGATTACTTTTCCTTTTGACTGGATTGTTCCGTTTAAGACGCCGTCAATGCGTAAATCGCTATCGGTCTGGATATCTCCCTTGAACGTTGTACCATTGGAAATTAGATTGACTGCCAAAGAGTTAGGTTCATTATTTTTTGCCATATTTTTAGATGTCTTTTTTTTAAACATATCTACAAATATAATGAATTATCATAGCTCTCCCATTTTCGGATTTTCTTTGTCGGTAAGATATTTTTCCTCGAAGAATATATGATAATCGGTGATCTTGCGCGATTTATAAAACTTGGGATAGTTTGACGCCGAAATAACGTAATGTCTGAAATCTTTGGATTTGATATCTGAAAAAACATAAGTATTTTTTACGATGGTGCGGAAATACGATAAAGCTTCCGTTTTATTATTGAAATCGCTTACCGTTATCATAAGTTTCGGGTCGTCAAAAACTACACTGGATACTTTCAGACCTTCATTGCCGAAATATTTTTGATTAAAATCGGAAATTTTAACTTTTGTGGCACTCACATCAACACTATCGCTGTTTATAAGCATAATATAAAAATGGTCTTCCTTGGGCGTTTCCTGGAATTTTTCCATGGCCTTGGTTAGTTGTTCCTGCTTCTTTTGTTGTTCTTTCATTTGGTTTGATAAGGTATCGGCATCCTTCTGCATTTTACGCAGGATATTTTGAGCCATGCTATACACGTTACTATTCGGATAATTTTTGACAATATCCTGCAGCTCTGTTTTGAGGGTGTCTTTGCTATTTTCAAGGCGCCTTAGCGATAAGGCACGGAGATATTTAAAACGGGGGGTAAGCTCCGTTTGCTTGTAATTGTTGATTGCGTCATTACTAATTAGCTTGACCGTTAGGTGTTCGTCATTTTTATAGGCCTTATATGCTTCCTGGTACATGGTCTTCATTTTTTTCTGATCGCTGAGGAGCTCCTTGTAATATTCCGGGTCCTGCAGGATCAGGGCGTAATCGCTATCAGGGTATTGGTTCAGAATAATGTTTTTATATTTTTCCTGCTCTTCCATGTTACCCAGTTGCTTATTTAATTGGTAGAGTTGATAGTAGCATTTGATAGCATCTTCGTGGTCGGGAAATCTGTTAACGAATTCTTCAAAGGCTTTGATAGCTTCTTTTTTGTTTTCAAGTTGGATTTTATAAATAAAACCCATGTGGTAAAGAGCCTCGGCCATTTTTTGGTTGGATATTTCCATTTGTTTATCGGTGAGGGGAATGTACTGCGTATAGGTTTCCCTTTTTACCGGGTCGGTAGAAATCGACTGTTGAGCCTCTCCTTTTGTTGTATCTACCATGGCTATACTTTCCCCGCTGCCCGAACTAAAGGAAGAGGATTGCCTTTTGCTGCTGAGACGCCACAAATCTTCAAGATTCCGGCGCCCCCACTTATTGATAAACTCATTGTATCCCATGCTTTTGGCCTGGGTGTTGTAAAAATACCATCCTCCCCCTGCCGATCCTAAGCCACGTTGCGTTTGCTGGCGGCGATTCTGGCTCTGTTGCATCCGGGCCGCGGCTTGTTGTCTTCGTTGTTTCTCTTCCTGGATGCGGCGCTGCTCTTCTTTATAAGCCTTAATCACCGAATCAATGATTTCGTTTCTCTTTGCCTCGTCCATTTGAGCAAGGCGCTGGAGGCTATCTTGTCGATGATATATTTCCAGGTTTTCAACAAGACGTGAGAGGGTGTTGGTTTTCTGCTGTATTTCACTGTAATTCGGGTAATCAGCCGGAAGTACCTGCATAGCAGTATCATAATAACTTTGCGCTAATTGGTAGTCTTTACGATCAAAATAGAAATCGGCTACTTTCAGCGAAGAGGTAGCGCGCTGGAAGTCATTATCGATGCTGTGAGCTACTGACTTCCGGTAATGGCTGATAGCCAGTGAGTCGTTTCCTTTTTTTTGAGCCACTTCCCCAAGGGCATAATAGATTTGGTCCCTGTACTCTTTATTCTTTGCATCATCCAGCATTTTTTTTAATTCGGCAATAACCTCCTCAGATTCCGAGCTCTCCACATCGACGGAAGTAGCCAAACGAATGTGGGCATTGAAGGCCATTTCATATTCGGGGTTTCGCCTGCTGACTTTTCGGAAATATTTGGCGGCCATATCATCACGCTCCATTTCCTGGTAAATTTGTCCCAGAATGAACATAAGACGCGTTTTGCGTTGCTTGTCTTTTATAAGGCTTATCCCATCAAGAAGATGGGGCACCGCTGCCTCATAGTTGTCCTGCTTCATTTGCAGCTCGGCATACATGAGCGGAAGGTGTTGTTGTGTGAAATCGTTAACTTCTTCGTCCGTGTTTTGAATTTTGTTTTTCAACCGGTCCAGCGTGGTGAATGCCCGGTCATAGTATTCGAGCTGTGTAAAGGCCCGTCCCAGCCATAGCATGGCCTCGAATTTTTCGGGGGCCTTGTAATCACGGATAACACGCTCAAAAGTGCGTCGGGCTTTTAGGTATTCATGCTTGAAAAACTGGCCTTTTCCAATCATCAACCAGCTATCATCGATCCAGCGCACATGTTCTTTTCCCCTGAATTCCATAGAGTGGCGCCGGATTACTTTTTTGCCTTTCTCTATAGCACGATCCATGTGCGGGCCTATGCTTTTGCCTTCTTCTTCCGTCCCGTAATTGAAGATCGGCAGGATATGTGCATAATTATCTTTGACCTTATCTTTTAATTCTCTTTTGCCTTTCATGAGGCTTTGCTGTCCATTCCAATACGCATTATAGTGGGCGGTAAGGTTATGATAGACACGCCGGACAAACGTGTTACGCTTGGTGGAACACCCCGAAAACAATAGCCCTAACATTCCGAGGACTAAAACAACCAATATGAGCGAACGCCTTTTTCTCAAAGTATTTTTTTCCTTTACATAGTTAACTAACAAACTGCAAAAATATTTTATTTTGTGCAATTTCATATTTTAGCCCATGAAATAAAAAGCGCTATGAGGAAGTTTGGGTTTATCATTTTTTTTACAAT
>JAIPAH010000009.1 GCA_021740175.1 Bacteroidales bacterium
TTTTTCAGTGATTTGGTAGTTGCATCAATAAATGCATCCAATGCTTTTTTAGCATCTGCTTTTGTTAAGTCCGCTTTTGAAGCCATTGCTTCGATAAGTTCTGCTTTGTTCATAGTTCTTGAATTTTTAGTTAGAAATTAGGTTTATTTATAATCTCTTTTTGCAAATATATATGTTAGAATCAAAAAAACAAGTGTAACCCCTAATTTTCTGTTAAAATGTTGATAAATGTCTTATTTTGTTAATAACTCGGCCTAAAAAGACCAGTTTTTCGTCAAATTATTGTGATTTTGGGTCTTTCAGTTGCCAGTCCGAATCGATATTTACTCCCCTTAAAAACTCCTCTATACCCATTCTTTTTTTGCCATTCTGTTGCAAATCAAGTATTGAAATGAAACCATCCTTTACCGGTATCCATAAATACGTTTTGTTATCCGTGATAATTTTGTAAAAATCATATTCATGTTTTTTTAATATCATTTGAACTTCGTAAACTTTTATCTTTCTTGTAACTCCTTCATTATCAATAAACTCCGTAAAAGCCGCAGGATAAGGGCTCAAGCCACGGATAAAATTGTAAATATCTGAAACACTTTTTCTCCAATCTATACGGCAATCATTTTTGTATATTTTAGGTGCCGTTTTGATAGTTTTATCGGCATCCATCAACTCATTTTGAGATTTTAATGTATAATTACCCTTTTGAATTTTATCTATGGTTTCTACAGCTAAGTCAGCTGCTAATATCATAAGCCGATCATGGAGTTGTCCTGCTGTTTCCGACTCTCGGATAGGCGTCTCTTTGAAAGAGATGACAGCACCTGTATCGATTTGTCTTGTGATAAAAAAGCTGGTCACCCCGGTTTTTTTCTCCCCGTTGATAATAGCATGATTTATGGGGGCTGCACCGCGGTATTGCGGAAGTAGCGAAGCATGAATATTGAAAGTGCCTTTCGGGGGAAGGGCCCATACCTTTTCAGGCATCATCCTGAAAGCCACAACAACTTGTAAATCGATAGCTCTTTCTTCTAATTCATGGATAAATTCGGGGGCTTTCAGATTTTTGGGCTGAAGCAAAGGAAGGTTGTGGGCCAGGGCGTATTCCTTTACCGGTGGAGGTGTCATTTTTTTGCCTCTGCCCGCCGGCTTGTCGGGAGCCGTGATCACCGCAGCAATTTCATGGTTGGTGTTATGAATTCGTTTAAGCGTCTCTACTGCAAATTCAGGTGTCCCGTAAAACGCTATTCTCATTGGTATTGATTTTAATGCTAGTAGTGTGTTCCTTTCCTGCAAGATAAAAAAAATACCCGGATTTCTAAAATCCGGGTATTGAAATGTTATGAGTTACAATGTTAACCTTCTGTACGGGCGATGTATTTATCGATATTTTTATATTCTTCACTTTCGGGGTATTCGTCCTTTATTTTTTTGTATACCTCACGGGCTTTGGAAGGTTTGTCCATGACTTCATAAGTCATGCCGGCTTTCATCAGAAAATGGGGCGAAGTGAAATTATTATCCTGCTCTTTGGCTGCCTCAAGGTAATAGTCTACGGCCTTGTCCATTTCTCCTAATTGCATGTAAGCGTCGCCGATTTTACCTATTGCCCAGGGTTCTACAATAGTCTCATCCCCATCAAAATCTTCCAGGTGGGAGATAGCTTTGTTGTAATTGCCTTTTTTCAGGTAGCATACCCCGGCGTAATAATGAGCGAGATTACCATGTTTGGTCATTCCGTAATCATCAATAATTTGCAGAAAACCCGGGTACTGTCCGTCACCGTTTAGAGCTAAGTCTAGCGAATCTTGTTCAAAATATTTTTCAGCCTTAAACATCTGGCTTTTTGCTTCTTCTTGTTTCGGGGCCATGTAAAATTTATTAAACCCAAAGTATCCCAAAACAGCGAGTATAATAACGGCTACAATAGTGGTGAGGAGTTTCTGATTATTTTCTATGAATTGTTCGGTATTACTCAGGGCCCCCTCAACGGCCTGCATTTGTTCTTCGGTGCGGTCTGACTTCTTCTTTTTCTTCGCCATATTTTAATGAATTTAGTCGTGCAAAACTAAATCTTTTAAGGATATATTGAAAATTTAAGAAATATTTTTTTTAAACTCGGGGGAATTAGTCCATTCATCAGTTATGAAGGCCCGGAAACTTGTATGGAATTTCCTTTTCAACTTACTTTTTTTGCATCTTTGTCGACCAATAAAGGGAACATGAAACAGTTATCCGAGTTAACCCGTGAAGAAAAACAACAGCTTTTCGAATACCTGGCCGGGTTTATTACATCTAATAAATTAAACCAGTTCGAGAATGTACTCGAGTACCGCACGCGCTATGTGACTGCAGGGATAGAGAATATTTATCAACCGCAGAATGCCAGTGCCGTGCTCCGTACCTGCGACCTTTTCGGCGTACAGGATGTTCATATCGTGGAAAACAACAACGAATACCGTGTTAACCCGCAAGTGGCGTTGGGAGCTTCCAAATGGCTGAACATGTATTACTATAATGAAGGGGATTTTAACACACCTGCCTTGTATGATGCTTTGCGGAGCCAAAACTATCGTGTGGTAGCTACAACGCCGCATCGCCATGATTATTCGCTTGATGAATTTCCCCTGGAACCGGGGCCGGTGGCCCTGATGTTCGGGACGGAGATGGAAGGTTTGTCGGACTGGGCCATAGAAAATGCCGATGAATTCGTGCGTATCCCCATGTACGGCTTTACCGAAAGTTTTAACATTTCAGTATCCGCAGCATTGATAATTCGTGAGTTGACCGAGCGTGTCCGCCGGAGTGATATTCAATGGCAACTTCCGGAAGAAAAAAAAATGGATATACGCCTGGAATGGGCCAGAAGAGTCATTAAAAGAAGCGACCTCCTTGAACGGGAGTTTTTGAATCGATTGTAGTTACAAAATCGTTTTAAAATTTTCTAATTTTTCTAATTTTGTGTTTTCAATTTAAAATGAAAGTATTATGGGAAAAGGAGACCGAAAGAGCAAAAAAGCTAAACAAGTCATGGGGACATACGGTAAGCGGCGTCCCCGATTGAGGAAAAGCGACCGCATACCCAAGTATTTGAGAAACAAACGTGACAATAAGGAGGCCGCAGGAGCCCCCAAGAGCTCTACCAAAAAGTCAACTCAGACCTCTTCGGCTAAGAGCCAAAAAGGGGGTCAGACGGCAGCTAAGTCAGCGAGTACCTCTAAACAGGATAACACACAATCACAAGAGAAAAAAGAAGACAAACAGGAGGAATAAAATAAAGCGGAATGGGAACAGGGTTTGCCTTTTTTGTGTCTAACCGGCTGTTCCCGTTTTTTTTATCCATTTTTTGAAGATTTTTCCCCGCTCTTCAAAATTTTTATACCTGTCATAACTGGAAGCAGCGGGTGACAACAGACAGGTTTTGCCAATACCGGTGCACCCAAAAGCCGCTTCAACAATGGATTTCATATCATCTTCCCGGATGATATTTTGTGGTGCTTCTCCCCGGTATTCCCGGTAAATACGATTCCCGGCCGGGCCGGTTAGGATGAGATTTTGCACCCGGCTCTGTTTAAGAAAATCATAAAGGATACTGTAATTGATTTGTCGGTCGTAGCCACCAACTATGAGTGTTTGCGTATCGGGTAAGGTTTTTAATGCTTCGATAGTGGTTTGGGGAATCGTTGAAATGGAATCGTTGTAAAACCGGATACCGCTGAATACCCCCACTTCTTCCAGGCGGTGCTCCAGCCCTTGAAAGGAGTCAAGGCCTTTCTGAATACTTTCGGAAGAAATCCCGTTAATCCGGCAGGCAATGATAGCCGCCATGCTGTTCAACACGTTATGCTGCCCCGGCAAGCCGCTGGAAGGTAACGGGTAGGTCTCTTTTTTTGAGGGACCCCGGAAAATGATTTTCTCTTGTTCCAGCCATGCCGCCCTTTTCTGTGAGCGCTCAAAAGCAAAGAGCCATTTTTTGCCCGGATAATTTTGCCGTGGATCAAGGTCTCCGTTCATCATTGCTTCGTCGTTCAGAATTGCATGGTGATCGGGAGTTTGATTTTTTAAGATGTTAAGCTTATTGTGGTAGTAGGCGCTCTTATCGGCAAAACGGTCAAGGTGTTCCTCAAACAAGTTTAAAATGATGGCTGTGGATGGCGAGGCTTTCGCATTCTCCAGCTGATGGGCTGAGATTTCGTTAACGATGAGCGTGTCATTATCAATTTTTTCTATTTTTTCCACGGGCGGCGTTCCAATATTTCCAACCATAATGGTATTGGAGGTTTCTTTTTGAATAATGTGGTAAATCAGGCTTGTTGTGGTACTTTTTCCTTTTGTGCCGGTAACACCGATGATTTGATCGCCGAAAGCCTGTAGAAATAGGTCGGACTGTGAAGTGACCCTGTTGTTTAGCCTTTCGGGTAAGGTAATCCCCGGCGATTTGATGATCAGGTCATACTTGTCAAGCTGGCGTTTATGGCTGCTGCCCGTCAGCCACTCGACATTTTTTAGGTGGCGGAATTGGCCGGGCAGTTGGTCATCGCTGTCAGCAATGCATAGCGGTTTATCCGGGAACAGCGTTCGCAGGTAATGAAACATAGAACGCCCCTCCTTGCCGAATCCCAGGATGACAAGCTTTTTGTTTCTCAGGTTTTCAATGATCTCTTTGTTCATCCAGCGCTTCTTTAATAATTTTTAGGAACTGGTCTTCCAGGAAATGCCGGTCATCCCAGCCGTTTAACACTTTCTCAAAGGAATCGGTTTCAGGCCGCTTATGTTTTTCAAAATGTTGTAAAAGTGCGGGATAGGGCTTTTGCCAGGTTTGTGCAGCCATACCCAGGGCAGTATTTACTTCATCAATGGTTCCTACGCACTCAAAAGGTTTTTCATCGGCAATACCCGTTAGCTGATCGAAAAGCGGTGTAAGCGAATCATCATTCAACATGTCCTTACCGAATATTTTTTCCTGCGCCTCCCTGTTGACAAAAGGGGAGATGATAATGGCCGTAAAAAGGCATTTAGCGCATTCCCCGCACCACACGTTATCATGGCTGCCCCTGTTGCAGCTTTTAAAAGTAGGGAAATGGTTATTGAGCTGCGAAAAAAGTGAGGCAATTTGGAGCTCATTCAGCGGCCGCAAAAAACTGAAATAATTGAATTGATCCGAGATGTATTCCTGGTAATACGTCCTGAAATCTTTTTCAAATTCGTAAGTTTTTGAATATTGATGATTGATATTTGTTCCCGGGAGAGTGGCCTCATTGGCACTCGACTCGTTCGAAAGGGCGATGTGTTTGCTGCTTGTCAGGCCGGCAAATAGAAGCGTGGTGAAAGCCACTACCGCCGAAAAGGGCGTGTGCCCGTTAAGGAAACCCCGTTCATTAAGCTCCAATAGGTGCGGATCGATCGTTCGTTCGGCCCTTACCAGCGTGTTTCTATCCAGGCCGGCGCTGTCAAGGGTCTCCAAAATTGCCGGCCGGGGATTGATGGCGAAAGGCTTGATATGAAAATTTTTTGATTTCAGCAATTCAAGCGTAACGGCGGAATCTTTGCCGCCACCAATCGGGACAAGCAAAGCATTATCATCCAATTCGGTATGAACGAAAGGAGCGGATTCCCGTGCCAGGCTATTTAGAGTCATGAACCCGTCTTGAGTAGTTGTTATCCCGTTTTGATGGAAGAACTCTCCCAGGCCGTGGTAATAGAGTTTTTTCCACCAATCCATTTGTTGATTTGAAAGATGATAGGGCTTGATATAAACCTCGGGAGAGCCCGTGACTTTCCAGTAGCTTATCAATTCCACCATCCCGATATGAAAGGCCAGATTGTTCCATGCATCCTCCGGGAGGTTGCCTATCGCTTGTTTGGGGATCATAAACGTAGGATAAAAATGCTCTTTATCGCTGATGTTGAAATGAAAACGGAGGGTATGCTGGTATTTTTCTTCCGTGATCGTAAACGACTCATACGTAAAAGCGGGATATGTTTCCCTGAGCTGTTCAAATTTTTGCTGGTTGTGTTGCATGGTCATAACGGATTCCGCCATTGCAAAATAAAACAATTTGTTTTAAAATTGAATCATAGTTTATTCAAACTTATTTTAAAAAGTGAATTTAAAGAGAATGAGAATAATAACGATTTTTAAATATTGTTACATTTGTAGAAAAGGATTAGTTTTTTATGAGTTTAGGAAAACTGGAACCAACATCAGGTCGCATTTTGATATCCGAGCCGTTTTTGCAGGATTTTTATTTCAGGCGTGCAGTGGTTTTGCTGGCTGAACACAATCAGGACGGTTCATTCGGACTGATTCTCAACAAGCCCATTGAAAGCCGGCTGAGTGATGTTATGAATGAGTTTACTGACTTTAATCCCTCCCTTTATCTTGGCGGGCCGGTACAAACGGATGCTTTGTTTTTTATACATCGCCTGGGCGATAAGATTGAGGATAGTTTGCTCATCACGGAAAATATACGCTGGGGAGGGAATATCGAGCAGGTCAAGGAAATGATTCATGCCAACCAGATTACGGAAAATGATATCCGCTTTTTCGTGGGATACTCGGGATGGAGTCCTAATCAGCTTGACCGGGAGATGGAGCAAAAGGCTTGGCTGGTGTCCGATAAAAAAATTGAAACCCTCATGAATGCGGAACCGGAACAAATGTGGGAGCGTGCCCTGGAAAATATGGGTTCGGTTTACAAGCAATGGGTGAATTTCCCGGCTGACCCTACGTGGAATTAAGAGTGAGATGATATGGCTTCTTTGCATCCCTGAGGTGTGAGGTTGAATGGTTGAATGGTTGTATGATTGAATGACTGAGTGGATGAATGATTGAATGATTGAATGATTGATTGAATGATTTTTGGTTTGGACTGAAGTTTAAAAAGAGGCCTGCCATTTCTCGCCAGAGAGATGGCAGTTTTTTTGAAAGGATTGATAAACAGGCGCTAAGCCGAGTATGACGATAAAAAAAGCCTGATGGCTGAAAATGTATTTTTGGTTGGCAAAGTATTGGTATAATCGGCTAAGCGCCTGTAAACTGTACGCTTCGATATTTCGACTTCGGCAGTTTCTCCTTTCGTCTTATGCTGAAAGCTCTTCTTCCAAAAAAACTGATTGCATCTCACAGCCTTGCCTTTTTTTAACGTTTGATGCCGCCAGTACATTTTTCTGTCTGTTCGTTAATAAATTAAACAATGGCTCGTTGATGTAATAATTCCCTGTCTCAAGTTTTTTCTTAGTCAATAATCCGCCATCAGCCAACTTATTCAAATAATTAGCTGCCGTAATCCGTGAAACATTCAAATCATTAACTACAAATTCAATTTTCGTGTAGGGATGTTTGAATAAATTATTCAATAAATCCTGACTATAGAATTTATAATTCTCGCGTATTTTATGCTTATAACTCATCATAAGCTCACTAATCTTTAGAATCAGGTCTATTGTTTCTCTCGATGTTTATTGATTTGCACCATCCCCAAATATTATATCACTGTCTTTTCTTAATTGCGCTACCCTCAGCATGCACTATGAGTCGCTGTTAAGTGCTGCCTGTTTTATTCATCTAATAATCCTTCAACTTCGGTTTTTAGTTTTGGCAAATGATTTATCACGATACTCCAACGCCCGCTTTGTCCTAATATCCTTCTGATATTCAGCGAAAATTATTGGTCTGTCCGTATAATAGCTTTCAATTTCCGTTATTGATTGAAGAATATCGAAAAGCCAGGTTTTGATTTCAGGATTCATATAGAATTCGTTTTGAAGAATCAATTGATTGTCGTAAATAAGGGTTTTTGATCGCTTTGTTTTCCAATAAATCAACTTGTCGCCTAAATATCTTTTCGAGTGCTTGTTTCAGGCTGAAATAATTGTCTGCATATTTCTGCAAGCCTATGTTGGAAAAGTCTACCAGAAAGTCAATATCGCTATTTTTGTCGTATTTATCAGTTAAAATCGAGCCAAACACAGCTAACTGCGAAACATGATGCTGTTCGCACAATTTACGGACTTTTTCTATATTTTGCTCAATTATGCTCATATTCCAAAAATACGATTTTTTTATGCATAAAATCAATAGATGCTTTCATCAGGTTGCACTTAACGGATAGCGGCATGAACCGTTGGGAATGCGTACCGCATTCCTGTTCGCTGGTCAAAAAATATGATGCGGAGCAGAAACTTTATTTAAACCCCTAAACCCCAGGGGTTTATTGCCGCATGTTGTAGGTAGTGCTATTTTTGGTACTTCCTGGGATCTACATGGACAACTTTACCATTCTTAGATATGACTAAATTCTGATTTCTTTCAATCTTATGTTTAATCAATCTCGTATAAGATAATTCTAAACCCTGAATTATTTTTTCTCTTATTTTTACGCTATTTGTTGTCATATGCTATTTTTTTCATTAATCCAAAGGTACGATCATTTTCAATACGATAAATATCTTTATGGTTTCCTTCTGCTATTAATTCTAAATTTGGATTTGAATTATTAGTAATCATCCAATAATCGCAAACAGGTATATATAAATCAAATAAATTTTTAATCCCTGCAAAATATCGCCGTCTAATAACTTTTTCAGGAATGTCATGACCTCCTTCTTCTACACGTGCTTTAACTCTTTCAATCGCCAAATCAACTGAATCTAAAAATAAAAAGAGCAAGGTTATTTCATACTCATTATCTTTTGCTTTTTCTATTGTTTTTATGTGGCTTTTAGTTGATAATGTGTTGTTTCAAATGCGAAATCATGTTTCTTGTTTATAAAATCGTTTATTCTTCTCAGCATTATTCGACCAGCTTCAATTGCTACTTTATCCGGATTAAAAGGTGAAAGACCTCTGGCTATTTCATCAGCATTTATAAATTCCTCACAATTCAACATTTCCGGTAATACGGTATATGAAGCAGTTGTTTTACCTGAACCATTACAACCGGCTATAATGTATAAATTTGGCATTATTTTTCGCCAAAGATAAATTCTTTTCATTACACTTCAATGATCGCTACGCTCTTATAGCATTACCTACAACGGAAAGCTATATGCGCCGTGCGGGGTTTACGGAGACGCGTTCTCATCCTCCGTTACAAATACCAGCTAAAGCCGACAACCAAAAACGCTGGAAGCCCGCCCGAATGGTGCATACAGCATGTTACCAGCAAGTTAATTCTTTAATTTTTCCAATTCATTCAAATAATAATTCTCTTTTTCCTGCTTAAAACCAATGCCGATATATATTTTATATCTATGTATCAATTCATCCAATTTTTTTGACTTATCCTGATTTTTATAATGCTCGGCTAGTTTAAGAAATGCCCTTGAATAACCATAAGTAGCAATTCCAGAAATTCTTGGGATATCCGTTTCTTTTATGGTTGAATAATCTTTGATACGGTCTTTTTTTATCAATTGTTGGATTTTATTGTAGTTATGAGAATATTCAGTATTCTTTGTTTTAAATGGTAGCACTTTGGATACAAACCCACAATCCCTGAAAAATTTATCTAATCCCGCATAAATAAATGAGTCTTTAAAATTTGAAAAATAGATGGGACGCTTGTTGTAGTTATCTTCTACAATTTGCAAAATCATTGCACGACGCACAGATAAGTATACTCGTTTTTTAATTTTTTCATTTTCGATTTTTTTGTGCTTTCTGTTTGATTGTAAATCAGGAGCTACAGTCCATTTCATATTAAAATCTCCCTGCAAATCGTATCTTTTTCTTATTTGCTGAGATAAAGGAATATTAACTGTTGTTGTATCCCATTTAAAGTTATGGATTCTCATAATTTGTTTATCAGTAAGGTTAATTGTTAAATCACGAACTCCGCCTTCAAGTCCATTTTTTAAAAATTTAACATACCACGGTCGATTTGTATAAAAAGTTGAGAGAACTGTAATATCCGTTCTAACATTTTCATGCAATTGAAGATAGGAACAAACATCGTGGTCAGGGTTCCCTACGGTAAATAAAATAGCATTCTTATCACATGAGTTCAGCATATTTCTGCCAAATTCAAGCAACCATTCCGGATAGGCTCCTTTTTCATAAGCGCGGCGATAAAAATATTTTAAGCTATCAAGTTCGTAATCTTGCAAGGAATTAAATGCATTGGCACTACATTCTGCTCCATAGAAATATTTTGCATTACCATGGTTAGGGTCTAACTCTATTGCTTTATCCAGATATTGGAAAATTTTTTGGGAATGGGAGAAATCATAGCCAGCTAATGGTCGACTGTCATAAGCTCTGTAGTGATTGAAAAATCCTAAATAATAATAAATTTCAGCATCTTTCGGATGCTCCTTTTTTGCTTTTTCCATAAGTTCGATTGCCTTATTATAATGTTCCTTTTTAAATTCACTCATTGCCTTTTCTTTCATACTTTTTTCCTGAGCTGTTAAGTTTGAAGAAAGGATGATTAGTACACTTAATAATTTAATTACTTTTTTCATAGTTGCTACTCTTTTATGTTTATTGCTGGTTAACGGTCAAGTATAAGCGTAGTGCGGATTTTGAAGGGCCTCACTTTCCTTATACCGCAAGGTTTCTTATAGGCAAAAGTGCTTAATTTTAACCGTTAAGCCCGCATTACGCTTATACAATGTTGTGGGTATGTGCTTTTTAGTTATTAAGGCTTTTATATGTTATTACATTTTCTCGAAATAAATATGCTTCTGAAGAGCCTAAGTCAACCATTCGATTTAATATCCAAACATAATCGTCTATAAGAGCTTTGTCATTTTTGATTTTTGAAATGTGGTTATAGAAAAGTCGTTTTATCATTCTTTCAGATGAAACAGTTGTCAAAGCCAAAGATGCATTAGAATCTGACATCAACACCTCTGTTAGCCAATTTATACCATCAGGTAAAAATTCCTTGCCTCCAATTGTTGAAAACACATTTATTACTGATGAAACTTTGCTTTTTCCTTTTTCAAGAAACAATTTTTTATAAAACTCTTTTTTCCCATTCAAAACATTCCAGTCATTTTCATTGGGGTTACCTTGATAGTCCCAAAGTAAATATCTAATGTCTAAGAGAAGTTTTTGGATTAGTGGATGGCTATTATTTGCTGGAATTAAATTGAAAAGAACCTCCCAAAGATTCCAAAAGTTCGTCTGTTGTTGTAAGTATTTTGTTTGGTCAATTTTTGAATTCCCGTTGTCATAAAGCTTTAACACAAAATAATCTAAAGTGGTGTTAACAAAATCAAGTAAGTCATTCCTGCCAAATCTTTGTCCTTGTGTTGAGCTTGATAATGAATTAACCAATTTGGTTAGAATAGACTTTGAATAATCAAAATCTCCGTCCAATAATAGATTAGCAAGATATTGCTCAATATTAGAGATTGATTCGTGATGAAGATGTCGAGCTTTTCTGCTTTTGTTAAAAGAATAATCTTCTTCTTTCGTTAAATCATCCAGGATAATCGGTAATAAGTGAGTCACAAAATTTGAAAAATCCTTGTCATTAGTGTCAAAAGGTGTAATTACAAATGCTCTTGCAAGCAAATATCCCTCACACTTTTCTAAACTAATTTCTGAAAGCTCTAACTTTAAGTTTTCATCTGATGAAATTTCTTGAACAAACTTTTTTTCGTCTTCCTGAACTTTTTTTAAGCTTTCTTCATCTTTGTATCCATAAAAATTTGGGTTGGACTTTTTGTAATTAGAATATTTGATAACCCCAAGCCAAACTCTTTTTGCTTCTTCAGGATATTTATTAAAAAAAAATTCTCTAACATATTGGTTTATTTTATCAATTTCGTGGTTGTGAAACGGGGCAGATAGCATATAAATCATCGTTGCTATTATTTCGTTTTTATCTTCATTATATTCTGCGTTTTGCATCAATAAATGAAAAGAAGATAAAGCAACATTTTTTTCCAACAGGTTATAACTTCTATTTAATTCAAAATTCTGCAAGATTTCATCTTGCAGAATAGCATTGATAGATTGAAATATCGTTTTTAAACACCATTTTCTTTGCTCTTCGGAAACAGAACTGGAAAATTCATTTAAACCAAGAACAGCAAGCGTAACAGGTTTACTCAATAACATGTCTAAATTTTCAAAATTAGAATAATACTTGTAGCACTCAGTCCATTTCTCATAACTAATCGGCTCTTTTTTCTCATATGCCTTTGAAATTATATTTGAATATGTTGCTGATGTTTCTTGTGCTTCAAAATAATCATTGTTAGAGTCTATATATTCAGCAACATCTTCTTCATACTGAGGTTGAACAATAAATCCACCAATATTTTCATCATATAGTTTAACTTCCCAATTTCTTATGTCAATCTCATTCAGTAGCTTTTTAAACCTTACATCATCATCCTTGACTTTTGCTTGAAGTTTATCAAAGAGATTATGAATTTGCTGATTAAGTTTTCGTATATTGAGTTGATAGTTAACAATAAAATCACTTAATCCTCTTGTATATTTTTTCTATGTGGAAGTTGATTTGATTTCCAACGCTCTTTTTGTGCAAATGGAATATGATTATCCATTGGAGAGAGCGATGAATGTTCTTGAAATGCTCGACTTAAATCCCACTCATAAAATTCATGTACAGATAAGAGTGGCAACATCGCTTCTTCAACTTCTTCGGGATAAGCAATAGCAACGCTTGTTAACACCGCTAATGGAGCAACATTATTGCTGTTTTTTAACACATATTCAAATATAAACTTTAATATTTTTTTACTTACATCGGTTTTTATTTCGGCTGTTTCTAAAAGAAACTTCTCAAAGCTCATCAGCAATGATTCCAATGCATAGTTTGTAACACTTAAGCCTCTATATGCCCCCCATAACTCCCAGGCCGCCCATTTTTCTTCAACAGTTCCGTCATTAAGTTCGACTTCTATTTGAGAAATATTGTGTTTGTATTTGCAAGAGGCATTTACATAAAATTCCACCGAGTAGTTTATAAAATCGATGATGAATTTCATCCCAATCATGGGATGAACCCACAATAGATTATAAAAAGGCGTTTTGTATATACCAGAAGGAAAGAAAGAATATTTATTTTTAATTCCCCAACATTCCTCATCACTTAAAGAATGACTTGCTAATATGCCAAATCTATCTGTAGAAAAATCTTCCTTTTTTGGCGGAATGTATTTCCAGTATTTCCAAGCCGTGTCAACAATAAGTTCTGGTAATTCTTTTACCAATCGTTGATTTCCTATACCTGAAAGACAACTTTCAATTACATTTTTATAAAATGAATTTAATTTCCACGACTTTCGATCTTCTTTATGGGCAAATGCTCTTGCTACAAGTTGTTTGATTTCTTCTTTTGAAATTTCCGCCAAGTCAAACAATATTATAATCAAATCAGATTCCTTGTATTTGGCATTTCTTTTCTGCCAAAACTCTTTTTCATCTTCAATCTCTTCCAAGTAATGAAGCACAATAGATTTTACCGCTTCTAATTCTATATAATCAATTTGGTTGTATTGAAACAGTAATCGGTAATACCAATCAGAAAGAAAATTTAGAATTGATAGTTTGATGTTACCTAATTGAGTAATGTGCTTTTGTATAAAAAACAATACTTCTTTCCAACCTGAGCCTATTGGCAAAAGCAAATTACTTTTGATGGTTTTGGGGTCGCTTTCTTTGCAACAAGTTTTTATAATGTGTAAACATCTATTGAAGAAATTAGCATCGTCAGAAAGAAGCTCATTTTCAAAATTGACAAAAAATGAATTACTATTTTCAGATTTAAAGACGGCAACCAGCAATTCATCCACCCAATATTTTTCAATCGTTTGGTCGGCAATAGTTGCCTTAATCAATTCATTAATTTTACTGATGTTATCAATTAAATAATCTTCCACCCAAAGACGAAATGCCCGCCTGATAGCTGGCTCATTTCCTAAATTACGGAACAAATCTTTTGGCTTTGGATATTCTTCAAATTTTGAAGAAATATATTTTACCAATGCCCAATCTTCTAAAATGTCATGAGTAGGGGAATATTTTCTATTGTTGTTTTCTTGAAATACTATTTCGTCATTTTCTAAACAAGCTATTGCTTCCGCATCAGATTTATCAGGCTTGGTAAAGAGTGTCATTTCTTTAGCTCTCTTTATAGCAATCTCCTTGAACGCTTCTTCACGTTTAATTGGAAGTCCATTTTTTGTATTTGTTGAATCTACAACCAATGAATTCCATAGCTTATCTTTAAATTCTGTTAATGAAACATTAGCATAATCATCGTTTGTTTTATTAATCGATAAGATTGAAAAGTCAAGGTATTTTGGACTTTGAAGCAAGTTTTTGACTTTGTCGTTTTTTAGAACACTATTTAACTGCGGAAATTTTTCAACTACAAGTTTTAATTCTTCTTCATTAAGTGTTGGAATGTTAATTATACTTGTGTTGTCTTTATCAATACCAAATTTTAATGTAAGTAAGTCAATTGCATATTTCCGTGATGAAGCAATAATTTTGATTTCGGGGTGTTCTTTAAGCAACGTCAATAATTGTTTAAAAGCACATTCGGGGTTAGCTTCTAACAATTTTTCCAAACTATCAATGAAAATGATTTTTTCGGGAATGAGAGAGATACAAGAAAAAATATCTTCTATAGTTTCGTTTACTCCTTGGCTTGAAAAAACATTTGCAATCGTTGATTCATTGAATTGGTCTGCTCTGAAAACAAATACGCTTACATTTGGAAAATCATTTTGAAGAATTTCTTTGATTTCAGTAGATTTGCCAACACCGGGGTTTCCTGTTACAAGCGTAAATTGATTATGACTAAACGCCTTTAATATTTTTTCTCTTGTTTCAGTTCTGGTTAGTTTTAATTTATTTTCATCCTTTCCGATAAAAGTTTTTATTGGTCGTAAAACCTCTTTGCTGTCTGATTTAAGTTTTTCAACGGCTTTGAAGTATGGGTTTAATTGTGTGTTGTCAAAATGCTGAAAGAAATCTTTGTCCTTAATGCTTTCAAGTGTTGCGCTTCCTCCGTCTTTGTTAAGCGTGGCAACATAAGATAAAACCTTATCCCAAATTTCTTTTTCGGTTTTAGTTGAATTTTTGCTTTTACTTAGTTTTATCAGGTTGAGAAAATAAGTTTTATCAACGCTTCCTTCATTTAAAAAATCATATTCAAGAACATCAACACATTTCAAAAACCTCCATAATTCCTCATCTGTCAAATCTGTATTGTTGTTTGCCTCTTTTAAGACCGCGCGAAAAACATTTAATTGGTCTTTTTTACCTTTAATTCTATTTACTTCCGAAATAAAATCTGTTTCTGTTGAGTGATTTATCGCCCAATTAAAAAGTGATTTTAAATGATTTCTTTCATTTTTCGTTAATCCATTTTTAACTACTATAAGTTTATCTTTTGTTTTATCAAAAATTGAAGTATTGTTATAATCTTCCCAAAAAGCGTTAATGACTTCTTTGAACTTTTCATTTTCAGAGGTAAATGAAATGTCATGTTTTACCTGAACCAATAATCGATGTTCTCCACTTGTTGATTTTGCAGTAGCCATAAAATCATCAGTTTTATAGCCTCTGTTGGCTACTTGCATAGCAACTTCAGAAAGCTCACCTGAAGGTATACAAGGAACATTACCACGAATGATAAGCGTTGTCATAAATGCGGTTTGAACGAGTTGTTCGAAGTTAGTTCCTCCGCCTCCTTTTTGAAATACGCTTCCCTTGTCTGACATATTAAATTATTCTCTTAGTAGTTTCATTTTTATTATCCGAGTAGTTTTCAGCATTACCCACAACGCCTCTACATCCATAATCTTCCGTTTATTTCGCTATTATCTGGTTTGTTTATCGTTCTCTTTTGGAGCGATATCCTGGCTTTTCTATATCATATCATCAATTGGTTTTTTAAAATTATAAAAATTTTTGAATTCCGGCAGCCATTTCACAAAAAAGTCCTATCTCCCCCAAGACCTTACACCTGCAGCCTTCCAGCAAGTCAGCGCAAACAGCTGGAAGGTCTAGCCACTAACCTGCCGGCTCTTAGCGAGGGCCAGAGGGGATGGCGAGAGATGACAGGTTTTCACGTAGATTGGAACCTAAGTTTACCACATCCTGCAATTCTTTCAATTTTCATCTTAGACAAGGAACGAAAGAGCGATAGTACGAGAGTACGAGAGTACGAAAGGACGATGGTACAAGAGTACAAGAGTTCGACACGCTAGTCTGCATATAGAAACCGAAACCCGAAATCCGAAACCCGAAATCCGAAACCCGAAATCCGGAATCCGAAATCCGGAATCCGAAATTCGGAATCCGAAACCCGAAACCCGAAACCCGAAACAAGAAACAAGGAACAACGAACAACGAACAAAACCTCACCCCACAGCATCGTCTTTGTCCTCAGCTTCCGGCTGCTTCCTTTTTTCTTCCCTGGTTTGTATTACTTGTGCCACGTCACGATTTTTCTTCTTATCGCTGGCCGTAAGATGGTGCATCACCTTGCTGCCAAAGTAGAAGGCTATCATCAGCTCAAAAGCTGTGAATAGATGCTCTGAACGGGCTTCAAGGTCTGGGGATATAAGCGAAAGGGTTTCGAACAGCAAGACAAAGACCAGTAGCGAGAGGGTTAAGGTCCCCCGGAAAACACCCCTGGGCATACCGAAAGTTTCGTTTTTATAGGGGTTTTCTCCTTCTTGCCATTTCCCGAATGTAAATTTTCTGAGCAAATAAATAAACAAAATGGCAACCAGGACAAGCCATAGCAAGACAGGGCCATAAAGTAACCAGAATTCCGGGTCTGAAGTGCTGAAGATTTTAACAGTATTCGTTAAGGGTATGATATTTAATGTGTTCATAGGTCTTCGGGTTTAAAACAACAATCCAATGATTACACCGGCTGCGGCTCCCCCGATACCGGCAAATATTTTCAGGCGATGTTGCCTCCGGGCCTCGCGGGCTGCTTTTGAAAGGTTTTTCTCGGCCGCCTTCCACTGTTTCTTGTAATAAATTGCATCCTTTTCGTGAATAGTAACCAACGAATCCAGCTCGGTGGTTTTAGCCTCAAGGGTGCAGATTTTGTCCTCGTAGCTTTTATTCAACTCCCTGAGGGTTTCGTTTTCCTTTTTAGCGATCACCGCTTCCCGCATCTGGTTGATGGTTATCACATACAAGGTGTCCGCTTCGGCGCTTATGGTTTTCGATTCGCCGGGGTAAATATACTCCTGGGAAAATGACAGCAAGGGTATAAATACCAGTATTAGTAGGGCTGCATAAAACTTCATCCTTTGTTTCTTTTAAAAGATTCTTCGAAAGTGTTTTTCAGTTTTTCTTCGTCCATATTTTTGACTTCCCGGCTCACATCCTCCTTTTTCATCTCCATATTTTCAATGCGGGAGTCTATTTTTTCCAGCTTTTCCTCAAGAAGCTGGATACGTAGCTCTTTCTCCCTGATTTTTTTATCGTATTCCTCCCGGTGTTTTTTTTCACCTTTTTTGCGCTCATCCTGCTGCTCTATGATTCGGTCTATTTTTTCATAGCCACCGGCAAAGCCCCTGAAGCGATTTCGCAGGTATTTGTAAGGGATAGCCAACGCTCCCAGGATGATGGTTAAAATCTCCCAGTCGGTGTTGATATATCCTTCGGTATAGAGATATCCCAGCCCTAGGATGACGACAGCTATGACTATCAATGTTATGATAATATTTTTAAAACTCATGAATCATCCGTTTTAAGATATTTGCCCATGACCCATCCTTTAACCGGGGCTTCCACTTGATACCAATCTCCTTCTTTACGGATAATTTTTAAGGAAGTGCCTTTTTCAAGGGGTTGGGTGATTTTTTGGCCTTCAGTTCCGGGCGCATCTCTAAAATTCAGCTTAGGTACGGCTACTTCCCCTACATCGGGTAGTTTGTCCGGTTCATCGGAAGAGCGGTCTTCTGATAAGAGCTTATTGCGGAATTTGTCCAGCGGGAAGGCCGGCCCCGGGTCTTTTTTTCGATCGGGAGATACCTCTTCATGCCCCAAAAGATATTTGATGTCATAGGTTTTGATAAGTAATTTGCAGAGGTTAAAAGCGGCATTGATCTGTTCTTCGGGATAAATATGCCAGAACCGCGTAAAATCTTCATTGCGGTGAACCTCCTCAATCACTTCTTCCTCAGGGTATTTTCTCCCAAACCACGAGACATATTTTTCACCTGACTTTTTGAGAATACCGGGATTGTCCATTTCAATACCAATCGAATATTGGTTCATGCCTGTACGATTTTCATGATGACTAGGACCCGCGTGATTAGCTTTTGTGTTAAAAGGAACCAGTTGAGTGATGTCGCCTCTTGCTGATATGACCACATGTGCCGAGACATCGTTATCCGGGTCGGTTAATGTATTTATCGATGATTCGGCACTTGCCCCGGCGGTATAATGCATAATGATAGTGTCAGGAGTGATGGTGCCCCCATGATTGGGGGATTCATGAAAAGGAATGTCCTTAAGTTTATGATGTTGTATTTCCATAGCAATAAAACTTTTGCAGGATAAATATAGATAATTTGATGGAATGTTTCAAGAAAACACCACGTTTCTTTTTTGTTAAAAATAAACAAGGTGAAACCGGAGCCCTTTACGGGTGTTGTATTCAAGGGCAGGGGCGGGCATCTTAAAGAACCGCAGCGCTTCAAAAATAAAATTCAGCACTCTCGAATCCGTGTTAATTTGTTTAAAATCAATATCGGGAGCCAGTAAGAAGCGAGCTGTTCTTTCGAATTCGGGGATAGGATTTCCGTTGTATGAGGAGGCGTTTTTTTCTCCTCCCGTCATTCCGTGGGCGTTGTAGCCTGCGGCGAGGTTGAGCCAGAGAGGAAGCGTTTTCCTCGGCATTATGGCGTTAAGATTGGCCGATAGCCAGAACGTCTGGGCATTGTAATCCTTCAGCATGTTTTCGGGGAGATTGCTCCCCAGCAGGTCAGGCCTGTATTCGGGATATTGGGTATCATGGTAAGAATATTTCGGAATGATACGCTGTTCCTCCCACAATTGGTTCTGGCCAATATACAGGAGACTACCCGTTGTGTTGGCTATCAGGTCGGCGTATGAAGCACCCCATTTGGCCGAAAACCCGTCCAGCACTTCTATCACGGTTTGGTACAAAAATCCTGTGGCACCGGCCATCCACACCGCTTTGGCATCACGATATCCGGCCCAGCGATAACTCTGCGACGCATAGTGAGTTAAGTAATAGGTTGTAATTATATGACCGGCTTTGTCCTGCAGCATCCATTCCCCGCTATCATCGATAAAATGAAAGGAGCTTTGCTCATAGTTTTTATACCACGAATGGTACAGGAAAGTCATGCTGCCCGCATAGCCCGTAAGTCCGCCTACCAGTAAAAGGTTTCTCCTTTTTTTATAGATGGAAGTGGAGTCGCCCTGAGCAGTCAGGCCCAGTGGGATTACCGCAAGAAGTAAAACGATGAACAAGTATTGCTTTCTCACGACGCTTTTTTTACAAATTTAGTCTTTCCCCTTTTTTTGAAAAGCATTTTAGAAGAAATAATCTCATGAACATAGAGCGTGTGCACCAATATCGAAATTGTGATAAGGGCAGCTGCCAGGTCAGCTAAGGGAAATGCCAGCCATACGCCTGTGATTCCCAGCCCAAACAGGTTCGGTAGTAGCAAAACCAGGGGCACGACGAGAATGATCCAGCGCATAATCGATAAAAGGAAAGAAGATTTTTTCATCCCCAGGGCTTGGTGAATGCCCGTTCCGGCAATCGATATACCCATGACCCACATCATCGACACGACAATCCTGAAGGCGCCGGTTCCCCGGGAGATAAGCTCCGGGTCATTCGTAAAGATCGAATAGATTTCGCGGGGGAAAATTTCGGCGATTCCTACGATAAATAGCCCGAAAAACAGCGAATAGCCCAGCCCGATCCGTATCGTTTTTTTTACCCGTTCGGGTTGCTCAGCCCCGTAGTTATATCCAACGATCGGTTGCATGCCCTGGTTCAGCCCGAAAAGGGGCAGAGCAATAAACAGCGAGACCCGGTAAATGATGGCAAAGATGGCTATGGCAATCTCTCCGCCCAGGCTGCCCAGCGTGTGATTGAGTATCACTACGGCGATACTGCCCGAGGAGCGCATGCCCAGACCCGAAAGACCTACACCCGTGGTTTCTTTGACGATATATTTTTTCAGCCTGAAATTCTTTGGCTTTAAGGTGATAATGGTCTTCGAAGAGTTGAAATAATAGATAATGTAGATAAGGTTGGCAAATTTTCCGAGCGCGGTGGCCAGGGCAGCTCCTTCCATACCCATGTTCAGGGGAAAAATAAAAACATAGTCAAGGCCGGTATTGACTATCATACCCAGCAGCATGGCATTCATCGCTTCTTTGGCATTCCCTTCGGCCCTGAGTAGATTATTGGAGGAAACGCAAAACGGGAACCAGAGCATTGCAATAAAAATAATCTGGCTGTAGGCGGAAGCATAGGGAATGATTTTGTCGGTAGCCCCGAAAAGTCGCAACACCGGCTCGTTGAATATCAGCCCAACGGTGGTAAAAAACACGCCGATCAAAAAAATCATGAGCATGGAGTTGCCGGCAATATTGTCTACCATGCTATACTTTTTAGCGCCTAGCGAGCGCGATAGGAGAGAGGCCGAGCCAATGCCCACCATGTGAGCAAAAGAACTGATAATCCCCACAATCGGCAGAACGATAGCCACTGCGGCGATGCCCATCGACCCAACGCCATGCCCGATAAAAATGGTGTCCACGATGTTGTACAACGCCGTCGCAAACATCGCCAGCATGGCAGGAGTTGACAGCTTAATCAACAGCCGGTTGATCTTTTCAGTCCCTAATTTTGCCTGCGGTTTACTCATATAATGGTGCAAAGGTAAAGAACTAACTCAAGTTTCACGGTGAAAGATACTGCTTTTAACCCTTTGCTTTTACGCTGAAGAATTATTATCTTACCATCCAAAAAGGAGGTGTTTATGAAATTAACCAGTAGTGCTTTCAACCATGAAGATTTTATTCCGGAAAAGTATTCTTGCAAAGGGGATGATATCAACCCGGAGCTGAAATGGGAGAATGTCCCCGAAAACACAAAAAGTTTCGCTCTCAGTTGTAAAGACCCTGATGCTCCGATAGGTACTTTTGTCCACTGGCTTGTCTATGACATTGATAAGGACCGGCGGGAAATCGGTGAAAATACCGTGCCTGGCAAACAGGTTAAAAACAATTTCGGGAAGGAGAATTATGGAGGCCCCTGTCCGCCGTCCGGAACGCACAGGTATTATTTTACCATTTATGCCCTGGACGTCGAAAAATTGGGAGCAATCAGTACAATGGATGAATTTGACAGCGAAGTGGAAAAACATACCCTGGATAAGGCTGTATTAATGGGAAATTTTAAACGTTAACTTTGCACGGGAATAGCATTTCCTTAAAGCATTCCGGCACTATAACAACAAAAGAAGTTGTTTGGTGCCGGAAGCAGGAGATTTGGAGGTGAGCCTTTTGCAGGTTCACTTCAAAAACGATCAATATATTGGAAGAAAATAAATATAATGCCGAGCAAACCAGTGATTTTTGGTTTCCCCTGGATAACGCAGCCAAGATTTTCCCGGCGGTCCTGTCGAGAGAGCATACTACCGTATTTAGGCTTACGGCGGTATTAAAAGAGCCTGTCAAAATAACGCCGTTTTTGAAAGCCCTGTCGCTTACGGAGAAGCGTTTTCCTTATTTTAAGGTGCAAATGAAAGAAGGTTTTTTTTGGTACTACCTGGAGCATGTGCCGCGGCGTTTTCCCGTTGGTGTTGATGACAAACTGCCCTGCCGCGCTTTTGACAGTAATGCGATGTTAATACGCATTATGATCATTCAAAACAGGATAAGCGTGGAATATTCGCATATTTTAACGGATGGTACCGGTGCATACGAGTTTATGAAAAGCCTTCTCATCCTCTATTCCGCGGAACTCGGTGTGGAAATCCCTGAAGATTTTGCTTATTTGCAACCGGGGGAAAGCATCTCCGAAGAGGAATATGAAGACTCCTATAAAAGATATTTTAAAGGAGAGATTCCACCTATGGTAAGTAAATCCAAGGCCTTTCACTTGCCCTATTCCCTGCAGAATAAGCCGCGTTTTACAAGGAGAATTATGATCGCAACGATGGCGGATATAAAAAATGCGGCCCATCAAAAAGGTATTAGTATTAATGATTATCTTGTTGCCGTATATCTTTATGTGCTCCAGGATATTTATGAAGAAAACTATCCTTCCTGGCGTTATAAGAAATTCCGAAAAATCCGTGTGCAGGTACCCGTTAATCTCAGGAAGATGTTTCCATCCCGGTCTATGCGCAATTTTTCCTTGTTTGTGATGCCTGAAATTGATCTCAGACTGGGACATTATTCTTTTGATGAACTCCTCAAGGTCGTCTATCATCAAATACGCCTGGAAACGGATATAAAGTTGATTAACAAAAATATATCGAGAAATGTGGGAAGCGAAAAGAAAATCTATGTAAAGAGCATACCCTTGTTTTTGAAAACCCTTCTCTTAAGAATGAACTACTATACCAAAGGAACCAATCAATATAGCGGTGTGCTCACCAATCTTGGTAAGGCGAAACTACCACCCGGAACAGCGGAGCTGGTAGATTATTTTATTTTTAATCCGCCACCACCCAACCGCATTGTTAAGGAAAACTGCGGCATCATAGGCTTTGAAGATAAACTGGTGGTGAGTTTTGGCAATATCACCAAGTCAAGCGCTTTGGAAGAGAAATATATGCAGTTTTTCAAAGACGAGGGTATTGACGTAAAATATGAATCCGATAAAGGGGAGGAGCTATGAAAACTTGTGCCAACTGTGGCGTAGAGGTTGAAGAAAATGCAAATTTTTGTCCATTGTGTGGCGAACCTGTTGTGGATAAACACTCCGGGAACGTCGAATCTATCTATATCAGGAAACGAGAAAGAGATGAGAAATCGCTGACAGATTATCAAAGGCTGAGCGGTTTGCAAAAGCGCCAACTGTTTTGGGAGATCTCCGGGATGGTATTAATTACAGGGATTTTGGTGACCTTACTCCTTGATCTTTTCGGTTCCGACCGGCTTACCTGGTCCCGCTATTCGATGACCGTGTGTGCGGTACTGTTTATTAATACCACGCTCATACGCTTTTATTCCAAAAATCTCTTGATCCTGATGCTGGGAAGTCTGGCATCCGTTTCCGCACTTCTTATCGTGCTGGACGTATTTACCGGTCAGTTGGAATGGGGGATAAACCTAGGCATTCCGTTGCTGGCAGTGGCCTACATCCTCACCCTGGCGCTCATTAAAATCATCGGCAGAGCCAGGGAAAAGGGTTTAAACATTATAGCCTACTCGTTTATTGCTTTGGGCATTTTGAGTTTGGGTACTGAAGGTGTTGTGTCACTCTATTTGGAAAATGTTTTGAGTCTTCACTGGAGCCTGGTTGTGATAGCCTCGGTGTTTCCGGGTGCCGCCATTTTATTTTTTATTCATTATCGCTTGAAACGGGGTACGGATTTAAGACGGTTTTTTCACATCTAGCGGCTTTAGAAGATGGTCAGCAACTCGATCAAGAGATTTCTTCCCAGTACAAGAAACAGGAAGAAACTGGAGACCAAACCATGGTATATTCCCAACGGCCATATATTTCCCCATTGGAAATAAACGCTCAAAAACAGGGTTTCCATGACAAAAACAAAAAGCATTAGGGGAATGCTGGGAAAGTGCACCAAGGCAAACAGCAAAGCGGTGAGCAGGATGATCTGTCTATGGGTAAGCTGTATTTCGGGCAGGTGTATAAGGTTTCCGGCAAAAAGCCCCGCGATCATAAACTGCTGGAAAAGACCCCATACCGGGTAAAATGCCAAGATGGGTAAAATATGCCAGTTCATAAAAGTAGCTTCCACCTTCAATCCATAGATGACGATGCCGACTATAGCTAAAGCGGCAAAGGGTAACAAAATCAAAAAAGACTTTCTGAGATTTTTTTTGCGGAAACCCCAGCGGTTTACTACCTGGGGGTCACCTTTATACCGCCTGTAAATAAATACAAGCCAGAACAGGCAGGCACCGACAATGTAAAATGCCCGAAAGTCAAGCCAGTCCATCAAAATAAATTTCAGGGCACCGGTAACGACTAATGCTAATATTTCAAGACGCTTGGCCTTATCTGAAGATGGCATCAAACATGGTTTTTGGTTTACTCTCTTCTTTAAATCATTTTGAACCCCATAAGGCATAAAAGTTCACATAAGAATATTTTGTCTCTTTCTTATATGCCCTTATGTGTCTTATGTGGTTTAGTTTCTTCTCTTTGAAGATAAATTATTTGAACCACATAAGGCAAATAAGATCACATAAGAATAATTTTTCTCTTCCTTATATACCCTTATGTGTCTTATGTGGTTTATTTTCTTCTCTTTGAAGATAAATTATTTGAACCACATAAGGCATATAAGAGCACATAAGAATAATTCTTCTCTTCCTTATATACCCTTATGTGCCTTATATGGTTTATTTTCTTCTCTTTGAAGATAAATTATTTGAACCACATAAGGCATATAAGAGCACATAAGAAAAATTCTTCTCTTCCTTATATACCCTTATGTGCCTTATATGGTTTATTTTCTTCTCTTTGAAGATAAATCATTTTGAACCCCATAAGGCATAAAAGTTCACATAAGAATATTTTGTCTCTTTCTTATATGCCCTTATGTGTCTTATGTGGTTTAGTTTCTTCTCTTTGAAGATAAATCATTTGAACCACATAAGGCATATAAGAGCACATAAGAATAATTCTTCTCTTCCTTATATGCCCTTATGTGCCTTATGTGGTTTAATTTTTTATTTGAATTTCTCATAATCTTAATACCGGAATCAACTCATAAAAGGCTCCAGGACCTTCCGCACCTCTTTAACTTTTTCATCGAGCACCTCTTTGTCTTTGGCCTCGGCAAGAAAACGCAAGTAGGGTTCGGTATTGCTGGGACGGATGTTCATCCACCAATCCGGGTATTCGATCCGGTAACCGTCAAAATCAAAAAAGTTGTCCGGCTTTTTCCGGCTCAGAAAATGTTCTTTAACGGCCTCCATAGCCTCTTTTTTGTTTTCGATAGTAAAGTTAATTTCTCCCGAATTGGCATAAGTTTTTATACGATCCACCAGGTCCGAGAATGACAGCCCCTGCTTTTTGAAATGTGAAAGGATGTTCATCACCAGCGAAAGAGCTAACATGCCGCTGTCGGAGTAATAAAAATCGCGGAAATAATAATGGCCTGCCAATTCGCCTCCGAACAGGCCGTCGATTTCCTTAAGTTTGGAGGCTGCATAAGCGCGCCCAACCTTCCAGGTGTACATTTTGCCTCCCATCGGGCGCAGATATTCGCCGACCGATTTCGAGGTTCGGATATCCTGGATAACAGTCGCCGGCTCTTTCCGGTTCTCCAAAAAATGGTGTCCCAGCAGGGCAATTATCAAATCCGGAGATACAAACCGTCCTTTATCATCCACGAAAGTGACACGGTCGGCATCCCCGTCAAAAATAGCCCCGAAGTCAGCGTTTTTATTTTTTACCAGCCTTTTGAGGCCTTCGGTATTATCTTCAATCAGCGGATTGGGTTCATGGTTAGGAAAGCTTCCATCAGGGGTGAAATTGATGAAATGGGGCGAATTCCCCACAATATCTTTGATGATGATTCCGGCCATCCCGTTGGAGCAATCAACAGCTGCCGTAAGGTCGGAAACATCAGCCAGAAAGGATTTTTGGAAGGTAGCATATTCCTTCCTGAAATCGAACTTCATCATGCGTCCCTTTTGGTGGACAGGCTCCGGCTTTTCGGTGTTGATTTTGTTTTTAAGTTCGCCTAATCCCGATTCCAAACCCACGGGCATAGCATTTTTGCGCGAAACTTTCATGCCGTTGTATTCCCTGGGGTTGTGGGAAGCCGTAATCTGGACACTGGCATCAAAACCATATTTAGCCGTAGCCCAATAAATCATAGGCGTGGTCGTTAAACCGGCATTTTTCACTTCCGCCCCGCTGTCGGTAATTCCCCGCGCCAGGGCTTCAAAGATTTCATTGGAGCTATGGCGCATGTCGCGGCCCACCAATACTGAGTCCGCCCCCAAAAGGCCCGGAAGAAAGAAACCGATTTTATAAGCATCGGCTTTGTCAAAATCTTTGTTGTAAATACCTCGTATATCGTAAGCTTTGAAGGCTTTATCCATATTAATTGTAGATTTTTTTCTGATTTAGTTTTCGCTGATACTTTTTAGCTTTGTTTATGTGTTCGTTATAATTTCTTGAGAATGAGTGGTATCCTGAAAAATCCGCTTTAGCTACGAAGTAGTAGTAGTTGTGATCGACATAGTTAAGTACGGCTTCGAGGGAAGCAATGGAAGGCAGACAGATGGGGCCGGGGGGAAGACCGCCGTATTTGTAGGTGTTATAGGGCGAATCAATGTTTTTGTGCCGGTCTAAGACCCTTCGTATCGAGAAATCATCCAGGGCATATTTCAGGGTGGGATCAGCCTGAAGCCTATAGCCCCGTTCCAGTCGGTTTATGTAAACACCTGCTATCGTGTCTTTTTCATCATTTTTGTTTGTTTCCTTTTCAATAATGGAAGCCAGGATGGAAACTTCGAAGGGGGTAAAATCGATTTCCTCGGCCTTTTTTCGGCGTTCTTCATTCCAGAATTTTTCATACTCTTTTTTCATCCTTTTCATGAATTTATCGGGAGAAGCCGTCCAGTAAAGCTCATAGGTGTTGGGAATAAACATGGCCTTAACGGTTGTTGTATCAAAACCCATCTGCGAGAGATAGCTCGTATCTGTGAGTTTTTCCATCAAATCACTTGAATCGAATACCAGTTGGTTGGAAATATCCTCCGACAGATCGGACAAGGTGTGGATATTATGGAAGACGACATTTACCGGCGTCTGTAACCCTGCCTGCAATTTGTTGAGGAGTTCGTTATTGGTCATACCTTCTTTGACAAGATAGTGTCCGACTTTCACATTCGAGGGATAATCTTTTCGCTCGGCCAGCCATTCAAAAGTATGGCGGTTAACAATAAGTCCTTGCGAATACATTTTTTTGGTGACCTCATCAAATGTATTTCCGGGTTCGACATATAGACTTACAGGTTCGTCTCCCGGCGTCCATGTGTTGGGAGAAAACATAGCCTGGTAAATGTAGTATCCTGCCCCTGCAAGAAGGAGGACAATAATCAATAGGATATATTTGATCACCTTGTAAGTACTTGACTTTTTCTTAGGTGGTCGCGTCCGTCCGAAAGCGTATTTTGAATGATAAAAAGCGTTCATTAGCGTAAATAAATTTTAAGCAAAAATATCATTTTGTTTGAATAAGTTGCATGAATAATACTTCCTTCCATGCAGCACCATCCCATAACCAGTCTGTTTTTCTACCGGTTATTTGAAAATCTTTTTTTTGGAAAAGGCGGATGCTTTCCTCGTTATCTTCCCTGATGCTGCAAAAAAGCTGGTGAAGGCGCAATGTGTTGAAGGCATAATGTATCAAAAGGCTAAGTGCTTCCGAAGCATAACCTTTTTGCCGGTAGGGGTTGTTAATCATAATACCCACGCCGGCCCTGAGATGAAACGGATCAAAGTCGAACAAGTCTATGGCACCGACCGTGGTGTTCTCACCGACCATGTCGATCATCAGCCTGAGTTGCTTCGCTTCGTAAATATCCTTGCTGGCATATTTTACGAACTGATCAATACTGAATTTGGAGTAGGGGGTCAAGGTTTCCCCTGACTTCCAAAGCGCCATATCATTTTCCCATTGATAAATCAGTTCGCTGTCTTTGGGTTCCACGGCTCTGAGACCTACATTATTTCCTTTGATAAACATGAGCCTTCCTTTTTATAGTTGTATATCCCCTTTAAAAACACAGATTGCCGGGCCTTCCAGCCAGATATTTTTAAAAATGTTTTGTTCTTTCGTAAAATAAACTTTCAAAAATCCCCCTCGGGCTTTTACGCCGACAGGCCCTTGCTTGAGATGGTCACGATAAGCCAGGGCGAGGGCTGCTGCTGTAATGCCCGTGCCGCAGGCGAGCGTTTCGGCCTCTACACCGCGCTCAAAAGTCCGTATCCGAAGATGATCCTGCTCTTCCACGACATAATCCACATTCGTTCCACCCTCACGGTAGCGGTGACGAATTTTATTGGCTTCGGTCAGGAAGTTTTGCTCATCGATTTCTTCTACGAACTTCACATAATGCGGCGATCCAGTATCTATAAAATAGTGGTCCTCCTCTTGACGGATTGCATCCACATCGTGCAGGCTAAGTCGGACGATAAAATGATTGAGTATATGAGCATGATGGCTGCCATCGATTGTTTCAAACTTCATCTCAGGACCGGTAATGTTGTGGTGGTAAGCAAAAGCCGCTGCACATCGTCCCCCGTTTCCGCACATCGTACCCTCTTGCCCGTCGGCATTGTAGTAACGCATATAAAAATCGCTGTCCCTGCTCTGCCTAATCTCGATAGCCCCGTCGGCCCCGATTCCGAAATGGCGCTCACACATCTGCTCAATCTCCCGGGCAGACAGCTGAAGCTGTGCTTCCCTGTTCTCGATAATGATGAAGTCATTGCCCGCACCGTGATATTTTTCAAAATGAATTGTCATTGAAAATGATTTTAAAAAGTCATTGTGTCATGACATAATGAAATTCAAAAATGGTTTACTTATTAAAACTTCACAAATATAGGCAATCCATTGAAATGGTTAGTGTTTGTTCAGGAATCTAATCATTCTACTTCGAAAGTCTGTTGAAACTTCTAAGTAGTGCTTGTCTATAAAGACTGAATTTTATCACTTCCTCTGCACACCCCTTAATCTCCGCCTGAGGCGGAGAAAACCTCACGCAGCCAGCGGGGTAGCTGGTACTCCCCTTCAGGGGAGTTAGAGGGGTTAAGTTGCTGAATATTCTATTATAAGGCTTTTTGCACGTTCCCTGGCAACACGCTATTATTTTTATGGCACTCAAAAAGCTCCGATGTGGGCATTACAAACGCCAAGTCCTTTTACCACGCGCCAAAGGCTTGCGGTATCTTGAGGAAAATAATTTATCGCAAATGTTCAGGACAAATAGAATTGATTAAATCCTGAATTGTAATTATATTTATTATGATTATACCACACTGATAGGTTTTAAAAGTCTCCCCTGCTTGCAGGGGAGATTTAGAGGGGTAGATGGAACCCCCGGAATTGCAAGAAATGGCTCCAATCTTTTGATTCCCTGATTCACGAGTTCGGGCTAATAAGGTTGAAAATAGTTTTTAGCATTTTTATCCCTAATTCCGCCTTAGTTGGAGAACTGCTAAAAACAGCAGTTTGAAAAAGTCCACTTCAGTCCCGGAAGCTTTCGGGATTAGGGATTATAAAGCTTTTAGACTGATTACATATCATTGACATTCAACATCCCGCAATCCCAACTTTTAAATGCGAGCCTTGTAAAATCAAGTTAACAAACTTTAACAAACCCCTCAAAATACGCGAAACAGAAAAACCGTTTAGAGTATGTCTTTTTTTGCGCTAAAAGATAAAAAACTCATTTTCAAACAGGAATGATTATTGTGCTCAACAAATAAATCTTAGTTTAGAATGTTAAACAAAAAGTTATCATTATGAAGATTAACAAAACAAATATTATTTATCTTCTGGTGGGTGCATTCATCGCTTTGGGGATTTATGCATTCACAATAGATGAAGATACAGACCAAAAAGAAGCCCAAAGGGAGACCGTACAACAAATGGCCAATCCTTCCCAACGTGCTGAAATACAAAAGACAAGCTATACAGCAGGTCCGCAGGGTACATCCAACTTTACGGAGGCCGCTAAAGAAACCGTTCACGCCGTTGTCCACATCAAGACCGAATACGAGCGAAAGCCCAGCCTCTACGACTATTTCTTCCGTGATGAAGGTCGCCGGAGAGGTTCCAGGAGACCCGTCGTTGCTTCCGGTTCGGGGGTGATTATTTCTGAGGATGGCTATATTGTCACCAATAATCACGTGGTTACCAAGGCCGATCGCATTGAAGTAACCCTGAATGATAAACGAACGTATGAAGCTGAAATCATTGGCACGGACCCCAGCACCGATCTTGCCCTGATAAAAATCGATGAGACGGGGCTGCCCTATCTTGAATACGGAGATTCCGATGAGGTAGAGGTAGGAGAATGGGTGTTGGCCGTAGGAAACCCGTTCAATCTCACTTCCACGGTTACGGCAGGGATTGTCAGTGCCAAAGCCCGCGATATCAACATCCTGGGGCCCGCCACAGGTAGAAGGAAAACGGCTATCGAGTCATTTATCCAAACGGATGCTGCCGTTAATAAGGGTAACAGCGGCGGTGCCCTGGTAAATACCGAAGGAAAACTGATAGGAATCAATGCAGCTATTGCCTCCAATACCGGTACGTATGCCGGCTACTCTTTTGCTATTCCCGTTGACATAGCCAAGAAAGTCGTGAATGATCTGCTGCAGTACGGTCGCGTGCAAAGAGGGTATATCGGTGTGACCATACGGAATTTGAATGCAGACCTTGCCGAAAAAGAAGGCATCGAAAAGATTGAAGGAGTCTATGTCGTAGGTACCCAGGAAGAAAGCTCCGCAGCTAAGGCCGGCATTAAGCACGGAGATATTATTCTTTCGGTGGACGGGCAGAAAGTAAACAGTACTTCCGAATTAATAGGCTATGTAGGGCAATTCCGTCCCGGCGATAAGGTGGAAGTGAAAATTAAACGTGACGGGGAAACAAAAACCTATAATATTACGTTGACTAATAGACGAGGAGGAACAGAGATGATAGAAGAGAAGCCCGAAGAATCCCTGGCGGTACTCGGGGCTAAATTTGAAAAGCCGGATAGTGAAACAATGCGTAAACTCGGTATCGAAGGAGGAGTCCAGATAACAGATATAAAGCAAAATAGCGTGTTGAGAAAGAAAGGTATAAAAAAAGGTTTTATAATTCTCCGTATCGATAAAGAACGTATCGCCAGCGTCGAGGAGGTGAAAGAATACCTCAGGGAGAAACGTGGCGGAATATTAATGGAAGGCGTTTACCCCAACGGAACAAAAGCTTATTATGGCTTCGGAATGTAATACGCTTATGGTAGCCTGTTAAAAAAAGTTAAGGAAAGACAATATAAGAGATTATATAGATGTTGCAAAATTGAAGAAAATTTTGTAGATTGCTCGTTAAAATCAATATAAAGAAAAATAAAGGAGCCAGAATTGAGACAGTTAAAGATAACAAAGTCAATAACGAATCGTGAGACAGCATCGCTGGATAAGTATCTTCAGGATATAGGTAAAGAAGAGCTTATCAGTGCGGAAGAGGAAGTGGCTCTGGCCAAAAGGATTAAGCAAGGCGATCAGTTAGCCCTTGAAAAATTATGCAGGGCGAATTTGCGATTTGTAGTTTCGGTTGCTAAACAATATCAGAATCAGGGATTGAGTTTGCCTGATTTGATAAACGAAGGAAACCTCGGACTTATTAAAGCCGCTAAGCGGTTTGATGAGACCAGGGGTTTCAAATTTATTTCATATGCCGTATGGTGGATACGGCAGTCAATATTACAAGCTTTGGCCGAACAATCCCGCATTGTTCGTTTGCCGCTAAACCAGGTAGGCTCTCTTAACAAAATCAAAAAAGAAGCCTCCAAGCTGGAGCAAAAATACGAGAGAGCCCCGTCACCGAATGAGATCGCTAACTCCATGGAGTTGCCGGAAAATAAAGTGGATTCGACGATGAAGATATCCACGAAGTATATCTCCATGGATGCCCCCTTAACCCACGATGAAGACACCAAGTTTCTGGATGTCTTCGTCAGTGACGACGCTGAAGATACGGACGACGATCTCATGCGCGAATCGCTGACAAGGGAAATACAGCGTTCCCTCTCCACCCTCAGTGAGAAAGAGCGCGACGTGATCAACTTGTACTATGGTATCGGGCGTAACCATGGCATGACCCTTGAAGAAATCGGTTCGAAATTCGGTTTGACCCGCGAAAGAGTGCGTCAAATTAAAGAAAAGGCCATTAGACGATTGAAGCATAACTCAAGGAGTCGCTTGTTAAAAGCCTACTTAGGCGAATAACAAAGTTCACAGGATGTCCTGAATCGAAAAGGAGCCAAAGCCGGGTTTTTGCCTGGCTTTGGCTCCTTTTTTTTGGAGTTTATAGGATGAAGGTGCGTTGTGATTTTGATGGATATTGGCTTGCGAGGGGTGGATATTTCGGGGATATAATAAAAAACCGGTAAGTGGTATAATGGCGTCCGAAAACTAGCCTAATACTGACGAAATGGCTGGCATAGGATCAGCGAAATGCCTGGTTTAGGGGCGTCCGAATTATCCATGCGGTTTTGTGTTTGTTGATGAAAAACATATATCATCATTAAATTATTAGAGTTTAATCATACTTTCGTATATTAAAACGGAAGATCATCATCAATTAATCCTTCTTGAGAATATCTATTATTGAAGTTTTTGTTTACTACGTCAAACCATCCAGACAACTGTAGATAACATCTTTTTTCTGTTTGTCCTTCTCTATCCCACCAACGAGCAAGAGAAACTCGAAGCAAAGTATTTGCAGCGATTTCATCAAGTGGTTTTTCGTAACCTACATAAGTAATCCTCCATACAAAATCCGGTATAAGGTATTGGTATTTGATTTTATCATGGTCGGTTTTCTTTGTTAACTTGTGCTTAGGCAACCAAAAACCCACGCTATTATTGGGTATTTCGCCATCTTCTGAGATATAGCCACTACAATTATGAGTCCATTTAAGTTTTCCATCAAATAGGCTGTCAGGTTCACCTGTCCAAACTTTTACATTCAGATCATTAATCAAATAGTCCGTTAATTCTTTTTTTGTGAGTTTTCCTTGAAAAGAAATGGAATCAATTATAATGTCTTCAAGATGTGGCGGCGATAGCTGTAATTTATCATGAAAATTAATTTTGTAGACGTCACCCACATCAATGTCAGTATCTTTTTCATGATTGTATCCGTTTGATTTTAAAAGCCTAACATATCGTCCATTTTTTAAAATTCCCCCCACACAGGCTGTATTTTTCATGTGAGTTTTCGAAACGATAGTTACTTCATTCATAAATGTGTTATATTATATCCGTAAGTTTGGAGTTTATCCGATACAATAGATCTATGACATGCTTCAGGCTTTTCTTCAACACAAAACAAAGCCACTCTTTCAGCACCTGAACCATCAAGTTGCTCGAGGAAATGATCAAAATTAAATTGAGCTAGAATTCTGTTTTTATAAGCGATAGAAAATACTTGGCCTAGGGAATTTCTATTTCGCTTTTTCTCCCCTTCTTTTAAATCGGCTTCTTTCTGTAAATCTCTTATTTCTGTTGTAGGAGCAAGTTCCTTTATATGTAAATAGTTGATATTAAGATCGTCAAGTTTTTTTTGCAGCCTGTTACTATTAACGAATGCGTATTTTGCGCCTCTAACACCTCGTCTTTGTCGAATATCACAAAAGGTATCAATATGATTATTAATTAGTTTATTGAAAAACTCTGCTTCCGTTGAATAGAAAACACCAATAGTAAAAAATTCCATAATATTTAATAGGCTTTGCGAGAAGTAAAATCTTTTTCGTTACCAAAAAGATCGACAACACCTTTTCCTTTCGTCAACTCATTTATAACGGTTTCCTGGGATTTAGTATTCCCGGAAGATATAATATGCTTAACTGATATCTTATTTTTAAGTAACTCCTGACCAATTAATTTACTGCGATGACATTGTTCGGGTTTGGATTCACTGCACATGATAGCTAGTCTAATTCGCTTATTATTAGCAGTAGTAATTCGTTTCAGTCCTTGCTTAAAAAAATCCTTTTGTTTTATGATGTTGTACATCACCTTGCCATTGTTGTCATAACAACTACTATCGTCAGGTAGTCCACCTAATTTATCACCCGCATAGACGTATTGTATTGTCTCTTCTTTTAGCTTACTTTTTAATGCAGGCTGATTGAATTGCGGATTCCACTTTGAATAGGGTTTGGTGCGCACGTCAAGCACATAGGAAATTTCATAGTTTTTCAGTTCATCTATGAAATCTTCTATTTTTTTATTGCCATGCCCTATAGAATATATAGTTGATTCCATTGTTTTCAAATTTACAATTTTCGTAAGACTTTTCAATCAACTCTTTTTCCGTGTTGATTTCTTTTTCACGTTCCCATCCTTATCTATTATCCCAATAGTAGTATCTTGGATTACTTCCATTGCCTTCTTCACTGCTTTTTCGTTAGTCGCTGCAATTTAAACAGGTCTCCTGTATCCTTATAATTGCTGTAACCCTGAATTAACTGTATGTTCTGTTTTCTCTTCGATGACGATGTTGTCTTTAATAATATCAGCACATTTATACCTATTATAGGTTGTATTATACTTTCTGGCAATTCTTTTTGCAGTTAATTCATGCTCTTTGCTTTCGCTCATGTCTAGCCCCTATAAATCGGTAAATGTCAATAGATAGTCGTTTTTAAATACTCCTATATTATGCATTCCGGTAAAAACTAACAAAATTTAATTATTAGACATTTTTATATTTTTCATTAATACTTACTATTATAGGTTTTATAATCCTCCTTTTATTTGGAATCCCTCAAAATTTAATTAACCCAATGTGCAGAAAAATATCAAAAAGTATTGCCAAGGTCAGAACAATAGAGAAAACAAGTATAACATTATATTTCTTTTTTACTCTCTTTTGAGTAATTTCCAATAGTTCTTTTATTTCAGATTTTGTTTTATCGATTTCCTTTTCAAGCTTTACTGAAATATTATTTTCTAAATTATTGATTTCATCCCTAATGATTATCTTAATATCTGAATAGAAGGAATTTAGCTGATTGGAAATGGTCTGCTGAAATTCATTAAAAAAAGGTAATTATTTACCAGCTACCCATTGGTAATGAAATTATGTCTTTCAAAGGTATGACATAATTCTAAAAAGACATTGCGATTGTTTTTACGGGCTGTTGAAATAAAGCCCTGAAGTCGCGAGTAAATGTCAGCCCCTTTGACCGTTCGGAAACAGTTGGAGACTTTTTGTTTTACTTTAATGGGCCGAATATCCCTTTCTGCCAAATTATTCGTAAACGGTACTTGGGGGTTAAAGGCAAATGCCAATACCGCCTTCTTTTCCCTGATGAGTCTTTCCACAAGGTTCCGGCCTTTTGTGCGTTTGTCTCGGCCCCGTTTTCCCTTTGTTTTTACCGGGGCGGGTTCCTGTTCTTTCCCTATGGAGCAGATATGGTCAAATCTACGACAAAGCTGGTCGCGTCGTTTGAGTCTTTCTTCAAAAGGCATGTGGTAAAGGTGCAAAAGGAACGCTTTTAATGTTTTGGCCCATTTGCTTTGGTGGTTTTCGATGAGTCCTTCCAATTCTCTAAGAATATGGGCCCCACAAATGGCATGTTTGAACCCGTGAAATTTGAAGTAACTACTCCAACAGTCATGCACCAGCCAACCGGTAAATCGGGGAAGCAATGACTTTTCGCTTTTCAAAGCCAGGCCCCCTCTTTTCTTATGAGTAAAAAGATACGTATACCGTGGAGTGGTGGCTGTGTGTAACCAGTATAGTTTCCCTTCAACGCGCATGCCGGTTTCGTCGGCATGGCCAATGGAACTGGTGGCTATTTTGGTTTTAATAATTTCTTCGGTTAAAGCCAGCTTGTCATAGCAAAGTTGACCGGCTGACCATGCGGTCGATTCGTTAATGGGATAGCCGAATAAGTCGTTAAACAACAATTGGACTTTTTTAAAAGGCACCGTAAAGTGTGTGCCCAACAAAACCATATAGGCCTTCACCCCATTCCCGTATTGGGCCGGCGCCTGGACTCCATCAGGGGCCGTGCCCCGGGAAGTTGTGCCACAGTGCGGGCAAGTAGCTTTTTGGATTTGATATTCTTTCACCTCCAAACGGGGCTGGGGTAAATCAAATACCTGGCGTCGCTCGGCCAGCTTGAGTTCCTGGCTGGTGAAAGCGTGTCCACATGTGCACGGGCTTGGCTGGCAAGGGATGATATGGTCGGGGTGAGCTGCTTGTTGCAAGGTCCTTCCCCGGTGGCCTTTTTGGCCTCCTTTTTTCCCTTTTTTTGACCGGGGTATAGCTGGCTTTTTTTTGATACCCTTCACTGGAAGGGGGCTTGCTACTGTTTTTACTGTTTTGGTTCAGTCGGGCTTTTAATTCGGCGTTCTCAGTTTTTAATGCTGCATTCTCCGCTTCAAGCATTGCAATCCGCTTTTCAGCCTGCTCCAGGCGGTAAGTTAAATCATCAACCTTGTCAATAAGGTCTTGGATAATTTTGTCCTTTTCCTGAAGTTGTTGTATGAGTTGGTCTTTCGTCACTTTTTGTTTGACTTTATACAAAAGTAGGCCACCGAATCCTTCAAAACCAAATATTTGGGCCAATAGTTATCAATATGTCAAAGCCCAAATTGTTGATATCGTTGTATTTTTGAAAATAGCTTCTGGAGAACCCCTTCGTTGCCAATAAAAAATATCGAACCGCTTTAAGACGGCATTCTCAGAGACCTAAAAACGATTGAAAACCACAAGTTATCAACACTTAGCAGAATGCCTTGTTAATAACATCAATTAATTTGTATTTTTGAGTAAACTAAGGCTGGTTTGGGGCAGCTAAATAATTACATCTGAGGAAAGTTTTTAAGTCAGGCGAAATTGAAGAAGATTCAGCTATTCGAAAATTTCGAATAACTGCCGCTGATGGGCAACAATATTTCACAAAATTTTATAACTGTTAAAATATGATACTATGAGAAAGATTGTTATCGACATATTGATATTTCTTTCGGTTATCGCGCAAGCACAGGAGAAAAACTTACTTGTTACCGATTTGTCATCCGGAGTTACGGACACTTTGGAAATGCCAGAGTTTGACACAACCAAACAGAGTGAAAGAACCGCGTTCAATACTGGTAATTTTGACGACCAATACAACTTATTGGATGTGGCTGTTCCCCAGGAAAATGTAATTCCCGAAACAAATTTCACATGGAAAAGGCAGGCTTCTTTGGATTATAACATTCATAAATTTCCGTTAAGAACCAGTATGAAACTATTTGAGCGGGTAAACGATTCTTTGAAGGGCGGTTGTTCAGGAAGTATGATTGGTCCAAGACACGTTTTAACAGCTTGTCACTGTGTGTTTAGTTTTCCGGGAGATCCCTTCATTGTTGATTCCCTTTTTGTTTGCCCGGTTTATGATAACGGAACATTTAGCAATCTTTTTGAATGCTCATGGGTAAGCAAAATCTACTACTTTGAAAACTGGAGCATGGCAGATACTGATTTTGCGGTGCTGGAACTCGAAGAGCCGGTCGGAGAAAATACAGGATGGATAAGCATTGGGTTTGAGTCCAACGATACCATTTTACTTGATGGCATTTTTTATAAATTTTCATATCCGGGGATTACTATGCCTTCAATAGATTCTAATTCTTATAATGGTGATACCCTTTATTATAGTTATGGGGTTGCGGATATAGCTGAAGAGCATAGTTTTGGCGTCAATCATGCAAATGGCATTCCCGGAGAAAGCGGCAGTTCATTGATTAAAATTGAAAATGAAGAAAACTATACCAGTTATGGGGTATTATCTTTTTCACATAATCTTGGGCATAGCCGCTTTACGAATTGGAAGTATTATGCGCTGAAGTCCGTTATTACCAATGACGTGGGTATTCCGGAAAAGAAGCAAAATGTGGATATCTCCGTTTTTCCGAACCCGGCATCAGATTTTTTGAACATCATCTGTCATGAAAAATATCCGATTCACAAAATTGAGCTTTTTGATGAAAATGGAAAAAAAGTGTTAGAACAAAATCCGCCAGCTAATGAAGCGCATCTGGATTTATCTCATCTATCTGAAGGTTTTTATATTATGATGATAAATACAAAAAATGCCAATACTGTTAGGAAAGTAATTAAACAAAGCTATTAAATTGAAGAGACACAAATAAGGTTTTTTATAGCAAATCCCCGCAGCAGAGAAGCACGCTAAAGCGTGCTAAAAATATTATCCGAAATTTCTGAAACACCCGCATGAATGCGCCCGCCTGAGCGGCTGACGGAGTTCAGTCGGGCGGGCCGGATTTATCCGGGTGTCAGGTGAATTTCCATATTTCTCCTATAGCCCGCTTCAGCGGGCTTTCAATACGCTTTCTTTGAGCTACAGGGGGAAAGATTTCCTTCACCGTGTATTTCAAAACCCGGAATAAGGGACACGGAACCGCAAAGACCTTCCATCTTCTCCTCCCCGCCAATCCTCCGCCAAAAGCTGGAAGGTCATTCATTCAACCATCCAACAATGCAAACATCCAGCCATCGCCTTCGCAATTATTCGCTAAGAATTCGCACTAATTCGCGATATCGATAGAACTAACCACAAGGTAACTTCTCAAAATCGAGACCTATCATTAGAACTGATTTTTCTTAACTTCGAACTTCAAAACCATTTGCAGTAAACCATGAACACACTCACACCTCGCAAAAAACTCAACAAAGTTAGTATCAACATAACTATTAACACTAGTAAAATCATTCACAAATTTGTGAACAAAAAATAAAAATAATAGTTTTGTAAATGGAGATTCGTTTTAAGAGTCGGTTGCTAATCGATTTATATGAGGGTAAAAAGGTAAAAGACAAGCGCTTTAAATCGAATCCGCATCTGAAAAAGCAGTATCAGAAAATCGTTACGCGATTACGGAACATCACACGAATTGAGCAGCTTTACCAGATTAAAAGTCTGCACTATGAAAAGAAATCCGGCGACTTACAAGGCAAAAGTGCCGTTTGGATCAACAAACAATACCGGTTGATATTTCAGGAAGTAGCTTCTGCCGAACAGCCTGCACGCATAGAAGTATTGGAACTGGAAAAAATATCAAAGCACTATGAAGACTAACCAAGACATTAAGCAAACCATCCCTGCAAGGGCCTTCCATCCCGGCGTAGATATCAAGGATGAGTTAGAGGCACGTGGTATGTCGCAGGGCGAACTGGCCAAAAACCTGGGTATTGAGCGCTCTCAATTGAATGAAATCATCCGTGGAAAACGAAATATCACACCTCACCTTGCCCTGTTGCTGGAAAAAGCTTTGGGCATTGACGCGGATTACTGGATGAATGCCCAGAAACAATACGAGCTGGATAAAGCAAGAATTGACGAAAATACCCGGAAAAGGTCGGAAGCGATTGAAAAATGGCAACATATAAAGCCTTCCATTCCGGCAAAACATTTTCGAAGGTTGCGGATCATAAATGATGATCCGGTTGAAGATATTCCGAAACTCAAAGCCCTTTACGAAGTGGATGATCCCACCGGGATACCTGAAATGGCTGAAGAAGCTGCTGCGGATTATTATCGTAAATCCGAAAAGCTGGAGGTCAGCCCGGTTAATCTGCAGGGATGGAAGCAACTGGCTAAATATACCGCCCGGGGCATAAAACCCGATAATCCTTTCAATAAAAAGGCTAAGGATAAGTTGTTAGCCGAATTGAACGAGATACTACGGGAAAACAGCAAAACCAAAGACCGAATAAAAACAAGCTTAAGCAAATATGGTATCATCCTGGTATATCAACCCCATTTCGAAAAAACACCGGTAGATGGTATTTCTTTTATGATCGACGGCACTCCGGCCATTGCCATGACGCTGCGGCATAAGCGCATCGATAATTTCGCTTTCACGTTGTTTCATGAATTAGGACACATTTTTCTCCATCTTGTCGAGGACCGGACCCACGAAGAATTCGTAGACCTGCAAGACACTTACAAATATTCCGGGGATAAAAAGGAACAAGAGGCCAATACCTTTGCTTCGGATCATCTGATTCCCTCTGATAAATGGGAAGATTTTTTCAGAACCCATAGCCGTTTTGATGACAAGCTCATCACCGATTTTGCCGATGAACTTCGCATCCATCCGGCTATAGTTTTCGGTCGTATATGTTACGAAACCGGCAAATACAAGCGAAAAACCAATATCGAAAGGGATATAAAGTAGCAAATCCTGGCAGCATAGATGCACGCTGAAGCGTGCTAAAAATATTATCCGAAATTTCTGAAACACCCGCATGAATGCGCCCGCCTGAGCGGCTGACGCAGTTCAGTCGGGCAGGGGATGCTATTCTCTCATAAAGACGGCATGCAAAATCATATCAATGAAGTTAGCACCCGGATTGATCCGGGTGTCAAAAAATTCCCCCATATTCTCCCTATAGCCCGCTTCAGCGGGCTTTTAATACGTTTTTTTTCTAGCAACAGGGGAGGGATTTCCTTCACCGTGTATTTCAAAACCCGGAATAAGGGACCCGGAACCGCAAAGACCTTCCATCTTGATCTTCCCGCAGACCTACGCCAAAAGCTGGAGGGTCAAATCATGTTGATTATGACTCCTCTTAAAGCTTGAGACTGTCAGTCCGATACCCTGGCCTTATTCGAAAATCAGTAAATAAGGTGAATCAGAGTTCTCTGAATTTCTCTACAAAACGATGGGGAGCTAAAACTTCAAGTTCTGAGTTTTTAAAATCACCTTCATTTCTCGTAATAATATAACGAATCCCGGATTTTTGAGCAGTAAAATTTTGTACAGCATCTTCAAAATCCACAATTTTTGAATGCAAGGCTTTTAATATAACCGATTTATCAATATCCGCGACATCAATGAAATGCGTTAAATCTTTTATAAAGTTTAAGGCAGTGTCATGATTCCTTGCCCGGCTTACAAGGTGATAAATGTCAGTTACGGCTGAGGCGCTTATAAAAGCCGTTATTGTTCCATCGAAAGCCCATTTGAATAAGGTTCTGGCCGACTCAAAGAATTGAGGGCGTTTCAGAAGATAATCAAGTATGATATTCGTATCAAGAAGTACTTTCATCAGGTATGCTTTTCATTGAGGTAGTCAATACGTTTTTCCTTCCAATTCGTATTTTCCTGGTCTGTTAATAACCCCGCCCATTTTTCCTCAAAATCATCATACGAGAATTCTGGTTGCTTTTCTTTTTTATTCGGGGTTTCTTCCTCGATTCTAACCTTCTCATTGGAAAAATGACGGAGAAATCGTTTCAAATCTTCATAAACCGATTCATTGATATGTAAAACAAGCTTTTTCATATTCACCTTTTTTACAAAGATACTAAAAACGAATTTTTGAGGTGTAAAGTTAGTTACCTACTTTAATCAGTTGATAAGTCATAGATTACCAACAACCATTCTCTTAATAAGACGGTGGAAAACTACTTTGCTTAAATTTAATCTTCTATTGTAATCTTATTCTAAATGCTCATTCCTCTGATTCTTAAAAAAGGACTTATTCAGGGATAAGGATTCCCGCTGCGGAGCAGCGTAATATTTATAGCTAAAGATATAATACAAACCTCCAATAAGGTGCGGAGCACCGTAATCTTCTCAACCGTAGCGCAAGACAAATATTTCGGTGCTCCGCACCTCAGTGATTAAAAGGGTAGATGTTCTAGCTATAAATATTAAGGTGCGCTGCACCTTTAATTGTAGTTACTGCTTGAAATGTGCAAAGTTTAGAAATTAACATTCTTCAATAAAGTCAGAACACCTTATTAGCCAAAAATTATTATCATATTTTCTTTTTCATCAAAAGTGCAGTAAATCATAAATTTAATCAGTCTCTCTCAAGATTAGTATTTATTTTTACACCTCAAACAAATTTTATATAATAAGTCTTATTTGATATGCCAAAAGCCCTTCTTTTAAGCTAAAAATATCAGGCGGTAGTTCTATAACACTTACCTGAAGGGAGGGGTTCTTCTCATAAAGCAAGCTTGCAAAATTACCCCGATAAGATTAGTACCCGGATTGATCCGGGTGTCAAAAATTCCCCCATATTCTCCTTATAGTCCGCTTCAGCGGGCTTTCAATACGCTTTCTTTTAGCAACAGGGGGAGGGTTTTCTTCACAGGGTATCTCGAAACCCGGAATCCGAAACCCGGAACTAAGACCTTCCACCCTCCCTAAAATCACTTGTCAACGTCTTTTCGACCGGAAAGCATAGGGAAGCTGTGGTTTGCAGGGAGAAACTCCCGCTTTACAGCGGTATTGTTATTGCAGATACTTCTCCTTAAGGCTTTCCAGCACCCGGTGAAGTTCTTCATGTTTTCCTTCGCCAATCACTTCTGTTTCAAGGGTTTCAAAATCGTTCAGCAGGTCGTTTTGTTTTGGGTCCGTCAAACGAGCATCCCCCATAGGGAAAAGGATCGTGTTTTCTTTATTAATGTGGTTCCTCAAAAGATCAATATAGGAAGATGCAGCTTCTACAAATGCTTTCTTATCGATATCTCCTTTTGCCGTGGCGCTATGCATGTTTTTTATCAATTCACGCCCCTGCTCGTGTTCATCCAGCATTACGCCGATAGGACCTCCTGTCCTGGCGATACCTGCTTCTTCTAACGCCGGGAAGAAATGGTTCTCTTCCTTACCATGGTGACATTTATCCGCAAAAACCTTCAAAAAATCTATCATGTCTGTGATGTCGTTTTGGCTGACGTTTTGATTGTTATTAAGATTGGCGCACATCTTTTCTAAGACGTCCAGCGCTTCCTGAATTGCTTCATGTTCGTTTTTTAAGTCCTGGCTTGGTGTTTCCATGGGTCACTTTTTTTAATTCGTACTCGAATTTACAATTTTTTTGCTTAACGCAGAAAAATCAGTTTGCTGCTATTTCCATTGCAAACCTTTCCTCACCAGCTGATAACCTGACCGGAAGAAGTATGCCAGGGGTATTGTCAGCATGTGCATTAGTTTAGTGTAAGGGAAGATGATGAAAATAAAGAGTCCCACCACGATGTGGAGTTTGTAAATAAGATTGTGCCCTAAAATGACGGCTCCGGCATCGGGCTGGAAGGTGATGACTTTCTGCGCCCAAACTCCCAAGGATGCATAATGTTCCACGGATGCAGTGGCTGTTGTTGATACGGAAGCTAATCCCAAACCAATCTCTACAAGCAAGAGAAACAAAAGAAAATAATCCTGGAACCGGCTGTTGACTCGAATGCGGTCATCGTTAATCCTCCGGGTTATCAGGATAATGATCCCCACAAAAGTCATGGTTCCGAAAATACTGCCCAGCGTAATGGCGATAATACGTTTGGTTTCGGTGGAAATTACTATGTGGTAGAGCGTTTCGGGCGTGAAAAGCCCGGTGAAGTGGCCCAGGAATACCATAATTATTCCCATATGAAACAAATTGCTTCCCAGGCGTACTTTCCGGTCGGAAAAAAATTGGGTGGATTGCGCCTGGATGGTTTTATTGGTTTTCACCAGCCGGGTGATTAATCCGAACCAAAATACCGCCATGGCGATGTGCGGAAAATAC
>JAIPAH010000106.1 GCA_021740175.1 Bacteroidales bacterium
TATACCAAATCCAGCCGTATATTTCCTACCCCCTTATCAAATAACCGGCGTGTTCAGGGATCGATTAACGGAGCGCGAAAGCCCTCGCAGTTTAGATTTGACCTGCGATTTGACCGGGATATTAGCATTGCATTTGGCCACGGAAAAAACAAACGGGCCACAACCATGAATGTATATCTTCAGGTGCTTAATTTGTTTGATACTCAGAATATACTTAACGTGTACTCTGCTACCGGAAATGCTGATGATGATGGCTATCTTGAAGCCGATCAGTGGCAGACAAATATTAATTCAAAGATAGACTCCCAGGCATTCCGGACAATGTATGCGATGCGAATCAATGATCCTGGGAATTATACCACTCCAAGAAGGATTCGAATAGGTGTAAACTTTAAATTTTAATTGATTAAGAAATTGATAAAGGGAAAATTATGTATAGAAGCAAAATAATTTTATTTGTACTTGTGTTTGCGACACTATCTTTTATTCCTGACAACTCTACGGCAAGAGAATGGATAAAAGATACGACGAATAACAAACGCACGAAGACAATCAAATCCACTGCCGCAGGTTGTTTGCCGGGTTCAGCCTATAAGTATTTGGATGTTAATAATGTAAGAACGCGGATTAATGTCAGCGGCGATATGTGGTGGGATTTCGAAAATGGTCAATACGAAATACCCAAAGGAACGGGACAAACCTCAATGTTCTCCGCCGCTTTATGGCTGGGAGGTGTTGATGTTAATGACCAGCTCAAACTTGCGGCTCAGATGTACAGGTATGGGCCTGATATTCAGGGCAGCAATACCGTCGATTACTGGCCTGGCCCTCTTACCGTGGATGGAGCTGCCAGTGTTAGTCCACAGACTTGTAAAGCATACGATCGCTTTTTTCCTATTAGCAGGGAAGAAGTCAATGAATTTGTAGCTAAGTGGGACAAACCGGAACAATATCCCGATTACAGTATCCCGCGTTCTATTCAGGAATGGCCGGCGCATGGTGACGTCAATAAAGGGCAAAGTTATTACCTGGCTCCTTTTTATGATAAAAACGGCGATGGCGATTATAATCCATCACAGGGAGATTATCCCTATTATGATTTGAATAATGAATTATGCAAAGAAGATATCCCTACCATGGATGAAGAAGCCGATTTTGTTAAACCTAATACTTCCGTTTTAGCCGACCAGGTGATTAAAGGGGATGAAACCTTGTGGTGGGTATTTAACGATAAAGGGAATACTCACCAGGAAACCGAAGGAACACCTATCGGTGTGGAGATAAGGGCCCAGGCTTTTGGGTTCTCCACCAATGATGAAGTGAATGATATGACATTTTATTCGTATGAAATTATTAATCGCTCCACATATACCCTGCAGGACACGTACTTTAGTCAATGGGTAGATACCGATCTCGGGTATCACAACGACGATTTTGTCGGATGTGATGTTGAGCGCGGACTGGGATATTGTTATAATGGCAAAGAGGTGGACGGATCCGGACAGCCCTGGGCTTATGGTGAGAACCCTCCGGCAATCGGGGTGGATTTCTTTCAAGGCCCCTATATTGATGACGACGGAGAAGCTAATGAGGCCTTTACGGGGGATTGTTCCATATTTAACTTTGATGCTCCGGCAGGAAGCGCTAATGATGGTAGCGCTATAAATGGCGTAAACTTTGATGATACTATAGCGGATAACGAACGTTTCGGAATGCGCCGCTTTGTTTATCACAACAATCCTTCAGGAAACCCAGCAGGACCATATATGCACGATCCATCATATGCTATCGATTACTATAATTACCTCCGCGGAATATGGATGGATGGTTCCAAGATGCTCTACGGGGGTAATGCACATGAATCCTCAGGAGCCTATGGACCTGAGTGTGATTTTATGTTCCCCGGCAACACCGATCCTTGTAATTGGGGAACCAACGGTCAGTCGCCGAATGGCCCCAAAAACTGGACCGAGGAAACCGCTGGGAACCAACCGGGAGACCGGCGTTTTATGCAGTCGGCCGGACCTTTCACGCTCGACCCGGGAGGTGTTAACTACATCACTGTCGGCATTCCATGGGCTCGCGCCGAGAGAGGGGGACCTTTTGCATCAGTAGAAAAACTTAAGGTGGCTGATGATAAAGCCCAAGCCCTTTTTGAAAATTGTTTCCAGGTGGTAAACGGACCAAATGCTCCTGACTTAACAATAAAAGAGGAAGACCAGGAGCTTACGATTTTCCTGACTAATAGAGACGTTAACAATACAGGTAATAATTACAGGGAGCAATATGAGGAAGTCGATCCCACGATTAGTTCACCGGCAGGCGAGAGTTGGGATTCAACATATGTTTTTGAAGGGTATAAAGTTTATCAAATCAAAAGCCCAAATGTTTCTCCGGCTGATTTTGATAACCCGGATAAAGCCCAATTAGTGCTGCAATGTGATATCGATAATGATGTGGATCGGATCATAAACTACGAATATGATGAAAACCTGGATGCCACCGTGCCACGTGTTAAAGTCGATGGTGCGGATGAAGGGATCACTCATACATTTCAAGTAACGCAAGATCACTTTACCGGTGAAGACTTGGTAAACCATCGGCAATATTACTACAAGGCCATCGCATATGGGTATAATAATTATTTAGATTATGATCCGCAGACTCAACCCGAAGGTCAGAAATTGCCTTACCTCGAAGGCCGGAATAATATTCAGTCATATACGGGAATCCCGCATAAAAATATGACTGCAAGAAAGAAAAATGCCGACTACGGGGAAGGTATACCAGTAACACGACTCCAGGGTATAGGAAACAATGGGAATTATCTCCGTTTGGATGAAGAGGTGTATGAAGATGTCTTGCGTAAGCCTCCTTATGATTCGACAGTATCTATTACGGATGAGGATTATCCCATGGCGAATACACTGAAGTATAAACCCGGTCAGGGCCCGGTAAATGTTAAAGTAATTGACCCATTGAATGTCAAACCAGGTGATTATGCAATCATTCTTGATTCATTAATAAAGTATCAATTTGAGGATGTTACCGGTGAGCCTAACGCCCAGGAGGGTGCGGATACACTTAATAAGTATGTCGCGAAATGGTATTTGAAAGATTTGGATAATGGAGAAATTTATAAATCGGATACAACGATTTTAAGAAATTATGAACAGTTGTTCCTTGATTTAGGGATTTCCGTGGAGCTCAAGCAGGTTTATAGACCAGGCCCGATTTATTTAGGAAAACTTGAAACAGGAACTACAGATAATCCGACAGATCCAATATATTACCATCCTGAGGAGAACGGCTATATTGGTTCAAGTATAACATTTAAAGATTCATTAAATCGTTGGTTGACGGGTATACCAGATAATGATTTGGCACCATTTGGTTATACAGATTGGATTTTAGCCGGGACAAATAACCCCGGAGGAGCTGAAGCAAGTGCAGCTGATATGGCAGATGTAAACTTAACCATAACGGAACAATATGCCGCCGATCCAAACTCTGTGTTTGAAAGTGTTTTGAACGGAACATGGGCACCATTCAAGATGGTGGCTACGAATTACCAAAATAAGGTAGGCCCTGCCATTAAACGGAAGAAACAAGAAACTTCATCACCTTTTGGTGATTTACATCCAAGGGAAAAAGCTAAATGGAGCTCTTTATCCAGTGTGGATATTATTATCACGCCTGATTCTACGAAATGGACACGTTGTCCCGTCGTAGAGACACAACCTAACCCTGAATTGGCTGAAGGAGGAGCTATGCAGTACAAACCCCGAAAATCACCTTCGGTTAACGTTAAAGGGGAGGCCAATGTAGAAAGTGATGATCCGCTTCTTAATTCCAACTATGTTGATAGCACCGGTATGGGTTGGTTCCCGGGATATGCCGTTAATGTCGAAACCGGCGAGCGCCTGAATATGGCTTTCGGAGAGGATTCATGGTGGGCCCAGGATAACGGTCGCGATATGCTTTGGAACCCATCATCCAGAGTGTATACGAAAACCGGAGAGCCTGCCCTTGGAGGCAAACATTACGTTTATGTGTTTGCTCATGACTCATTGACGTTCCCGCTTCTATCACTTGATACGGTACATTATAAAATGCCACCTTATGATGCAGGGAAATCTATGAAGTCGATGTTGGATCGAGATAAATTCGAGGGTATCACTGAAAAATGGTTACAACCGATTGATGTTGTGTATAGTGCTGCAATGTGGGTCAATCTACCCTTGGCAGCCGATACGGCAAAATGGCTGGATAATGAAGCCAGGATTGAATTGCGCGTGAATAAGCCATTCGACAATTTTAAAACTAACAATGAGAGCGCACTGGATGAATATGATATTCCGCAGGTGGATATATCCCGGGGTAATCCGGTCTATAAGTTTAGTACTGACGGAGCAGCTCCGGAAGAAAAGACAGAAGATGATGTCAAGAATGACCTGGATCTGATCAGTGTGGTACCGAACCCGTACTATGGTTATAACGAGTACGAACAGAATCAGTTAGATAACAGGGTGAAGTTTACAAATCTGCCCGAGCGTTGTACCATCACAATATATAATGTAAGTGGTACGATGATACGGCAGTACAAGAAGGATAATCCGAGTACGCAATTAGACTGGGATTTGAATAACTTTGCCGGAATACCCGTAGCAGGTGGGGTTTATTATATTCATGTCGATGCGCCCGGAAAAGGCGAACGCGTGGTGAAATGGTTTGGTGCGATGCGTCCAACTGACCTGAACGCATTTTAATCCTTGATAATTAATTTGTAGAATGATAAAAAGTTATATTTTATGAAAACGATATATCATTATTTAATAGCAGTATTATTATCAGGTTTGTTTATTTTTCCGGCTAATGATGCATTAGCCGGAAATAAAGACCGTTCAGGGGAAGCCGGAGCCACTGAACTCCTGATAAATCCATGGGCAAGAAGTTCCGGCTGGGGGAGTGTGAGCACTGCCAATGTGCAAGGACTTGAAAGCATGTTTGTCAACATTGCCGGAGCTGCCTTTACTGAAGGAACGGAAACGATTTTCAGCTCCACCCAATGGTTAAAAGGCAGCGGTACCGATATCATGGCCTTCGGATTAACACAGAAAGCCGGCCCCTCCGGGGTGATAGGCCTTAATATGATGTCCATGAGTTTCGGGGATATTTCCAAAACGGAAGTTAATACACCGGAGAGTGATATCGGAACTTTTTCGCCTAACCTGATGAACATCGGTGTTTCCTACTCCAAAATTTTCTCCAATAGCATTTACGGGGGACTGCAGGTGAAAGCAATTTCGGAAAATATTTCCGACCTGAGCGCTACTGCTTTGGCTCTCGACGCTGGAATACAGTATGTAACCGGTCCCAAGGATAACATCCGCTTTGGGATAACCCTTAGGAATTGGGGAACAAAATTGAGTTATACCGGCGACGGTATCGCTTTTCGAGTAAGACCTCCATCGCAGGAGGATGAGTTCACGCTTGAACAGCGTTCGGCATCTTATGAGTTGCCTTCGCAAATGAATATCGGGGCATCCTATGATTTTATTTTTGATAAGCACACCTTTACCCTGGCTGGTAATTTCCGTTCCAATTCTTTTACTAACGACCAGGTGACTTTGGGAGCTCAGTATAAATTGATGGATTACCTGCAATTGCGAGGTTCTTATACTACGGAGGAAGGAATTACCAATGATATCGAAAGTGGTGAGCGATACACTGTCGATGACGGCCTTAGCGCCGGAATGACTGTAGAAATTCCTTTGGAAAAAGAAAGCAATACAACATTTGCCGTGGATTATGCGTTTAGGTCAACGGCACATTTTGACAATACGCATAGTATAGGTGCAAGAGTGAATTTCTAAAAAAGATTTATAAAACATTGAAAATTAGTGGCAAGAGGGCTCTCTCGGGGGTCTTCTTGCTATTTTTGTCTTTTCATGAAATCAAAAAAAGGCGTTTTATGGCAGAAGTGAAATATTTTACAAAAGAAGCTTTGGATAAACTGAAAAAGGAGCTGCAACATTTGATTAGTGTGGAGCGTCCTAAGATTTCCAAGCAGATTGCAGAGGCACGGGATAAAGGAGATATTTCTGAGAACGCTGAGTATGATGCAGCGAAAGATGCTCAGGGAATGCTCGAAATGAAGATCGCCAAATTGCAGGAAAAAATTGCCCAGGCAAGAATAATAGACGAATCAAAGATTGATACGTCGAAAGCGTATATCTACGCCACCGTGACTATAAAGAATAAACACAATGGAAACGAGATGAAGTATACTCTGGTTAATGAGTCGGAAGCCAGCCTTAAAGAAGGCAAAATCTCCGTAGATTCCCCCATAGGAAGAGGGCTACTGGGTCATGAAGTTGGCGAAATAGTTGAAATCCAAGTACCGGCAGGAAAGATTCCTTTTGAAATTATTGATATAAATTACCAACATTAGTTATTATGAGCTCCATTTTTACCAAAATCATAAACGGTGAACTTCCTGCTTATAAAGTAGCAGAGGATGACAGGTTTTTGGCTTTTTTGGATATTAATCCGTTGGCTAAAGGCCATACTTTGGTAATTCCTAAAAAAGAGGTGGATTATATTTTTGATATTGATGATGATCGGTATAAAGAATTGTTTGCCTTTGCCAAAAAAGTAGGTAAAGCCATCGATAAAGCTATCCCTTGCCAAAGGGTGGGTATTACCGTTATCGGCCTGGAAATCGCCCATGCCCATATTCATTTGATACCCATCAATTCGATTTATGATATGGATTTTAAGCAGCCAAAACTTAAACTTTCGGAGGAAGAGTTTGAGGAGATTGCGGAAAATATCCGATCGAAAGTTGATTCATTATAATCACTAACAATAGCCTTAATAAGCTCTTTCATCTTTCCCTTCAATGTAATTAATAAAGGATTGGTTTACTACTTTATTCCCTCCCGGTGTCGGGAAGTTTCCCGTAAAGTACCAATCTCCGTTATGATAAGGAATGGCTTTATGTAAATTTTCGATAGATTGGTATACGATTTTTATTTCCGCCGTTATATCGGGAGGAGCCACGAGCTCTGATATTTTTTCAGAGATTTGCTTGGCAGTAAAGGGTTCATAAACGGCTTTGACATGATTTTCCATTTCCTCTTTAGGCTTGGAGGAATCTTCTTTACATTTCCGATAAATTTCGTTAATGATGTGTTGCTGATTAGTTTCTTTCAAAAGCCTGATAGCTGCATTGAATGCTACAAAATCATTGAGCTTGGCCATATCAATTCCGTAACAGTCCGGGTAGCGTATTTGAGGCGCGGAAGAACCGATTATGATGCGCTTGGGATTAAGCCGGTCGAGTATACGAATAATGCTTTGCTTGAGTGTAGTACCCCGCACGATGGAATCATCCAAAACCACCAGGTTATCCCGACCATCTTCGATTATCCCGTAAGTAACATCATATAGGTGGGCGACAAGTTCATCCCGTTTCTGATCTTCCGTGATAAAGGTGCGCATTTTAGCGTCTTTAACAGCAACATTCTCCACACGGGGACGGAGTGATAAAATTTCTTCGAGTTTTTCTTCGGAATAATCTCCTTGTAAGGCTTTTAGTTTATCTTTCTTGATAGTGTCGCAGAAGCTATGAAGCTCGTCTATCATGCCATAATAAGCTACAGCGGCGGTATTAGGTATGTAACTAAATACCGTGTTTTTAAGGTCATAGTTGACTTCTTTTAGAATATCTTCCACAAGGTATTTCCCCAGGTTTTTTCGTTCGTTGTAAATATCTTTATCCGATCCCCTTGAAAAATAAATTCGCTCAAAGGAGCAAGGCCGGACGTTAGTACTTTCCTTGAAAGCTTTTTCCTTAACTTCACCGCTGGGCCTTATAAGTAATGCATGTCCGGGCTTAACTTCCCGGATCCTTTCCATAGGGACATTGAATGCGGTCTGGATTACCGGCCGTTCTGATGCTGCCACTACAACTTCCTCATCCATATAATAAAAGGCGGGGCGGATACCTGACGGATCGCGCATGACAAATGCATCGCCATGACCTAAAAGCCCTCCTATGGCATAACCCCCGTCCCATCGCCTGGCCGATTCTTCCAGGATGCGGTGAACATCTAAATTTTCTACAATTTGATCCGTTATTTCAATTTTATTCAGACCCTTGTTACGATAATGCGAATAAAGTCTTTCATTTTCTTCATCGAGAAAATGGCCGATCCTTTCCAGGACTGTAATAGTATCAGAAGTCTCCACGGGAAACTGCCCCAATTCGACCAATTGCTCAAATAGCTCATCCACATTTGTAAAGTTGAAATTCCCGGCTAAAACCAGGTTCCTAGTTTTCCAGTTATTTTCTCGCATAACAGGATGAAGGAATTCCAAATCATTTCCACCAAAAGTGCCATATCGCAAGTGTCCTAAAAAAAGCTCACCCGTAAAACCGTAATGGTTTTTCAGCCAATTAACATCCCGGAGAAGATGGGGGTGATTTTTCTGAAGATCAGCAAATTTTGAATAGACATCATTAAAAATCGTTTTTATAGGAGATTGATTATTGGAACGTTTTCGGTGAAGATAACGTTGTCCGGGTCGCATATTCAGCTTTAAGCTGACTATCCCGGCGCCGTCCTGACCGCGGTTATGTTGCTTTTCCATAAGCAAGTGCAGTTTATTTAACCCATAAAACGGTGTCCCGTATTTTGAAAGATAATATTCAAGAGGCTTACGTAGCCTCACCAAAGCTATACCGCATTCATGATTGATTAGGTCACTCATTCCTCACTTTTGTGTTTTTTTGCAAAATTACAATAATAGTTCTGCAAAAATATTTATCTTCCCAATTTCAAAACCGGAAAAGATGAAAGTTGTTGTTGAGCAAGCCCATAAAAGCCATATTGCGAGGATTGTTGATTTTCAAATAGCTATGGCATTGGAAACAGAAAACCTGGAATTGAATAGGGAAATGGTTAACAGGGGTGTTCGCGCTGTTTTTGATGACCCTTCCAAAGGAAAATACCTGGTAGCGATAGGAAACCAGGAGGTTGTTGCCACCACGCTCTTAACTCCCGAATGGAGTGATTGGCGTAATGGCTTTGTTTACTGGATTCAGTCGGTTTACGTCTTACCTGGATACAGGGACCAACGGATTTTTTCTACTATGTATGAACATATTAAAGGATTGGTAATGCAGGATGATCATCTCCTCGGGCTGCGTCTGTATGTTGACAAAACTAATGAGCAGGCGCAAAAAGTTTACGAAAAATTAGCGATGAATGGCGAGCATTATAAATTGTTTGAATGGATGAAATAAATAACTCAAATATTAAAACACCAAAATACCAGAAGTATGATGCAACTGAAGAGTCTGTTAGTAATTGTTTTAAGTATAGGAATCCTTCCCCTTATGGCCCAAAACAAGGCCGATTGGGAAGGTGGAGTACCCGAAGGGTGTACTTCTATTACCGTAGGCAAAAATGCTACCGTGGATGGGTCGGTGATCACTTCACACACTGATGATAGTCACCGCACCAGGAGCTGGATGGATATTGAGCCGGCAAAAGATCACGAAGAGGGAGCCACCACACCAATGTATAAAAGGGTTTCTACCGATTCATTGGCGATGCCGGCATATGCTCATTATAAAATCGGGGAGATTCCCCAGGTCGAACATACGAATAAATTTATAAATACAGCTTATCCTTGTATGAATGAACATCAGCTGGCTATCGGCGAGTCGACTTTCGGAGGCAGAGATGTATTACAATCGGACGAGGGACTCATTGATTGCCAGCGATTGGTTCGCCTGATGCTTGAGCGTACCGAAACAGCCCGCGAAGCCATTGAAATGGCGGGAGAGCTGACCGAAAAATACGGCTGGCGAGATAATGGCGAATGCTTAACAATAGCCGATAAAAAAGAAGTTTGGCACTTTGAAATTGTTGGGCCCGGAAAAGGGAAAGTCGGCTCGATATGGGCTGCCCGGCGCGTTCCCGATGGCCATGTGGCTTGCAATGCCAATGCCAGCCGAATAAGAGAAATTAATTTGGATAATCCTGATTATTTCAAGGCTTCAGAAAATATTTACGATATGGCCCTGGATAGTAACTGGGCTGATTCCAAAGAGGAATTCGAATTTTGCTATGCCTATGCTCCTCAAAGCCGCAAGTCGGTGGCGTCACGAAGGAGAGAGTGGCGAATCTTTGACATGTTGGCACCTTCCAAAAATTTTAGTCCTACTTCGGAGAATTATCCTTTTTCAGTCAAACCGGATGAAAAGGTAACGAAAGCCAAATTAGTGGAGATTTTCAGCGATTATTACCAGGGAACACCTTATGATATGAGAAGACTCACAACTTATACAGATGAAGACGGTAAAGAGAAAATCTCCCCTCTTGCAAATCCCTTTATGCCCTATGACCAACTAAAAATTGAAGATGTGAGCGGGGGATGGTATCATGTGAATGAAGAAGAAGGTGATATCCGTTTCCTGGGTGAAAGAACGATAGCGCGTTGGTACACTATGTACGCTACCATCACCCAATCCCGCGACTGGCTCCCCGATGAAGTGGGAGGCGTGGTATGGTTAGCCCAGGATAATGTGGCCACCTCCATTTATATACCTGTATACGCCGGAGTGAATGATCTCCCCGAAACCTATAAAACACCCGGTCGTGAAACCGGATATACTATGAAATCGGCCTGGTGGGTGTTTAACCGCTTAGGAACACTCACTGCCCAAAGATGGGGGGATATGCATAAAGATGTGGATAAAGTTTGGGACCCAATGCAAAAAAAGGTTTTTGAAAAACAACCTCAAATCGATAAAAAAGCAGCTCAAATGATTGAAAAAGGTCAGGAAGAAAAAGCTGAAAAGTTCCTGACGGATTACACTATTGAATGGGGCAATAAAGTAGT
>JAIPAH010000107.1 GCA_021740175.1 Bacteroidales bacterium
AAATCGATATCACTTTTTTCGCTGTCTTTACTATGAGCCACTGAGCCAAAAACACCAATTTTGGTTAAACGATACTCTTTGAGTAATCGATTTTTATTTTTTTTCAAATAAATTAATATTTCATCTGATTGGCTCATAGTTTCTTGTTTTCACACAAATATACAAAAATTATCTAATTTAGTAAGTTGGTATTAAAGCTCAAAAGTACTCTCACCAAAACTCAAATACCTAATTATCACCAAGCGAATCAGGAGTTCTGAGTTTTGTCTAACACTTTTTTACATAAGATTTTCGTTTTAACTCATCATTATTTTATATTCGAAAAATAAAAATTCAAAAACATTAGTAGTATGAAGAAGAAAGTTATTCTGTTTATTGTTGCGTTGACAGCTATCAATGTTACAATGGCTCAAACTTCTGATTTGGTAATTTTTCATGAAGACGGCAAAGAATTTAGTTTATTGTTAAACGGGGAAAAGCAAAACACCTCCCCCAAAGATGCTTTAAAGGTTCCTGGCTTAAAACCGGATGTATATAAAGTAGAAATTAAATTTAAAGATCGTTCCCTTAGGGATGTCAAACAAGCCCTTTGGTTAAAGGAAGAGGGCGAGAATTACTTTTTTGCCATTCAAAAAAAGGATAATGGTGAATTTAATTTGAACAAGGTTAAAAAAAGTAATTTGGGTCAATTTAATTTGGGAGTAAACACGAACGTAACCAACTCATCGGGTGAAGAAATAACAACTACTGTTCAATCCGGGAGCGGGAATTCTCAATCGGAGCAAACAATTAATATGAACATTAATATCGATGGATCAAATGACAATACTTCGGGAAGTGAACAGGGAACAACCTCCGGTTCGGATAATGAAGAAGTTTCCGGTGAAATTTCAGAAAATCAGCAGAGTAGCGACAATTGGAGTGAAAGTGATGATGGATGGAATGAAACCGGAGAAACTACGACCGAGAGTGATGGTGGTTGTGTCTATCCGATGAGCACGATAGATTATAATCAAGCGAAATCATCTATTAAATCTAAAGATTTTGAAGATTCTCAATTAACCGTTGCCAAACAGATAGCTAAAAACGAATGTCTTACAACGGAACAGGTTAAAGGAATTATGCTTTTGTTTGATTATGAGGATACCAAGATGGAATTTGCTAAGTATGCCTATGAGTATGTGCATGATAAAAGTAAATACTACAAAATCAATGATGCCTTTGAATTTGAAAGTTCTATCGACGAATTAAATGAGTTTATCGAAAGTCATTAATAGGAATTTAATTAGCTTTTATAAAGGTTTTCAAAAATAATAGCTCCTTTTTAGCAGGAGCTGTTAATTCTGGATCACAGGGAAGCGGTACTAATACGCATAATTTATTTTATACATTCTTTTATCTTTTGAGATTCTACCCGTTTCCCTGTTCCTCACTCCTTCCGCTTTTATGAGCTCCAGCTTTACTCTACCCACAAATACTTCGCTTTTGGCTTTTATGGGAAGGCGGTTTTTATCGTCGGTAATCCAGAGTTTACCGGGGTAGGGTTCTTTGAATACCTGGCCCACTGCCACTTTGGGTTTGAAACCCAGACATCGGAACTTACCGTAGTCTGTTTCAATCGTATCGTAACCGAAAAACTGAATGGCTGACACATAAACAGAATCATCGACGAAATAGTCCACATGATACATGTCTCCTTCCTGGATGGTATCAAAGTTCATGTTCCGGGCAAAGTAGGTAGCCGAAATAATATCCTGAACGCCCATTTGGAAGTCTGTCGTATCATACCAGCTGTAGGCCTTATTGTTATCATAGTCGAAGCGTACTTCATCGTTTTTCCGGTAATTTCCCTCACGGGTTCTTCGGATGAAATAGTGGGGAACGAGAGCTTTTTTATCCGTAAACGATTCGAAATGTTCCCTGACCTTGATGAAAAAGTTGAGAATTCCTTCGGATTTTCCATGGGCAATAAAGCGATAAACATCACGACCGTTATAAGTGGTATCGGTTTCTTTGACTTTAAGATGACCCGTTCCGCCTTTGATATTCCCGGTCATATTTGAATGGTAGTAGACTTTATAAGTTAACTTTTCACCCGATTGCCAGGCAGTGTTCTCTACATTCCGGTAATTTTGGGACTCGGCCGGGAAACTCATTCCCCATAATATAAGTATGGTGATTCCAAGGATTTTATTCATATTCCGGTTTTGATTGTAAATGAGTTACAAAAGTAATAAACCTGACGGTATCAATATACATAGGCCTTTTTAGCAAAAGAAAACGAATTGAATGGAGAAATTATTTTCTACCGAAATCAGCCGGAATTTCCCCCCAGTATTTGGTTTGCCATTTCAGAATCCTGTTTTCGAATGAATTATTGTGCAGCCATTTTTCTGCACGCTGTATCATCTCAAAAACTTTCCTGTTTTTAGAGGTGCGCTGCAGTTGGGTATTCGCTTTTTTCTTTTTAACCCAGCTTATGGCTGTCATGGAATCAGAGTAGATGGGCGTGTTTTTCCCTTGTTTTTTTAAATCAGCGAGCGCATGAACAATAGCCAGGAATTCGCCGATATTTACGGTAGCATCAGGAAAAGGACCCTGGTGAAAAATGGGTTTACCGTCAGCCGTATTTACTCCCTGGTATTCCATTATACCCGGATTTCCACTGCAAGCGGCGTCTACTGCAATACTCGGTTTTTCCGGTTCGCCGATTAATTTTTTTTGCTCCTCACTGATGTCTTCCTTCGGCTGGCTTTTACCGATATAATCTTCCGCATGGCCATAGTAGGCCTCCTCGGCCATCCTTTTGGAGGGAAAAGATTTATAAACTGCCCCTTCGAAACCCTGGACCTGGCGTTTGCATTCGTCCCAGGATTCATAGATGCCCGGATTCATTCCCTTCCAGACGACATAATATTTTTTCTTTTTCGCCATTATAGCTGATGAATTTAAGACAAAAATAGAGAAAACATAGCATCTTTGGGGAATGTTTTTATAAGAGAATTTTCTTTTGAACCTCTTTGAGTCAGTAAAATATTTAGCCCGTAAGCTATTAAAATGGCAATAGATTAACTTATAATGAGCTTTTTATATTTCCGTTTCGGAGTTTTCAAGTAATTTTGCCCTTTTAATAAAAATACCTTATTCTAAAATTTATTCTATGAAGAAAGTAAGTATTGTATTGTTTTTAACAATGGCAGCCTTTGCTTCTGCCATTTTAACAAGTAGCAGTAAAGCATCGGAAAAAGCACCTAAAATTCCTCTGGAAGATTTCTTTAGAAACCCGGAGAAAACCAATTTTAAAATTTCACCCAATGGGGAATATATTTCGTTTTTTGCCCCATACAAAGATCGTCTTAATGTTTTTGTTAAAAAAATTGATGATGATTCAGCCAAACGGCTTACCAATGAAGTGGATCGGGATATTTCAGGATACCTATGGGCCAACAATGATCGTCTATTATACCTAAAAGACCAGGGAGGTGACGAAAACTTTTCCTTGTATGGAGTAAACAAAGATGGTTCCAATATGAAAGCCCTTACGGAGATAGAGGATGTCCGTACGAAGATTATTGATGATTTACCGGATATAGACGAGGAAATGATTATTGGATTAAACAAGCGGAATCCCAAGATTTTCGACCCCTACCGGCTGAATATTGAGACCGGTGAAATGGAGATGCTGGCTAAAAATCCCGGTGACATTCAGGGATGGATCACCGATCATGAAGGCAAACTGCGTGCTGCTACTGCCATAAAAGGTGGGGTAAACAAAGCTTTGCTCTTCCGGGACTCTGAAGATGAAGAGTTTGAGACCGTGCTTAAAACCAATTTTAAGAATGCGCTGAACCCTTATTTTTTCACGTTTGATAATGAAAAACTTTATGCCGTTTCCAATCTGGACAGAGATAAAAAAGCCCCGGTAATTTTTGATCCTGAGTCGGGAGAGATTGAAGAAGTGCTTTATGAAAATGAGAATTATGATGTGACCGGGTTAAGCTATTCCAGGAAGCGTGAGGAGCTGACTTCGGCCTCTTATACTTCATGGAAAACACAGCGTCATTTTTTCAGTGAAGAGACAAAAAAGTTATATGGGCGGCTTAATGATGAATTGGGAGAATATGAAGTATCGGTGACCGACCATGACAAAGAAGAAAATCATTTTATTGTAAGAACTTACAGCGATCGTTCGCTGGGGGCTTATTATCTTTATGATAAACAAAAAGACGAGCTCTCGAAGATTGCCGATGTAAGTCCATGGCTGGATGAAGAAGATATGGCTGAAATGAAGCCGATAAAGTATGAATCGCGCGATGGCCTGACTATTCATGGTTACCTTACCCTTCCGAAAGGATACACTATGGATAATGCTAAAGACCTTCCTGTGGTGGTTAATCCTCATGGCGGCCCGTGGGCAAGAGATAGCTGGGGTTTTAACCCGCAAGTGCAGTTTCTTGCCAACCGGGGATATGCCGTGCTGCAGATGAACTTTAGGGGCTCTACCGGTTATGGTAAAAAATTCTGGAAAGCTTCTTTTGAAGAATGGGGCCTTTCTATGCAAGATGACATCACCGACGGAGTGAAATGGCTGATTGATAAAGGCATCGCTGATCCGGATCGTATTGCTATTTACGGCGCCAGCTACGGTGGATACGCCACCCTGGCCGGAATGACCTTTACACCTGACCTTTATGCTGCCGGTGTGGATTATGTCGGGGTTTCCAACCTTTTTACGTTTATGAATACCATTCCTCCTTATTGGGAGCCTTTGCTGGATATGATGCACGAAATGGTCGGGGACCCGGAAGAAGATAGCGTTCGGATGCAGAAGACATCTCCCGTATTTCATGCAGATAAGATTGAAGCTCCATTATTTGTTGCCCAGGGTGCTAATGACCCGCGGGTGGATAAGGATGAGTCTGATCAAATGGTGGAAGCCTTAAAAGAAAGAGGCGTGGATGTTCAGTATATGGTGAAGGAAAATGAGGGCCACGGTTTCCGGAACCAGGAAAACCAGTTTGACTTTTACCGGGCTATGGAAAAATTCCTGGCTAAGCACCTGAAGAAGGATGAGGCGAAGAACTAATGGAAGAAGTTGGCAGTCTGCAGTTGGCAATTGGCAATCAATTGGGAAGATTGCCAATTGCTTTTTGCCAACTTCACTTAGGGGTCATTTACAATAAATCTTTGGAGCTAAAAGCATTTTTCATGAAACGGAAAAGAGTTAAAGCTTAAGCCTTTTTGTTTTGATTTTTGGAGATTCTTTGCCGGTAGGTTCAGTAGAGCAGGTGCCAAACCCCAACAAGCCATAAATCGGGCAACAGCGGCGCAGCGCTGTGGCAAATAGCACTACAGCGGCTATAAGCAGCCCTTCACCCAAATCACCGGATATAACTTCCAGAAAATACAAAACAAAAATGGTTATTGCCACTGCCATTCGGATAAACCGGTCTATTTTTCCAACGTTGTGAAACATCTATTTAAATTATTTGATTTAGCTAAACAAATGCTCAATATCCTTTTTGGTTAGGTTTTTCACGAAGCTGCTCTCCTCGGTGATGATTTCATCCGCCAGGTTTTTCTTGCGTTTTTGGAGGTTCAGGATTTTTTCTTCTATAGTGTTTTTACAAATCATCCGGTAGGCAAAGACCTTTTTCTGTTGGCCTATCCGGTGAGTACGGTCTATAGCCTGGGTTTCCACCGCCGGGTTCCACCACGGGTCAACAAGATAAACATAGTCGGCTGCCGTAAGATTTAAGCCCGAGCCGCCGGCTTTTAGGCTGATAAGAAAAACGCGGCATTCATCGGAATTTTGAAAATAGTTTACTCTCTCCTGGCGATCTCTTGTACTACCGTCCAGTGTGGTATACAATATCTCCTCCTCATCAAGCCGTGCACGGATGAGTTCCAGCATTTTTACAAACTGAGAGAATACAAGCACTTTGTGATGGGTGGTCTTCTCATGGATCTGCCTGAGCAATTCCTCCGCTTTTATCGACTCATCCCCGTAATATTCATCGGTATTGATAAGGGAAGGCGAGTCGCAGATTTGCCGCAGCTTCAGGATTCCGTCAAGGACATTAAACCGGGCTTTGTTCATTCCCTCTTCTTCTATCTTGCTCAGCAACCGGTCTTTGTATTTTACCCTGAATGCATCGTAAACGTTCCGCTGATGTTCATCCATTTCACAGAAAAACTCCATCTCGGATTTTTCAGGCAGCTCCGATGCTACATTTTCCTTGGTTCTGCGCAAGATAAAAGGATAGACAATTCTTCGCAATTCCGCCCGCAAGTGCTTGTTTTCTTCTCCTTCCATATTTTTGGCATAAGTTTTCCGGAAGAAGTTCAGGTTCCCCAGCAATCCTTTGTTAAGCACATGCATCTGCGAGAAGAGTTCTATAGTATTGTTTTCGATGGGTGTACCTGTTAAAGAAAATCGATAATCAGCTTTTATCAGTAAAGCAGCTTTAAACCGCAGGGAAGAAAGATTTTTCATAGCCTGCGATTCATCGAAAACCACAGTGGTAAAAGAGAATTCGCTTAATTTTTCAATATCATTGACCAGGGTACCATAAGTAGTCAGGATTATATTCTTATTTCTCCAGGCTTTTGCATCAAAAAGGCGGTTATTTCCCCAGTGTACTTCCGTTTTCAGGTGCGGCGTAAATTTTGCGATTTCATTTTCCCAGTTAAACAAAAGTGTGGTGGGGCATATTACCAAGTGAGTGAATTTTTTGCGGGGCTGCTTCTCTTTCAGATGCAGGAAGAAAGCAAGCATTTGAATGGTTTTTCCAAGGCCCATATCATCGGCCAGGCAGCCTCCGAAGTTGTACTTCGCCAGGAAGGCCAGCCACGACAACCCGGCTTTTTGATAATCGCGAAGGGTCGCTTTGAGTTGGGCGGGCGGGTCTACGGGCTTAATTTCGTCGAAGGATTTCAATAGCTGCATCTTTTCGGATAACTCCCGGGCGATTTCGCCGTCAGATTGCTGATCAAGCAGGGAGTGAATGATGGAAAATTGGGATTTTTGAAGTGTTACCTTCTCTTTATCGATTTCTCCGAATTTCAGGGCTGTCTCAAATTTTTTAACAAATTCATCCGGTAACATTCCATACATCCCCTCGCCTATAGGGACCATTTTTTCTTTGTTGATGACGGCCTTGCGTAAGTCTTTTAGCGAGACCGGGTGTTTATCATAATCCACCGCCATTTCCACGTCAAACCAGTTTTCTTCCGACTTTATCGAATAGCTTACATTGGGCCGTGCCGGGTAATATTTTATGGATTTTAAATCCTTAAACCCATAAACTTCGATTTCATTTTCCTTGCATTGTTCGTAGAATGATATAAACCAGTTGTTTTCAAGCATCTGTTGCGGAGAGAGATAAAAGTAACTGTCATACCGTTGCTGTTGAAAAGCTTCATGCGTTTGTTTGAAAGTAGCGAGGAAATCGGCTTCGCTTTCCGGATTACGTTGGATTTTATATATCTTTTTGTTTTTCTGTTCAAACAGGAATCCCTCCGACTGATTGAGGGCATTAATTTCTTTGGAGCCATAAGCTATTACCGGGAAAAACATGATATAGCCACTTTCCTCTTTGATGTAAATCTTTTTGTCCGGTTCATAAACCTGACTTTGTTCTTCATAGGCTGCGGCCAGCTCCATTTCTACTTTATCCTGGAAAAACGCGACAAATTTTTTGAAAACTTCGTTATATTGTTCATATAGGAATTTAATCCTGGAATAGTCCTCGGGATTGGATATAGCCTGAAGATAATGTACACCGGCATTTTGCCAGGGATAAACGGTGTCGCCTTTGATCAATAACCAGAAATAGAGGGTTTCCTCAGCGTTCAGGTTAAAAGGTTTGTCCCCCAACAGATAAGAGACATGAAACTCCTGGAGATGTTTCCCGGAGACCTGTTTCATGCTGGCCTTGACAGTGTCTTCGGAAACATGTATCTGTTGGCAGTCCCTGAGTTTGATGTCATGAATAGTGTCGTGGTGAAGATAAACAATACGGGAAGATAACAGTTTCAAGAGGGGATTCAGCACGTTTAATGTTTTTTGGATATTGGAGTAATTGGAAAGATTATCTTTTGGGTTATCATAAAAGTATTGATACATGATTTTCTCAAGTTTCCCGGCTTCCTGCATAATTTCATAATCCCCGGCATCGGCAAGTTCCTGGAAAGCATGATCGTAAATGGGTGAATGAAGTATTTTAAAGTTGCTTTTAATTCGGGTGCCGTCTTTGTTGGTTTTGCCGGTAGCCGCAAAGATATCCGCAAAAGGAACGGGAGAATCTTCGTTAAGACGGAAATTTATCACATAAGCCAGCGAATACTCTTGCATGGTATCTGAAACAGGAGGTTCGGGATTATCAGGCACTACCTCGGCAGCGGGAAGCATATTGAGATGGCCTTTGGTCAACAAAGGCCCGTCTTCCACAGATAGGTATATCTCCCGGTTTTCAAAATAGAACTGAAATATGTTCTTATATTTATCCCAATCTTTGAAAGAAATATCAAATTCCCTGAGCAGTTGTTTTTTCTCATTATTCCAGTTTAATGATTTTTCAAAAGCATCTTCTTTTTTCTTTTTGTTGAGATGGCGTAAAGCTGCGATTTTGTGTTTACATAGCGGGTATCGGTTTTCTTTGCATTTGCAGGTTGTAAGTACAATTGTACTGTTTTTTTCGGTCTGGAATTTCACGGGAAGCGTATTACCACCTGTGTAGATTTTTATATGAATCTCACCTTTGTCCATTTTGGCGATTTCAAAATCCGCATTCTTTTCAAGGATACTTACTTCCTCTTTAAGTTGCTTTGGCGTATTTTCTCTGATCCATTTTTTGGTGAGCGAGGGGATATTAACATGGGTGGCTTTTTGGTCAAGTGAAAAAATGGGCTCATTATGGGTCTGTACCCTGGTGTTCAATTTGTAAGCTGCAGCAGCGATATGTTTGCATAACCCCCAGCTAAAAGGACAGTCGCAATCGCTTATAAGGAGGTTATCAAAATCCAGCATCACGGAGTACGTCTTATCCCGATTTGCTGACAGCACGCTGAAGGATACTGTATTATTACCATACTGGGCTTTCCAATCTGTTACATGACCGCGGAGATATAACTGCTCGCCCCTGGCTTGGGAGTTGAAATCAACAAAATTCAGAATTTCCTTGGTTTTCTTGAGTATTTGTACGTTGTTCAGAGCTTGCGCCATAACTTGAGTATTTATGCAAAAATAAAATTGCTGGTGTTTTAAAGGAATGAATGTGGAAATCTTTTCTGGAATTATGAAGGTTTTTTTGAAAATTTTAAGAATAGTTCTGATCACCCGCCAGGAAGGCTTTAAAAAAATAATATCCTTAAGATATGGTACTTTAACATTATATGGTATAATATAAATAGGAAGATGTGAGTTAAAGTAGTGTTTTTTGACAAGACTCAAGAATGGTATAATTGAACAAAGAAGAGGAAAGCCTTAGATATTGTTTGAATTGTTTTACTTTTGAAACAGACAGAGGAGACTATATAAATAAACAAGAATGTACCTGTTATTAAGGATTATAGAAAAGCTTTTTATTATCTATTTTGTTCTTTATTTGTTGATAGATATCGGACTATTTCTTTATTCGTTCATTGCTTTTCGCAGGCGAAAAAAACCGCAAAAAAAGGAAGAACCGGAGTGGGAGAACCACCCGGTAACTATAATTGTTCCGGCTTACAACGAAGAAGTGTCTATCTCTTATTGTGCCCGGATGTTGTTGCGTCTTGATTATCCTGCCTATGAACTGATTATCGTTAATGATGGTTCTTCCGATCGGACGTTAGCTAAACTTAAAGAAACCTTTTCGCTAGAGGAGATTGATAAAAAACAACAAGTACCTTTAAAAACAGAAGATATTCGATCGGTCTATAGAAATGATGAGGGCACTTTAACCATAATCGATAAAGAAAACGGAGGCAAGGCCGATAGCTTAAATACAGGGATCAATTATGCGCAGGGACAATATGTTTGTACGATTGACGGGGATTCCATACTTGAAAGCCAGGCTTTGAAATCAGTAGTCAGACCGTTTTTTGAAGATTCGCGCACTATGATCACCGGTGGGCAATTGGCGGCTTCAAACGATGTTGTCCTGGAAAACAACCGGGTGGTTAGTTCTAAGATTCCCAAAAATATTTGGGTGTTGTGGCAGATTATTGAATATATCAAATCTTTTATGGTATCGCGGATAGGGTTGAGCCGTATCAATGCTTTGCTGCTGATGTCAGGAGCTTTTTCCATGTTCCGTTATAACGATTTAGTCAGTATCGGAGGCTTTTTAAGCAAGCAAAATAATCATCCCTTCATAGCGAAGCACGTGGGTTTGGGTCGGCAAACCGTATGCGAAGATTTAGAAGTTGTCGTCCGGCTTTTTAAATATCACCGGGAGAAAAAGAAAAAAGCCAAAATATTTTTCCTGCCGGAACCTGTGTGCTGGACGGAAGTCCCCGAAAAGGGCAGGAATCTGTTTAAACAACGTGCCCGCTGGCACCAGGGTTTGGTTGAGACCCTTAGCATACACCGCTCAATGATTTTTGAACCACGATACGGGAGCACTGGCCTTATAGGTTTACCGTATTATTTTACTTTTGAAATGCTAGCTCCCGTGATGAAGATACTGGCTATTTTATTTATCATTGTTTCGGCAGTTCTTGATACCCTTAATGTGCAATGGATATTGCTTATCCTGGTTGGCGTGATTTTGCTTACAGCTATTATAACCAGCGGTATCACAGCCGTTGTGGAATATTGGAGCTTGAGCCAATCGGAATCCAACAGGAATGCTTTGCGATATAAAACCTTTTCAGACTGGAGTACGTTAATATTAACAAGTATTTTGGGAGAGTT
>JAIPAH010000108.1 GCA_021740175.1 Bacteroidales bacterium
ATCACCGTTACGTCTCACATCGTTCAGGATAATGTTCACTTGCTCCCTTAAACTGGTTTGATCAGTTTGCGGCCTGGCCAGTAAGCCTAACCATTCATTTTTATCAGGATATTTTATAATCTGCATTGTTGATTTTTTTGATGTAATTATTTAGTGTTTTGCTATGAGACTCATCCTCTAGCATTCCCCCTACTAAAGGGAACTTTTTTAATCGCTTAATTCTTATGGGTAAATAATATAGTGTTCGATTTATAAATTTTCATAAACTAAATTCTTTGAAACTTAAACACTTAAAAACCTAAAAACTTAAGCACTCTTCCCTCACACAATCATTTTTTCAATCGGAATAACCAAAATCCCTTGAGCGCCTTTACTCTTCAGAGCATCTATTACTTCCCAGAACTCATCTTCATTTAAAACCGAATGCACCGAGCTCCAGCCTTCATCCGCCAGGCTCATCACTGTCGGACTTTTCATCCCGGGAATAAGCTCAATGATTTCCTCCAGCCTTTCATTGGGAGCGTTCAGTACAACGTATTTATTTTTACGGGACTTTTGGGTGGCCTGAATCCGGAAGAGCAATTTTTCCAGAATCTCCTGTTTTTCTTTACTCAATCCCTCTTTGCCTATCATAACCGCTTCGGATTTCATAACGGTTTGAACCTCCTTAAGTCCATTGCTGATCAGCGTACTTCCGCTGCTGACGATATCGAAAATTCCATCTGCCAGTCCTATTGCCGGTGAAATCTCCACAGAACCACTAATTTGGTGGATGTCTGCTTTGATCCCGTTTTTCGAAAAGTAGTTCTCCAGAACTCGGGGATAGGAAGTAGCTATTCGTTTTCCATCAAACCAATGAATTCCGGTATAATCATACTCCTTAGGGACAGCGAGCGAAAGCTTGCACCTGGAGAAACCCAGCTTCTCAATAATTTTCACATCATAGCCTTTTTCAGCTACTTCGTTTTCGCCTACGATTCCAATATCGGCTACTCCATCGTAGACGTATTGCGGTATGTCATCGTCGCGCAGGAATAATCATTCTACGGGAAAATCGGGTGATGTTGCCACCAGTTTCCGTTTTCCGTTATTCTGATTGATACCGCACTCTTCGAAAAGTTTCATTGACTTTTCACTTAAGCGCCCGGATTTCTGAATTGCAATTTTTAGTTTTTCCATAAAATTATTGAGTTCAGTCTAAAAAGCCTTCAAACTGCTGATTTTTACCATTTCACCCCTAATCCGCCTGAGGCGGAGGACTGCTAAAAATCAGCAGTTTGAAAAGTCCCCTTTAGGGGATTTAGGGGTTATAAGGCTTTCTATACTCGATTCATTAAAAAAAAGGCCCGCGGAAGTCCGCAGGCCTTTAGTGATACATTGATTTTTCTCACGACATACTACAGCACTTCCATTCCGGAGGTTTCTCCCAATGGTGATGATGATGTAAGCTATGTCGATTAATGATTTTCATTTTGTTATCCTATTTTCCAAAAACAAAAAAAGGCCTGCAAAAACTTGCAAGCCTCTTTAATATCTTTTGCACGTTTTTGCACTATTTTCCCATTCCACTGGTATGGTGGTGATGATGAATAATGCTATGTGCTTTTTGCTGTCTCATTTGCTCTGCAAAAATTGTAAAATTTGATGAACCACCAACAATGAACGAATTTTTTAACAAAAAGTTTAATCGAAGGTTATGATTAAGCAAATTTTGGCGGATTGACGCTAATTTTTGTGGTATGTTATAAAAAAATTATTCGCTATCAACACTATTAACGCAAATTCTGCTGATAAATCCACAAAATTCGCGTGAATTTTGTGGGTTAATTAGTGTCAAAGAGACTATTCCCGTTCAAACAATACAACCCCCACTCGGTCGATGTGCTCTTTTAAGGATTTTTCTTCGATACGTTCGTAAATCACCAAGTCGATTTTATAGGGGAGATCAAGCTCATCTAAATCCACCGACAAATTAAGAATGTCATTAGTATGGAGACTTTTACCTGTCAGGGCGATGTCAATATCAGAACCATTTGAATAGCTGTTCTTAGCTCGGGAACCGAAAAAAATGATTTTTTCTACCTTCTTGTTTCTTTTCAGAATATCGACGATAGCTTTGATATCCGAGTGTTCCAGTCCAAATTGTGTTTGTATATCACCCATATCCCTTATTCTGTTTTCCTATTTCCTTATCGAAATGGTTTTTTAAATGCTCAAAAAGAGCGAAGTACTCTTGCCTAATATTTTCTATGATATCCTCTGCCGTGGCTTCTTCATAAGTATGACTTGTCAGGTTTCTGCTTTTGTGCATCTGCATCCAGGCTTTTCCATCTGAAATGTAACCACTCTGAAACCCTTGCTGAATAGTGGGCTTGGGACCAATAACATCTTCATAACCTTTATCTTTCAAAAGGTCGTTTAATGTTTTCCAAGCCAGCTCATACGTATATTCGAAAGCTTTTATCAAACCCTGCTTTTCCATCTCATTTAACGATTCAGCATTTAAAAAGCGTTGCAACTGATCAAATGCTTTCTTGAAATTATTGTAACGCTGCTGCCACCTGATGTCTTCGTTATCTTTGGCCATAAGTCAAAATTATCAAGTAAAGTTACGAAAAATCAATGGCTAAAATATTAAGAGAAAATAAAATTTATACCTAATTTAAATGCTGAAAAATAGAACAAATTAAAAGCTTGATATATTGCAAATCATTCATTTAATAAAATATCTTTGGAAATAATTGGTAAGAAATCATTTTTTCGTGTTTATTGAATTCCAGAAATCTTAGTTATGAATAAAACAAACTTCACACTAAGCACAATCACATTAGTCATCTTGATTCTCAGTTCTCCAAATGCCTTTGGTCAAAGCAAAAACGAAGTGCCTTCGGATTATATCAAGCATTTCCTGGGAGCGGCCCATCTGAAAACCGAATACCATCCCTATGCCGAATCTACGGGTGTTACATGGGCAAGACTGGGAACCCGCTGGCACGAACAGGAGCCTGAAAAAGATGTATACGATTTCGAAAGCTACGACCGGTTAGTTGAAAGCGCCGAAAAGCACGGAATTAAAATCCTCCCGCTAATTGGCCATACAGCTGAATGGGCTGCCGACGCACCTGAGGGTGAAAACGACAAAAACCGTTATCCTCCCCGCGATGACATGATCGACCAATGGAAAGAGTATGTCGAAAAAGTCGTGGAGCGCTACCCTGATATAGAATATTTTGAGGTATGGAATGAAGCCAATATCGACTGGTTCTTCCGTGTCGATACCAACTACAAAGTTTATGTTGAAAAAATCCTTATCCCGGCCGCAGAAGTCATCCATGCTCATGGCAGAAAAGTAGCGGGTCCGTCTTTTACAACCGAATGGCCCCTGGATTCCTGGCCGCCCAAAAAACGACCCCGAAAACATGCTGAAAATGTAGCCTCCAATATCCGGGATATCAATCGGTGGCTTAGTTATGAAAATGCCTGGAAATATATCGATATCCTGGCAGTCCACTATACTCACGGTGATGTCTCCAAGCCATCCCAACCTTATGCCGACAATATGATGCGTTTTTATGACTATGTCTACACCCACTGGATCAAGCCCGGCAAAATCGAAGGCATCTGGAATACAGAAGCCGGATTTGCGGGAACAGAGGCCGGAATGCAGGGGTTTGTCGGGCTGGACCCTTGGGAAAAACCACCCTATCCCCAATGGGTTGCGCGTTATGTGATTCCCCCGATTCATTGGGCAATAAATCACAACTGGTCTTTCCGCGACCAATACAAACTGTTCTGGTATCACATGTCCGTCGGCGATCACCCAAGAGACATGTTAACCCGTAAAAACGGAAAGATTGTTCCTTCTGAAAGAGGGAAAGCCCTCCATACCATTTCAAAACTTTTTACTTCCGCCGATACGGTAGGAATTTATCCCCACCGCGTCCGGACAGGGTTTGGCATTTTTTCAAAAGATACTGCGGCCATCAACTACTTTGCCCCGTATGAATTCAAAAATTATGCTTTCAAGCTTGGCAATAAGCTAATGATCGCCGTTTGGGCTAACTTACCCCGAAAAGAAGCATTCGGTCAGGATATGCAGGTGATGATAGAAGGATTGCCTGATACAGGGGATTATGAAATCTCAAAAATCCACTACATCAATGGTAATGAAACCGCGTTGAAAAACTATACATTCAAAAGAAACAACACCATGCATCTGAAAGTTCCTCCAAACGACGAGCCAATCATTTACCTGGTTATAGAACCGAAGTAAAAAATTCGTCTTAAATTCGTAAACTTGTGGCAATCAACTAAACTTAAAACCAAATTATTATGCGACAATTTTTACTCTTATTTCTCCCGATATTGTTGCTTTTTGGCAACGCTCCCCAGGCCCAGACCAACAAAAACTATGACCTTTCCGAAGATAAAGTGCTCTACCTGGTAGGTTATGCCCACCTTGACTCAGAGTGGCGCTGGGATTATCCGACCACCATCAACGAGTACCTCAAAAACACCCTGGACGATAATTTTGAATTATTCGAAAAATATCCTGAATACGTGTTCAACTTTACAGGCTCACGGCGCTATAAGTTAATGAAAGAGTATTACCCCAAAAGGTATAACAAGCTTAAAAAATTTGTGGAGAAAGGCCGCTGGCAGGTTTCCGGCTCCTCGGTGGATGAAGGGGATGTAAACGCCCCTTCTCCCGAATCGGTCATCAGGCAGGTTTTGTATGGAAACAATTACTTCCGTGAAGAATTCGGTAAAGAAAGTGTGGACTATATGCTCCCCGACTGTTTTGGCTTCCAGGCCCACATGCCATCGGTGTGGGCACACTGTGGAATCAAAGGCTTTTCCACCCAAAAGCTCAAATGGGGGTCGGCAGTCGGTGTCCCTTTTAACACAGGCGTTTGGGAAGGACCCGACGGTGAATCGATCATCATGGCTAACAGTTTCAACGCCTATGTTTCAGGGGTTGAGAATAGAATTGACACTTCTTCGGCAATGGCTGAAAAGTTAAATGAGATTGGTGAGAAATACGGCTTCTACGGCGGATACAGTTACTATGGCGTGGGAGATGTCGGCGGGGCTCCCAAAGAAAAAGATGTCCGCAAAGTGATGAACGCGATGGATAACCCCGACAGCAAGATCAAGGTCCTCCCGGCTTCCAGCGATCAGATGTACCAAGATATCACCCCGGAAATGAAGAAGAATCTGCCCAAATACAAAGGCGATTTTCTGCTAACGGAACATTCGGCCGCTTCCATCACCTCGCAGGCTTACATGAAACGCTGGAACCGTAAAAACGAAAAGCTGGCTCAGACTGCCGAGCTCGCTGCTTCAATGGCCGATTGGTATGGAACGAGCGACTATCCTTTCCGGAAAATCAATAATTCCTGGGAGTTGGTACTGGGAAGTCAGATGCACGACATCCTTCCCGGAACCAGTATCCCGAAGGCCAATCACTACGCTTGGAACGACGAAGTGATTGCTATGAACGGCTTTGCCGAAGTGGAAAAAAACAGTGTGGGAGCTTTTTCCAGGGCATTGGATACGCAGGTTGAAGGAGAAGCGGTTCTCGTTTTTAACCCGGTATCAAAACAACGTCAGGATGTGGTCACGGCTACACTAAAAGGGAAAAGCTATGAAAACGTGGCCGTATTTGATCCCTCCGGCGAAAAAGTCCGTTCCCAGGTGCTTTCCACAGAAAACGGGAACACAAAACTGGCTTTCATAACCCAGGTGCCGTCAGCCGGCTATGCCGTTTACAGCATAAAAAATGCAGACCGTCCTCCACAAGAGCCGGAGTTAGAAATCACATCGCGTTCACTCGAAAACGCTTACTATAAAATCAAACTGAATGAAAACGGCGATGTCGCATCCATATACGATAAAAAGCTGGAGAAGGAATTACTGAAATCACCCATCCGCCTGGCCTTCCTGAAAGCCAACCCAAGGATGTGGCCGGCCTGGAACATGTCATGGCGTGAGCGCATCCACGAACCTATGGGTTATGTTGACGGCAAACCTGAAATCCGCATAAAGGAAGACGGTCCGGCACGGGTTGCTCTGGAAATCGTCAGGGAAAGCCGGGGCTCGGAATTTACCCAAACCCTGAGCCTGGCTGCCGGAGAGGCTGGAAAGCGGATCAATTTCGACAACAAAGTCACCTGGAAAACCAAAGGAACAACACTGAAAGCGGTCTTTCCTTTCACGGCAAAAAACTTCAACGCCCGTTACAACCTAGGACTCGGAACCATCGAGCGACCCAGCAATCACTCCCGGAAATACGAAGTCCCTTCGCGGGAATGGATCGACCTGACCGATGAAAGCGGTGAATTTGGCGTCTCGGTGCTTGACGATTGCAAGCACGGCTCCGATAAACCCGATGAAAGCACTATTCGTTTGTCCCTCATCCATACCCCGGTAGCCAACAGCTACCACGACCAGGCCACTCAGGATATCGGAACCCACGAGTTCAAATTTGCCGTTTACGGCCACAAAGGTAACTGGAGCGAAGGCCATACCGAATGGCAGGGGCTTTACCACAATCAACCGTTACAGGCCTTCAGCGTACCAAAACATCCCGGCGAATTGGGCAAAACCTTTTCCTTTGCCGGTTTAAACACGGATAATGTGGCGATTCGCGCTATCAAAAAATCCGAAAATAAAAAAGGATACATCATTCGCCTGCAGGAACTTTCAGGAACGACCACAAAAGATGTGGAATTAAGCTTAGCTCAGGGCATTGCCTCAGCTCATGAAGTCGACGGTCAGGAAAGAAAAATTACAGATATGTCGGTTAAAGATGAAAAGCTCAGCTTTAATATGACCGGCTACGAAATCAAAAGCATTGCGGTTCAATTAAAGGATTCAGGCAACGAAAAGCCTCAACCTGAAAGCCACCCCATCACTCTTGATTTTAACAAAGATGTCTTTTCACAGAATGAAAATCGCACAGACGGAGCTCTTGACAATGAAGGAAAAACCTATCCGGCAGAGCAATTCCCTGACGAATTCACAAATGAAAACATCCGGTTCAAAACCGGCAGCAAAAAAGCCGGAGTCATGAATGCGCTCGAATGCCGCGGACAAAAAATCCAAATCCCGGAAGGGGATTTCAATAAAATCTATTTCCTGGCTTCCGCCAAAAAGGAAACCAAAGGAACCTTTTCCGCCGGTAAAACCCGGAAGGACTTCACCATTCAGCCCTGGACCGGCTTTGTGGGACAATGGGATAAACGCGTGTTCAGAACTGATGAACAAATAAGGGTAAAGCGAATTATTCCCGGATTTATCAAAAAGGATAACATCGCCTGGTACTGCACTCATCATCACACACCGGATTCAAATGTAGCCTACCGGTATTCCTACCTTTACAAATATGCATTACCTGTTGATGAAGATGCTGAATTCCTCCAATTACCGGATAATCCGGACATTATAGTTTTTGCCGTTACTGCCTCCAGAGACAACAATGCTGTAGCAGAACCGCTTGCTCCACTTTATGACGAACTGGAAGACAGGAAAGGCTTTAAAATGCCGGAAGACGACTACTTTGGTAAGGAACTGGAGCCATACGCAACGATGAAAAAAATATTAAAAAGCAAACCCGACAAGCTTTTTGAACAAATTTCCGAAGATGATTATGCTAACCTGACTTCGCTGAATGGTGTTAAAATGATGTATTATCCTAAAGGCGAAGCTTATACCAAAGCAGAAATTCAGGGAGAGAAAATCCTGCTCCAGGATAACTTCAATGGAAGCGGAAAAAGTCTGGGAAGTTTTGATGAAGTGATCTGGTACGATAACGGTGAAGGGCGTTATGTGATGGATTTACAAAAATCAATCAAAATCGACAGCGTCAATACATTTGCTCCTGTCTTCTCCCATTACGGTATCCCGGTTTATACCGTATGGGGTACCAATGATCCTTCTCCCAATTTAAAAGGCAATCCTGCGGAAAATGGCTGGACTTATCTCGGTGCTAACCGCAAAGGGGGCGTTTGGGGAAAAGGATGGAACAAAACTTCCATCAGGATGCCCGAAAATCAAAAACCCTTCAGGTATATCATGTGGATTGCCGATAAGAACTGGCACGGAACACAATATTTCTTTGAAGTGGATGTGTTTGAAGAGAAATAAAATATAGTTAAAAAAACTATAAAGGAACAATTTGAAGAGACACCTATTCCATTCTAAATAAAAAAAATACTAATCAAATATTTCTTTGGAATTTATTTTTAAAACTTTGGAATTTAGATTAATTCAGTCTCCCGCGAGCAAACCCCGATACAATTGTAAAATCTTATGCAATAGAATCCGGCAAAACAATACTTTTGTCACCGAGGATTCTTTGGTATCTATTATTTTTGATCTTTAATCATTTAATCGCACATTATGTGGAAGTTCCATCCGGTGATTTTTATCATTCTTTTTTTATTAGCCGAAAAAGGGTTATCTCAAATTAATGCCGGCCAGGATACGACTATGTGTTTCGGGGATACTATCCAGCTACAAGCCACCGGTGGAATTAATGATAATTACGCCTGGTTAGATAATGGCTTCATCAGCGATACGTCAGTTTCCGACCCTTATGTTTACCCCGACGAAACTATGACGTTTACAGTAGGAACCTGGGAATTGCAGGATAACGTCATTACCAATGGTGATTTTGAAGATGGCAATACGGGGTTTATCAGTGATTATGAATATAGCCCCGGGTCGGGTGGCTTGATTCCTGAAGGAACATATAATGTAGTGGATGATACTGATCCCACACACCCCAGCTTCGATTGCGAACATGACCACACCACCGGCGAAGGAAACATGATGGCGATTAACGGGGCCAGTTCCAGTAATGAAGTAGTCTGGCAGCAAACCATTAATGTGCTTCCCAATACCACCTATGAATTCTCTACATGGGTAGCCAGCATGGTTTCCAATGAACCTGCCATCCTTCAATTCTCAATCAACGGAAGCCTGTTGAATGAACCCTTTGAGGCCCCCACAGCAACCTGTGTGTGGAAACAATTTTTCGCTATTTGGGAATCCGGTGATAATACTACTGCGGAGATAAGTATTGTGAATCAAAATACAGCATCCGGAGGAAACGATTTTATACTGGATGACATTTCTTTTGCAGGAACCATATTCTCCTGGGATTCGCTAACGGTTAATGTGGTGGATTCGGTAAACATCGCAGCCCATCCCTCTGATAAATCCGTTGATATTGGTGAGGATGTTTCTTTCCAGGTTTCTGCCGGGAATGTTGAGAATTACCAATGGCAAATGAAGAACGACGAAGGGGGAAACTGGAATGATTTATCGGAAAATTCCACCTATCACAATGTAAATTCGCCTGAATTAACCATAACAAATACACCCTATGATATAGATGATCATCTTTTCAGATGTGTAATGTTTAATTTTTGCGGCCCCTTTTATACAAATTCGGCCTTATTGGAGGTAGGAGACGAATTTACAATCGATCCCTCTGCGGAGGAGAACCTGATTTGCCTGGGCGAATCTGTTCAACTTTTTGCAAATGCTTCCGGAGGTTCGGAAAACTATACTTACTCGTGGAGCTCTTCCCCACCGGGCTTTTCTTCAAATCAGGAAAACCCCATTGTTTCACCTTTACAGGATATCACCTATCAACTGACGGTAGATGACGGTTTTGAAACGCTGTCTGAAGAAATTTCCATAGAAGTAACTCCAACACCATCGGTAAATACAGGTCCCGATGCTTCTTTTTGCGGGGGATCTTATTTGCTTGATTCAGCGGAGGTTTCAAATTCCTCTTCTATCCTGTGGCAATCTATGGGCTCGGGTTATTTCGATGATAGCACGCTGCTACACACAACTTATTTTCCCAGCGATAGTGATTTTAATGATGGAAATGTAAAACTTATCTTAACTGCGGAAGGAAATGAACCCTGCAATGACTATTACGCTGATACCATCCGATTAACCTTCAGCCGCGAACAGGTCGTTGATCCGGGGAACGATTTGGATATCTGCGATACGAATGAAATTGTTATAAATAATACTTTTTTTGAGAATTATGATTCTCTGCTATGGGTAACAAATGGATCGGGCCTTTTGTCGGATGCTGCGACTCCCACACCTTCTTATAATCCATCGGAAGAAGATTTTGATAACGACAGTGTTACACTTACTGTTACAGCCTATCACTATCCCTGCCCACCGCTGAGTGACCAAAAAATTCTGAATCTTTACAGAACACCTGAAATTTCAGCCGGTGCGGATGATTCCATATGCGAGACAGGGACTTTTGTTCCGGATGCTTCAGCTCAGTATTATGATTCACTCCACTGGAATTCATCAGGTTCCGGGACATTCTCTTCCGATACTACGGTGAAACCCCTATATACGCCTTCGGATGATGATATTATTAACGGGGAATTGGAACTTTATTTCGAAGCTTTTTCAGACAACCCCTGTCCGGGACTTTATCGCGACACCACGGTGCTGACCGTCCGGGAAAATCCCCAGGTCTTCGTCGGGGCTGACACCTCCCTGTGCGGCCCGGTCGACCACGTCATTGTCCACAATTCGGCCCAAAACTACGACTCGCTGCTGTGGACCACCTCCGGCAGCGGCACCTTCTCGGGCGACAGCCTTCACCCGGTCTTTACCCCCACCGAGGAAGACGTGGCTGAAGATACCGTCCAGGTGGCCTCCACGGCTTACCACCAGCCCTGCCCGTCGGTCAGCGATACCATGGACGTGACCCTCTACGTCATTCCCCTCATCTATATCCCGGAAGATACGACCATCTGCAGCACCGATTCACTGGATATGCAAACAGCCGAGGTGGACCATTATCTGACCATTAGCTGGGAGACCAACGGCGACG
>JAIPAH010000109.1 GCA_021740175.1 Bacteroidales bacterium
ATCTATACCTACATTATAGAACCGATAATCGTCTACAAATTGCCGGATAATCTGAAATCATTGATGCCCCTTCAGGCTATGGGCGATATTATTCAATTACCCAATACTCAGCTTATGAGGCTATTCAATTTTGAGTTCAGCGAAACGCTTTACTTTTCTCAAATGGGCATTGCTGCAGTATGGGCTTTGGTGTTTGCTTTTGTAAGCTACCGCTTAGTGACAAGGCGCGATTTGTAATCAAATGGTTTGCGATTGCCAGATGATTACTGAATAAACGGCGAAGCGGACGAAGCGTAGAAGCGTATAAACAAAAAATTTGCGGCCGGGGTACCCGGAAGCTCCGACAAGCATGCATACGGCACTGAAAGGTATGGGCGTCAGCGAAGCAACGATCAATAAGAAAAAACCGTACTTATGTAATAACCGCTGAAGTCTTTCCATGTACTTTCGCCGGGCAAACCTGAAAGCCACGGTACGACTTAAAAATTTTCCAAAAACAAAACCAATCGCCCCTGCCCCGTAGGATATAAGCGCAAGTAAAACTACAGCTTCGATGTATAAGAAAACGGAACCCAGTTTAGTGGCCCAAACCATAAATAATTCGGGAGGTATGATACCAAAAAAAATTTCAGAAAAAGTGTAAATCAGGTACATTAACAGGGGTTGGCTGTACAGAGGCCGCAGATACTCCTTGAAAAGTTCGCGCGAACCATGCTCCTGGAACAAAATAAAAAGTACAACAATAGCAGCTAACCACGCAAGGCCCCTAATTAGGTTCTTGACAAAAAAACGGTATTTTTCAGGTAAGCGATATTTCATTGGTTTTATTAATGCGCCTTCAAATATAAGATTTATCCATCATAACAGGTTTATAACGCATATATTTTTCATTCTGTTGTATGATAAAATATTTAATCGATACAAAATAACCATTTTTAGGTATTTTATTACTTCTTTCTTCCCATAGTTTTGCATAAATCACAAAATATAGAGATATGAGGAGTGCAATAATCATTTTTTTTAGTACGATTTTCATAACCATGGTATCTGCCCAGGGGGATGAAAACTTGACAATAGGAGCTTACGGGCAGGTGGATTACAATCAGCCGGTTAGCGGAGACGTCAATTACAACGGGAATCTTGATGTTCACCGTGTTGTGGTGCTTATGGGGTATCAATTCAATGAAAAAACCCGGTTAGTAACGGAAATCGAATATGAACATGTTGAGGAAGTCTACCTGGAACAAGCCTATTTAAATTACAGGTTAAATCCTTCAATAAATTTTCGGGCCGGTCTTTTATTGATCCCTATGGGTATTGTGAATGAATACCATGAATCGCCCACCTTCAATGGTGTGGAACGGCCCAATGTAGATAAATACATCATTCCAACGACATGGAGAGAAATCGGTGCCGGTTTTTCAGGGAATATTACAAACCTGAAGCTCAAGTATCAAGCCTATCTCGTTAATGGATTCAAGAGTTATGACGGAGAAGGGATTTTGCAAGGACAATATGGATTGAGGAAAGGAAGACAAAAAGCCGCTAAATCATTCATGACCTATCCTAACTTCTCGGGAAAGCTGGATTTTTATGGAGTACACGGGCTGAATGTCGGATTGTCCACGTATCTTGGGAAAACACAATCTACCCTTTATGACGGGCTGCAAGACGGTGAGAATGTATTGGAAAAACAAGCCGACAGCTCCGTAGTGGATGTTCGTTTGTTTACCATGAACGCAAAATACCAAACAAACGGCTGGCAATTCCGTGGACAGTATACTATCGGATCACTGGGAAACGTAAAAGAATATAACGCATTTACCGGTTTGGATTTGGGGAGTAGCATCACAGGCTACTACGCAGAGGCAGCATACAATATACTGCAAACCTCTTCTTCCGGCCAGGAACTTATTCCGTTTATCCGATATGAAAAATACGATACGCATAATCAAACGGATGCCATAAACCGAAATAAACAGTACAACCGAAATGAAATTACTTTAGGAATCGGTTGGAAAATGGCCAATGGAGCCATGTTGAAAGCCGACTACCAGTTGATGGACTGGGAAGACAATGCTGAAAGAGTAAACCGCTTCAATGCGGGTATTGCATTCATGTTTTAACCCAAAACATTTAATCTATGATGAATTATTTCATTGCATTAACCCTTGCCCTGGCAACAATGCTTCCGGGGCAAGGGGACTTATCCGAAAGAACCTACAAAAAATCGCGTAAGGAACTGGAAAAGACATTCAGCGACAGTCTTCACACTAAGTTTATCCCTGTACCTGACTCTATCCGGGAAACCTATAAATTGCAGAAAAAATCGGTTTTCCGCGTTTGGGATGAGAAAAAGGAAGCGATAATGATCCTCGCTACAGCCAAGGGAAGGTATGATTATTTTGACTTTATGGTGCTTTTTGATAAAGATTTGAAAATCAATAAGGTTAAAGTCTTGATCTATCGCTCGGGGCATGGATATGAGATCACCAATAAACGATGGCTTAGCCAATTTAAAAGGGAAAAGCGCCCCTATCGCTATGGAAAAAACATTGATGCTATCAGCGGGGCCACCCTTTCAGGCGATGCCATTACCCAAAGATTAAACCGGCTCACTAAAGCCATGCAAGCTATGAAAGAAGAGGACACGCTCCACCGTATTTCAGCATCTACCAATAAATAGGCTTTGACTGTAAATGCCTTCATACGTTTCAACTACCCATATTTCACCCCTAAATCCCCTGAAGGGGACTTGAAGAGGGATAGATGATCACAAGGCCTGAACGGTGTGCAATATCAAATAAGTCTCAATAATAAACAAATCGTAAATAACAACGAATGGCTCCCTCTTAAAGCCTCCCTTCCCCGCCTTCATTCCATTCCGGCGGGGCACGGCCATGCCTTCATTCCATTCCGGCGGGGCAAGGTAGGGAGGTTTGGAGGGTGAGGCCGGGTAGCTTGAAACCGGCAAAAAAGCCCCTCTTACATTTCAACTTCCCACATTCACCCCTAAATCCCCTGAAGGGGACTTGAAGAGAAATGGCTTATTACAGTTCTTGATTAATGAGCATTATCAAATAAGCCTCAATCAATAAACATATCGCATACAGCCCTGGATGTTTTCCTCTTAAAGCCTCCCTTTAGGGAGGTTTGGAGGGTAAAGAACAGGTAGCTAAATTTAAAAAAGTAAGTCCTTTTTAAATAAATCCAGAAATAGTTTCTTATTTTAGTTTGTCTTTTAACCTACTTATCTTATGAAAAGACAGAGTATTCAAAGAACCATGTTTTATGGTGCCAAACCCCATCTTTTCGAAAAAGCAAAAGAATTGAGAAAAAATATGACTCCTGCTGAACAAAAGCTTTGGAATAGGTTACGAAAAAAACAATTGGGTGTAAGGTTCAGAGCTCAACATCCAATAGAGCGGTTTATCGTAGATTTTTATTGTCATCAATTAAAATTAGTGATTGAAGTTGACGGAGATATTCACAATTTTCAAAAAGAATACGACCTCGGAAAAAATGTTGAAATAGAAAAATACGGTATTAAAGTCTTACGCTTTAAAAACTCTCAAATAGAAAGACATATAGATAAAGTGATAAATACTATTTGTGAAAAGATGAGAAAGGAATAAGGCCTATAAAAGTTAATAAATAAGTCAACTTCTCTGCTCCTACCCTACCCCTAAATACTCCCGCCTAAAGGACGGGACAGGCCCTAAAGGAGACTTGAAGAGGAGTAGTGTTTTGTTTTTCCGGGAAATATGAAAACAAAATCCAAATCTAAATAGTAAATTCATTGGTGATAGAGCCGCGACCAGAAACGTTTCTTTTGTTCTTCCAAATCATCCGAATAATAACCATGGCCCTCGCTGACTTCTGAAATAACATCATTCAAAACAACATAGGCATTCTCATAAGGCTGGGTCTCAAGAATCGCATTAATAGCTTCCGAAAATTTGTTCTTATCCGTAAAATTTTGGCGAGCAATGTACAGTTGTATGTCCACATGCTTTACTATCAATTGGGAATCGGTAACTAACCCGACAGGAGGCGTATCAAGAATAATGTAATCATACGTCTGCCTTAAACTTTCAATTAATTGCGAGGTATTGTCCGATGCTATCAATTAAGCCGGATTAGGTGGAATTGGGCCTGCCATCAATAAATCCAGTCCATGATATTCACTATGTTGGACCAGCTCCTGCCATTCGTATTGATTAGCAAGATAATTGGTCAATCCCCTGGTATTATGCACATTAAAATCACTGAAAATTTTGGGTTTTCGCAAATCAAAACCCAATAAAATGGTCTTTTTGTTCTTCAGAGCATAGGCCAATGACAGGTTGATTGACACAAAAGTTTTCCCTTCTCCCGGTAAAACGGAGCTCACCAATATGACACGGCCTTTATTTTTTTGAGGTAACAAATCCAAGCGAGACCTTACCGTGCGGATCGATTCCGTGATTCGCGACAAAGGATACCGGGAGGTTACAAGGTTGGTGTCTTTATCGTTGTGAAACAAGCGACCCAGGATTTTTGTGCCGGCAAGTCTATTCTCGAGATCAGTTTCGGACCTCACTTTAGTGTCGAGCTGACTGCTTACATAAAAGTAACCGATAGGAGCACCAAGCCCCAGCAAAAATGCAATAAGGTAATTCAACCACACTTTTGGATAAACCGGTTCCTTTCGCTTTAGCGAAGCCTTATCGACAATTTGGCTATCAGCTGTTACAGACGCGCTGGATATTTTTAAATCAAGCTGCTTTTTTAATAAGATAGTATAGTATTGGTTTAGCAATTCAAAATTTCGTGCAAGCCGGGTTTCTTGCTTTTCTATTTCCGGATATTGATTCAGTTTCCCGGTGATTTGCTTCACATCTTTTTCCAGTTGCTCTGTTGTAGCTTTAACAGCCCGGCGCTTATAAAGAAGTTGCTCAACAATTTGTTGCTTTAGACTATGGATTTGATGATCAATCTTTTTTACACCTTGTAAATCTTTTTTAGCATTGTAACGAATACTTTGTCTCTTTTCATATAATTTAATAAGCCTGTTGGTTAATTGCGGCCGGATGATCGATTTGCCAAATACTGAAAATGAAAAAACTTCCGGCATAGGCTCGCGTTGCAACCGGCTCAAAGCATAATCGATTTGTTTGATCCTTAGTATATGCTTTGCTTTTTCCCGGAGGCGGGAGGAAAGCTTATCCAGCTTATGATCGGGGATTTTTTGGTAAAAAGTTTGTGAACGTTTGGTTTGAAAGGCGATAAGCTTTTGCCTGGTATCCTGCAGAGAATCACCGATATGTTGCAATCGGTTATTTAAAAAAGCTATTGACCGCTCAAGGGAGCGTCTCTTATTTTCTATCTCCTTTTGCATCGTATATTGCATCAAGGCGTTTATATAATCACTCAAAAACTTAGCCTCGGCACTCTGGTTGAATACCTTCATTAAAGAGGCTTCTTCCTCTACCGGCTCAATTCTTACCATCTTATAGCGGTCTGCAAGCACATTCAAATCATTAAACTGAAATTGATACACGCCGGACCTGTCTGTCGCTTCTTTAGCACCACGCTCCAGACGAAACTTAAAAAATTCCGTTTCTACCTGATCGCCGAAAACAATTATTGTGTCCAGGGAAACAGTAGCTTCTTCATGTTCCCGGACCTCATCTCTTTGGTAGTGGTACGTTGTAAAGTGTTCTGCTTCGAGACTAATTCGAAAGCTCGCACTATCTTGTGCATACACATTAAAACGATTGCCGGTTATTTGCTGATGGGAACTATCAAAAACTATGCGGAAAGGCACTTTTTTATGCTCTATTTGACGGGTTAAAAATTGATTTTTCTTGTAGTAAAACACTTCCCACCCAAGGGACTTTACCGTTTGCCTGGCAATAGGGAACGACCGCATCCACTGTTTCTGATTTCCTGTTTCTGAAAAACCGGATGAAATAGGCAACCCAATATTATTCCTTTGATTTTCGACTAATGATTCTTCCATCAAAAAATAAGCTTTTATCTCATATACCGGACGGCTGTATTTATTAAAAAGAAAGGCAATAAGAAGGGATAGCAATACGGTCAATAATATATACAAAGCCTTTTGCCACATCAAATGCAAAAACCACTCCCCTTCTTTCATGGGGACCTCCGATAGCTGAGCTTTATTGTACCAGCTGCGAAAAGACTTCATTATAAAGTATTGCTAACATAATTCAAAAAATAAGTTCTTTACACTAAACCATGCTTTCGGATTAGGGCTAATACAAAAATATGAAAAGATAAACGCTTATCACAGACTAAAAGATCATAAATAGATGCTCTTGGCACGATTCACCTGTAACACCGGAGATTATTCCATGGTGAAAGTTGAAACCCAAATGCCAAACTATAGTTGTTATTTAAAAAATAACTGCCTTACATTTCAACTACACGTATCCTACCCCTAAATACTCCCGCCTAAAGGACGGGACAGGCCCTGAAGGGGACTTGAAGAGGGATAATAAATTACGGTTCTTAACTTATGAACAATATCAAATAAGTTTCAATAATAAAAAAAATCCCAAATTAAAAACAATTGGTTCCCTCTTAAAGCCTCCCTTTAGGGAGGTTTGGAGGGTGAAACCAGGTAGCCAAATTAAAAAAAGTCCCTTTAAAGAAAATTCAAAAATCTTTTCTTATTTTAGCTTGTCAACAAACTTATCTTATGAAAAGACCCAGTATTCAGAGGACAATGTTTTATGGTGCCAAACCACATCTTTTTGAAAAAGCAAAAGAATTGAGAAAAAATATGACCCCTGAAGAACAAAAGCTTTGGGACAGGTTACGAAAAAAGCAGTTAGGAGTCAGATTCAGAGCTCAACATCCAATTGAGCGGTTCATCGTAGATTTTTATTGTCATCAATTAAAATTAGTAATTGAAGTTGACGGTGATATTCACAATTTTCAAAAAGAATACGACCTCGGAAGAAATATTGAAATAGAAAAATACGGTATTAAAGTCTTACGCTTTAAAAACTCTCAAATAGAAAGACATATAGATAAAGTGATAAATACTATTTGTGAAGAAATGAGAAAGGAATAAGCCCTATAAAAGTTAATAAATAAGTCAACTTCTCTGCTCCTACCCTACCCCTAAATCCCCTGAAGGGGACTTGAAGAGGGTTAGATAATCACGTCTCTTGTTTGATAAAAAATTAAATCAGCTTCAATAGTCATCGTGCTGTAAAGAATGCTTTGGCGATTCCTCTTAAAGGCTCCCTTCCCCGCCTTCATTCCATTCCGGCGGGGCACGGCCCTGCCTTTATTCCATTCCGGCGGGGCACGGCCCTGCCTTTATTCCATTTCGGCGGGACACGGCCCTGCCTTTATTCCATTCCGGCGGGGCACGGTAGGGAGGTTTGGAGGGTGAAACCAGATAGCTTGAAACCGGCAAAAAAGCCCCTCTCACATTTCAACTCCCCACATTCACCCCTAAATCCCCTGAAGGGGACTTGAAGAAGGTTAGATTATTATTTCTTTTGTTTGATGAAAAAATAAATAAGCTTTAATACGTTATCGTGTCGTAAAAAACATTTTGGCGTTTCCCTCTTAAAGCCTCCCTTTAGGGAGGTTTGGAGGGTGAGGCCAAAATGGCTGGATACGATTAGTCAGAGATATCAAAAACGTATACTCCCCCCTACTCCTCCGGCACAAACTCATAGGCACCGGCATCCGGGTTTTCATCGTCAACGCGGGAGACGCCGTCCAAATCTTTCGACAGATCGAAATCACCGGCCTGCTGTATCACTTCCATGGCTCCGGCGTCTATGGCCGGGGAAATCAGGGAATCCAGGCGATAATCATATGATGTCGTATCCCTGAAATAGGGCTTTCCGTCAAAACATTGTTCAAAGTTTTCATTATCCCCGAAATCGCGCTCCGTTTTGACCAGGCTATGATCAAACTTATAGTTGAAATCCGCCTGGAACGAGCGACTTAGCATCACTTCTTCCTGCTTATCGCCGTATACAATACAATTGCCGAAATAGGCCTTTTTCAAATCCCGGGCAAGGGTGTCCTCTTCATAGAGATAGAAATTATTCAGAGCCAGCGACGGGGTTTGTCGTGAGCCGCTGCTCCAATAATTACCTATGGTGCAGTGCCTGAAATCATATTCCCCCCCGATGTTAAGAATTACAGCATGCTTGCCGCAATTGGAAAATACCGTATTGCGCACTACCACATGCGATCCCTGAGCCAGTAGCCCGTAGCCCTGCATGTTATCGATAACAGAATTGGTGAGGGTAAGCGTCGGCTCGGGCGAGTTGCCCAGCGTATCCACCCTGATGCCTACCGTGCCGTTGCGCATGAACGTATGATGGATTTCATTCTCCTTACTTCCTGCGGCCAGCCATACCGAACCCCATTGACCCGGCACGTTTTCATACCAGTCTTCAAGGCGGTCATCCGTAATTTTTACAGGGTTCTCCCTCGTACCGTTAATTTTCAGCGTGGCACTGGAGTCTACCGCCAAAGAAGCATCCTTATGCATATAAATGCGGGCACCGGACTCCACGGTCAGCGAAGAGTTCAGGGTATCATCCACCACCACAAAACCGTAAATCACATGCGGCTTATCATCCTGCCACACATGCTGGCCTCTGAGCAACGTATTTTCATGAAAATGAGCATTCTGCCCCCAGGCAACCAGGTCCACATCCTGCAGATTGTTGTTCACCCTGAAACGAATGGAATCCTGAATTACGTAGGGTTGGTTTTGGTCGTTCGGGTCGATGGTTACGCGGGCATGAATATACAGGCTGTCGTTGCCCTGTATTTCTACGTCACTGAAATCGGTACCTGCCACACCATCCACATTCACTCTGAAACTGGAGGCATCACCACCGGCTACCTCTATGGAACTGATCGCTACGGGTTTGTCGCTGGGGTTATAAACGCGAAGATCTCTCGTAATAGAGCCTATGGAGGTAAAAACCGTATCGAACATTATGGTATCTTTCGAGAATTCAAGCTCTAAATCGGGCGATTCATTCAAAACATCATCATCCCGGCATGAGGTTAATCCTATAAAGATGACTATCAGGCCTGCCAGGACTGTCATTAAGTTTCTGTTCATGGTTGCTGTTTTCTGAAAATTATTACGCAAAAGTAAGGGTTTTATTGTGCCGGGCTAATGCATGATTGACGCGTAGCCTTAACGGATCACGATTTTCTTTATCACCTCCTGGCCTGCTGCTTCATTCAGGGCCGTAATCAACTTTTCTTTGGCATAATTCAACTCGTTTCGCACCACGGAGGAAGTAATCTCCACATACAACACATGGTTGCGGATGCGGAGATTGCGGGTGTACTTAGAAATCATGGGCCCGGTCACCTTCTCCCAGTTCGATATGATGCGTTGCTCGTTGACCTTCTTTTCCAGGCCATAGCTTCTTAAAACCTGCCGTATAACGTTCCCTAGTGTCTGTTCGTTCGAATCGCTGATCATTTTTTATTCCTCCCTTATCGTGCCGTTAAATATCGAAAAAATTTTGTGATCGATGTCCACCTGTTCAAAAACATTTTCGATGCGTTCGCGCTGTGTGTCGGTGATAAACACCTGCCCGAAGTTGTTTTCGCTCACCAGCTTGATGAGTTGCGCCACGCGATTTTCGTCCAATTTATCGAAAATATCATCGAAAAGCAAGATGGGTTTGAATGATTTCAGCTCTTTGGTGTAGTCGAACTGCGCCAGCTTGATGGCGATGACGAACGACTTCTGCTGGCCCTGCGAGCCGAACTTCTTGATGGGATGGCCGTCGATTTGAAACAGCAGGTCGTCCTTGTGGATACCGGCCGTGGAGTAGCGCACTGCCCGGTCTTTTTCCAGGGACATGTCCATGAGCTGCCGCATAGGGTAGTCGTGCAACTGCGAGGCATAGGTAATGCTGACCGTCTCGTGGCCGCCGCTGATAAACTCAAAGTACTGCTGAAATATCGGCGTGAAGGCCTCCAGAAACTTCCGGCGCTCCTCGTAAATGGCTGCCCCCAGCTTAATCATCTGCTCGTCCCAGATTTCCAGGGTGGCCTTGTCGAAGGAGTGGTTCTCAGCAAACTTCTTGAGCAGGTAGTTGCGCTGCGAGAGCGCCTTGTTGTAGTTCATCAGGTTGTTGAGATAGGTGCGGTCAAACTGCGAAATAACGCTGTCGATGTACCTGCGGCGCAGCTCGCTGCCGTCGTTGATCAGGTCGCGGTCGTAGGGCGACACCATCACCAGCGGGTACAGCCCGATGTGTTCGGCCAGACGGTCGTACTCCTTCTGGTTGCGCTTAAATTTCTTTTTCTGATTGCGCTTAAGCTGGCAGGTCACCGTATCCGTCGTCTCGCCGTTCTTATCATAATCGCCGTGAATGGCAAAGAACTCGGCCTCATGCATGATGTTCTGCGAATCGATAGGATTGAAATAGCTCTTACAGAACGACAGGTAATAAATCGCATCCAGGATGTTGGTCTTCCCCACCCCATTATCCCCGATGAAGCAATTGATCTTCGGCGAAAAGTCCAGCCCCGCCTCCGGGTGGTTTTTAAAATTCGACAGTTTTAATCGACGTAAATACATATATGAGCTGTTGTAATCTGATTTTTGTTATATTTCTATTCGTTAACCAGTTGAATGGTTGAATGACTGTATGATTGTATGGTTGAATGATTCGCATTTTCGCGTTAATTCGCGGGAGTACTCAGAAAAGTGTGTCACCGGAAATTTTTCGGTTTACAAATGTAGATAACAATTTTATTTTTAGTTCAACATTTCAAAGTAACAATTTTCTTTGTTCAAATCCAATTGTTAAAAGCTTCTTTCTGTTCGAT
>JAIPAH010000110.1 GCA_021740175.1 Bacteroidales bacterium
GAGAAAGTTTACGCAAAACACGTAAGAAAACATAATAAAATTATTGTAAATTTGTCAGCCCATCGTTCTTTTGAAAACTGAATCCTCAGGGGGGTCAATATGGCCGGATCGGGGGGTCAATATCACCGGAATATGCACTTATCTACTAAGCTGAAAAGATACGAATAAGGTTTTTTTAGCTAAACCCGGTGGCGGAAAAGCACGCTGAAGCGTGCTATGAATGAGATTCTGTTTATTCCATTGCACCCAGCTAATCCCTATTGGTATCGGGAGGTGGTATTCTAATAAAACTTGCAAAATTACATCGATGAGATTAGCACTCGGATTTATCCGAATGATAGGAGAGTCTCCTCACATCCCCATAACCCACTTCAGCAAGCTTTTAAAACCCCTCCCCTTACTAACAAGAAAAAAGTTTACTCATCCCGAAAACCCGGGACTCGAGACCCGGAACCGTTAAGACCTTCCATCTTCCTCACCCCGCATAGCCCACGCCAAAAGCTGGAAGGTCAATCCACGCTGCACTGCGGCCTAGCTGCTCACCAAATTCCCGAAACCATCCTTATTCCTTTGTGTTGAAACTTTTTGAAATTTGGAATCCGGAATCCGGAAATTCCGCCAAGACTTTCCCCCAGCGTTGGTCAAAGCGTCTTCGCTTTGACCCCACATTCTTGCAGCCTCTGGCTGCTCCACCAAAGCGACTGCAAACTTGTTAAACCGAAATTCCTCATTCAACCATTCATCCATACATCCATTCATCCATACATCCATTCATCCATACATCCATTCATCCATACATTCATTCAACCATTCAACCATTCAACCATTCAACCATTCAACCATTCAACCATACATCCATTCAACTATCCACCCACCAAGACCTTCCATCTTCCTCACCCCGCATAGCCCACGCCAAAAGCTGGAAGGTCAATCCACGCTGCATTCGCGGATTAACTGGATAATTCGCACGCCATTAGGCCAGTTTTTTCGCTTATTCTATGCCAGCCATTTCGTCAGTATCAGGCCAGTGCATATTCCGGGTATTGACTCAACATTTAAAAACTAATGAAATACATTTCGAACACTTCTTATTATGCTTTGCTTGTAATTCATTTAACTTCTATACACATACAGATTTTTGGAATTTTATATCTTTATAAAAAATAAAAATCATGACTACTCAGCAATTAAAATCAGAAATACAGAGACTTTTGGACAATGTTCCGGAAAATGTCCTGGAAGACCTTGTAGAATATCTAAGAGAAGCTCAAAAACACACGAAAGACCAAACGGAACTATCAAATTATTTGCGTAAAATTATTCATGAGGACAAAGAATTACTTAAGAAACTCGCGGAATGATTGACATTGAAGACGTGCTTAAAATTAACAAAATGCTTATAGATCATTTCGGAGGAAGTCACGGGATAAGAGACAAAAATTCTTTAAAATCAGCCATAAACAGACCATTTGCTACTTTTGACCAGCAAGAAATGTATCCCGAAACGATTGATAAGGCAGCAGCAATCTTGGAAAGCATTGTAATAAATCATCCATTCGTGGACGGTAATAAAAGAACAGGATATGTTCTTGCAAGACTCTTTCTATTAAAATCAGGAATTGACATTGAAGCAACCCAGGAAGAAAAATATGAAATGATAATTGCAGTATCAAAGGGAGAATGGAAATATGACCAAATAAAAAATTGGCTTTTAAAACGAGGTATAAAAACAAACTATAACATTTAGCCCTGAACAGGCCGGAGCATATGCCCCCTTATCCGGCTTTGAGCATCGGGGTTATATCAAGAGACATTCCGGCAGATATAGACCCCCTTACACTATTTTGGAGTTTGTATTTCGGAGCATGTTGACCCCCATTAGGGTAATTTTTACCCGGCTATCGGGCAAGGCTTACCTGACCTTATATGAACTTTTGATAATCAGGTTGTTTCGGAGCATGTTGACCCCCCTCTCTTTTCTTGCTTTTTGGTTTCCTTTGGACTTTTAATACCCTTCCCCTACTAACAAGATAAAAAGTTTACTCATCCCGAAAACCCGGGACTCGAGACCCGGAACCGTTAAGACCTTCCATCTTCCTCATCCCGCACAGCCAGCGCCAAAAGCTGAAAGGTCAAGCTGCGCTGCATTGCGGCTTAGCCGCTCATCAAGTTTCCAAAACCAGCTTTATTCCTTTGTGTTGCAACTTTTTGAAATTTGGAATCCGGAAATTCCGCCAAGTCTTTCCCTCAGCGTTGGTCAAAGCGTCTTCGCTTTGACCCCACATTCTTGCAGCCTCTGGCTGCTCCACCAAAGCGACTGCAAACTTGTTAAGCCGAAATTCCTCATTCAACCATTCAACCATTCAACCATTCAACCATACATCCATTCAACTATCCACCCACCAAGACCTTCCATCTTCATCACCCCGCACAGCCAGCACCAAAAGCTGGAAGGTCAAACCACGCTGCACTGCGGCCTAGCTGCTCACCAAATTCCCGAAACCAGCCTTATTCCTTTGTGTTGCAACTTTTTGAAATTTGGAATCCGGAATCCGGAAATTCCGCCAAGTCTTTCCCTCAGCGTTGGTCAAAGCGTCTTCGCTTTGACCCCACATTCTTGCAGCCTCTGGCTGCTCCACCAAAGCGACTGCAAACTTGTTAAACCGAAATTCCTCATTCATCCATTCATCCATACATCCATTCATCCATTCATCCATTCAACCATTCAATCATGGGATACGGGTTTTCGGGATAACATTCTTTCTCACTCACCCGGTTTGTTGTAGCGGAACATTTTCGGGCGGATCAATACCCTCAGCGATTGGTCGTATGTGATATAATTCCACATCCAGTTGATAAAGATAAAAAAGCGGTTTTTTACGCCGACAATGGCCATCAGGTGCACAAACAGCCATAATATCCAGGCGGCAAACCCTCTCAGATGGATTAAAGGCAAATCGGCTACGGCCCTGTGGCGGCCTATGGTAGCCATAGTGCCTCTGTCCTCGTAGAAAAACAGTTTCATATCCTGGCCCCGCTCGTAGCGTACAAGATTTTTAGACAAATGCTGCGCCTGCTGGATAGCCACCTGGGCAACCTGCGGGTGGCCATTGGGATACTGCGGTGTTTCCATGTAAGCAATATCCCCGATAGCAAACACATTCTTGTATCCTTTAATACGATTGTATTGATCAACATGGATGCGGTTGCTGCGTGTCAGCACACTATCCGGCAGACCCTGTATTGCGCGCCCGGTAACTCCGGCTGTCCATATCAGCGTTTTGGCGCGAAAATTTTCTCCCTGTTTCGTCATGATCTGCTCCCCGTCATAATCCTCCACAGGGCGGTTGAGGTAAACCTGCACGCCCATTTTCCCGAGGCTCTGATAAGCTTCCTCCCCTGATTTTTCGAGCATACCCTGAAGAAGGCGATCGCCGGCTTCAAAGAGATAGATCTGCATCTTAGAAAAATCCAGCTCGGGGTAATCCTTGGGCAGGATATACTTACGCATCTCAGCCAGGGCTCCTGCCAGTTCAACGCCTGTCGGGCCGCCGCCCACGATGACGATATTCATCAGCGCTTGTTGCGCTTCTTCATCCGTTTCATTCAGGGCTTTTTCATAATTTTCCAATATCCTGTTGCGCAGATAAATAGCTTCAGAAACCGATTTCATGGGGATGGCGTTTTTCTTTACATTCTCCAGCCCGAAATAGTTGGTGCTCACCCCTGTGGCCAGCACCAGGTAATCATATTCCAGGTACCCTAGGTTAGTATATACCATTTGCTTTTGCGGGTCGACTTCTTCCAGTTTGGCCATACGGAAATGCACATCATTTTTTTCATGAAAAATCTTCCGCAGGGGAAACGAAATAGAAGACGGTTCCAGCCCGGCGGTCGCCACCTGGTAAAACAAGGGCTGAAATTGATGATAATTATTCCGGTCGATCAAAACTACCTGCATGTTGTGGCGGGCGCATTTCCGGGCTAATTGCAGCCCGGCGAAGCCTCCCCCGACTATAACCATCCGTTTATTTACGGGGTTGGGAATATTTGCTATCTGTTGCATAGGTTTTTATTTGTCCTAACAATTGACAATGGAATTGTTTAATTACGATCGTATCATCTTCATGAGCCTGGTCTAAAAACTAAAATTGAGGTGTTTAACTCAATACCAAACAAAAAACATTATCACATAGATTGTAAATCTAGTAAGCCTTAATTAAAGTTAATGACGAGATTCCTCCTCCCCATGTTTCGCATCTATTTTTTATGGAGAATGCAAACACCTGATAGTGCGAAACATGAGTCGTCGGAATGACTTGATTTTGAGGAAGGTAATAGGGAAAAGGGCGCGCTGACTCCATAAAAAAATTACAAAGGTGTCAGCGCGCCCTTTTCCCTTGTATCGCCCCAATGCCAGTCATTCCGACGACTGGAATTGCGCTTTTACATCCTTTGATATTTTCACTATGGTTTGAAGCGCAATGAAAGGAGGAGGAATCTAATCACTCTAACTCAAAAGTCTGATGAAACTTCTAACCATCTAATTGACCAATTTTGGCCGTTTTAGTTTTCATTTGAACACCTCAACAACTAAAATTTATGCTGAAAACTGAAAATCCGTTTTAACCCTATAGGCTGTCCAAAAAAATAAAAATTGGACGTTAAAATAATTTAAAAACACCAATCACAAACCGAAACTTACTGATATTCAGCAACTTCCCTTCAGGGAAATAAAGGGTAAAAGTTGCTGAATATCATTTTTTAAGGCTTTTTGGACAGCCTCTTAAATAACCGAAAATCCGTTTTCAACCTTTTTAGACCGAACGCATTTAATAAATTCATCAAAATAACATATTTTTGCTTTAGTTTTAAAATCAATTTGATGAACAGTAGTGCACTTACATCACAACGCCTTGCCAGCGGTCTTATCATAATAGCCCTTTCAATTTATTTTTTGATTGTAACCAAATTTTTGCTGGCACCATTGGCATTTGCCGTGCTCTTTGCTATTATGATGCAACCCTTAACCGACTTCCTGGAAGGCTATCTTAAAAACCGGATTTTATCGATTCTGCTCACCTTTATTATCGTTCTGATACCATTGACAGCTATTATAACCCTTTTTTCAATACAGCTTATCAATATTATGGAATCCCTGCCCGATATTGCCGGAAAAATAAAAGACGGGATCAATGTCATCTTCGGATGGCTGGAAAAAAATACCGGTTTATCACCCGAAGACCGCAAGAGCTGGGTGCAGCAGAATATTTCCAATCTTATAGAAGCTCCTATGGGCTTCATCAGCACCGGATTAACCACCTCAACAACCCTCTTGTTTAACATTGTTTTTACTATTCTGGGGCTCTTCTTTTTCCTTCTTTACCGGGTGGGTATACTCAATTTTATGCTTATGCAATTTGGTCCCAGGAGCCGGGAGGAATTCCAGGAAATCATTCATCAAATCAGAGGCACTATCCAACACTATTTGTATGGTATGCTCACGGTTATCGGGATTCTGGCCATACTCAACAGCGCAGGATTGTGGATTATCGGTATAGGCTATCCCTTCTTCTGGGGATCACTGGCTGCTTTATTGGCCATCATCCCCTATATCGGTACTACTATTGGGGGGATCCTGCCATTTGTATATGCTATTGCCACCGTTTCAACATTTTGGCAGCCTGTAGCTGTTATTTTGTTATATGGCACGGTACAAAGCATTGAAGGGAATTTTATCACTCCAAAAGTGGTGGGTTCAAGTGTCAATGTAAACCCCCTGATAGCCCTGATATCTATCCTTTTGGGCGGAGCTATCTGGGGCGTTGCCGGTGTGGTACTGGCCTTACCGACAGTGGCGATAGTTAAGCTCATTTTTGATCATATCGATGTGCTAAAACCGATAGGCCTGTTAATGAGTGACAAAGTATACAGGGAGGAAGATAAGTTTCTTACCGAGATGGATCATGACCGGCACCGCTTCATAAACTTTCTGAAACATAGAGGAAAGGATGAATAAGACATTCCATCTCTCCCTTCCCACCTGGCCCGCGCCAAAAGCTGAGAAGGTCATCCCTGTATCTGCTCGCGCGCGAATTTTTCACGTGCGGACAGTCTTTGCGTCTGTGACGCACTGGTAAAAAGTGGAGTGTTTTACTGCGCTCCAACCACCGAATGGGCGTTACAAACGCCAAGAGCATTGCCACACGTCGCAGACGCGCGGCAGCTATTGAAATAAATCCATCCATTCAACCATTCATCCCTCCACGGCAGCTTAAGCAATGGTTCAATCTTCTTCAATCTTCTTCAATCTTCTTCAATCTCCCATCAATCTTCCTTCAATCTCTTTCAATCTTATCACTCCATTCTCACGATTTTAGGGTAAAACGTTGCTTCGATGCCAACCATGTCCCGTTGCAATTCCATGACTTTATGGATATCCTTGTAGACCATCGGCGCTTCGTCTGCGCTGCCGCCGATCAGCTCAATGCCTTTATCCTTCAATACACCTTTGATCTGCTTTTCGGTGTACGTCTTTTTCGCTTTTGACCGCGACATTAAGCGGCCGGCTCCATGCGCCGCTGAATTCAGCGAAGACTCATAGCCTTTCCCTTCAACGACAAACGCCGGGGCAGCCATAGAACCGGGAATAATCCCCAGGTCGCCTTTTGCTGCCGGAGTGGCTCCTTTGCGGTGGACCACCCAGCGCGCATCATCGGGACCGGTTTCTATCCATGCAAAGTTGTGATGGTTTTCGATACGCCTGATAGGCTGCTCTCCCAACGCTTTTGCCAGTTTCCGGTGGATATAATCATGATTGGCCGCTGAATAGTCGCCTGCCAGGGTCATCGCCTGCCAATACGCTTGCCCCTCTTCCGTATCCAGCGATAGCCAGGCCAACTGGCGGGCACCTTTGGGCAATTCAAGCTTTTCGCGCGCCACTTCGGTGTAATGGCGGGCTATCTCCGCCCCCATACCCCGGGAACCACTGTGAGAGAGAACAGCCAGGTATTGCCCGGCAGAAACTCCGGGCAGATTACTTTCATCCGTAACTTCCAGGATGCCGAGGTCTACAAAATGATTGCCGTGGCCTGATGTGCCGAGCTGATCATACGCTTTCTTATGCAGACCCTTCAGAAAAGAAATATTTTTGAATTCTTCCCGCTCCAGGACGGGGTGCTCTTTACTTTCATCAAATTCAGCCCGCCCGAAACGAGTATTCTCCATCAAAATATTTTTCAGTTTTTTACTATCCCGTTTGATAACCCGTCCCTCCAACGGGTATATGCTCATGGCCATGCGGCAACCGATATCCATACCCACCCCAAACGGCAACACTGCATTTTCGGCGGCCAGCACACCACCGATAGGTAGGCCGTATCCCTGGTGAGCATCCGGCATTACCGCTCCCTTCAGTGCTATGGGGAGCTTCATGGCCGTATGCATTTGGTCTAACGCAGAGGGTTCAATAAAATCTTCACCGAAGATTTCAAAAGTTTTTTCTTCTTTTAATGCTATGTGCTGTGTTTTTTGCTTTTCGGATTTTTCTTCAGCCGGTTGATAGAGTTTTTCCGCAATCTTGGACAGCTTTTCATGTTTCAAATAGCGCTGCGGATTTTCAGCGATATCCTGCAAGATTAACTGCACTTCCCCTTTGGAGGAGTGCTTGTAGTGTTTTTGCATTACATTCTTAACCACACTAATCACCTCCGAATCCTTAATTCCGGCACGCCTGATATCCTTTCCGCTCAGCTTGAGTTTTTTCATCGTTTTACCTGTCTGCCTTTTATGTCTTGAAGGTACAAATTTTTTATAAAATAGGCGGAAAAACAGAATCATTCTCCGGCCTTTTACCCTCCAAACCTCCCTACCCTGCCCCGCCGAAATAAAATGAAGGCGGGGAGGGGAGGCACTAAGAGTGAAATGCCAGGGCATTCTTTGCGATATATTTATTCTTGAAGCTTCTTTAATTTCTCACATCAAACAATAATCGCAACCAGCCACCCTTTTCAAGTCCCTCTTCAGGGGGATTTAGGGGGTGAAATATAGTTAACTAAAATTTATATCGGTAACATTATTGCTGGAAATTAACAGCTAAGCTTCACCCTCCAAACAACCCATCTTCTCAGATGTTACATAAAGAAAAAAAATGAAAAAGAATTTAGTTATTCTCGTCACTTTCTCACTGATGCTCACACCATACATCCTTTTTGCCGGTGGAGACGACAAGGTAATAGAGACAAACATGGATCGTTTGAGCTTGCAAAAAACCGGCATGATCACCTTGGGCTCATGGGCTATTGGGAATATAGCGGTGGGCAGTATCCGGATGGGTCAAACAACGGGAAGTCAATACCGCTTTCACCAGATGAATGTGTTCTGGAACCTCGTGAATCTTGGTATTGCTGCAGGAGGCTACTACGGAGCAGCCACAGCTGACCCGGCATCATTCACAGCTATTGAAACACTAAAGGAATATCATTCTTTCAATAAAATTCTGTTGCTGAATGCCGGATTGGATGTCGGCTATGTTCTCGGCGGGCTTTACCTGAGCGAGCGCTCCAAAAACGTCTCCAAAAGACAAAACATGCTGAAGGGTTATGGGCAGTCCATCATGCTGCAGGGTGGTTTTCTGTTTGTCTTTGACCTTGTGCTTTACGGATTTATGAATGAACAAACCCATGCTTTCATGAATTCGTCTGGGCTTTCCTTGCTTACCACTCCCGGAAAAATCGAGTTGGTGTATAGTTTTTAATACCTTTGCCTAAAAGCGTTACCGATGGACTGGAAGCAATTATTATCAATTACCCGCTACGGGCAGGAAGCCCGAAAACAAGATGAAAGCAAATCCGTTCGCTCGGAGTTTCAGCGCGATTACGACCGTTTGATCTTCTCCTCGCCATTCCGCCGGATGCAGAACAAAACCCAGGTCTTCCCTCTGCCGGGAAGCGTCTTTGTTCATAATCGTTTGACGCATAGCCTGGAGGTGGCCAGCATAGGACGTTCTCTGGGCCACATGGTGTCGGAAAAACTACTGCAACAGCCCTCTTTATCAGATATCCACGAACTCCACGAAATCGGGACCATCGTAGCCACGGCCTGCCTGGCTCATGACATGGGCAATCCGCCATTCGGCCATTCGGGGGAGAAAGCCATTTCTTCCTTTTTTGAAAAAGGGGAAGGGAGACAGATTATTGAAGACTATGAGCTAACACCACAGCAAAAGAACGACCTCATCCGTTTTGAAGGCAATGCCAACGCTTTGCGCCTTCTTACTCATCAATTTAAAGGCAGAAGATTCGGAGGTTTTTCACTGACTTATACCACACTGGCCGGCCTGATTAAATATCCTTTTGACTCGGAAAGGGATGATTCCAAAGGAAAATACGGCTTCTTCGAGAGCGAAAAGGAAACATTTTCCAAGATCGCCCGGCATTTAAACCTCAAAAAATTAGCCGACGGACACTATGCCCGTCATCCGCTGGTTTTACTCGTCGAAGCTGCCGATGACATCTCCTACCTCATCATGGACCTGGAAGATGCCCAGAAGCTAAAGATTATCGAAACACATCGAACCAAAGAGCTTCTGCTCGATTTTCATTCGGATAAAGAAAAAGAGAAGATTCGTAAGGTGATGAATGAAGTCACCGACCCCAACGAGCAAATCTCCTACCTTCGGGCCATCACTATCAATAAATTAGCACAGGCCACCGTGGAAGTTTTCCTTAACCACCACGACGAAATTCTCCACGGCACATTCGAGGGTTCCCTGACCGACAGATTGGAGGCCCCTCTTCAAAAACAGATGAAACAATTAGCTGAAATCGGGAAAAAAGAAATCTATAAACACCGCAAGGTGATAGAAATCGAACTGGCCGGTTTTAATATCCTGGAGACGCTGGTCAGAGAATTCACCATGGCCTTACAGAACCCGGACTCAAAATACTATGAAAACATCCTAAAGCTCATTCCGGCCCAATTCAGAATCAAGGATGAAGACCCTTATGAAAGGCTGCGCTCCGTCATTGACTTCATCAGCGGCATGACCGACTTGTATGCACTTGAAATCTACCGGACGATTAAGGGCATTGAGATGCCCTCGCTGCGGTGAGGGATTATCTGAATCTGATTTTTGTCCAATATTCTTTTGGGCTAATTATGGCAGTTCCTTTAAAAGTCTGCATTGCAAAATCATTGGTATTTCCGGTAATAATGCATTTGTATCAAGAATAACTTTATCCACGACGCAAGTACTTGATCTCTTTATTGATTTCTTCCGGCGACATTTCTGAAAGTCCGGTTTCTTCTGCTTTCTGTATACATTTGTTTAAAGCTTGCTTTGCAAATTCTTTATTTATAAGATCGGCCAGTTTAGTAAAAGAAATATTCTGCCTATCCAAGCCAAATCGATTAAATTCTTGGTCTGATATGGTAACATTTATTGTTTTCATCATTAACTATTTTTATACAAGAGTACCAATTAAAAAAAATTTCAGTTCAATCAGATTTTTTCGTAATATTGTAATATCATTTTAATATCATTTTAATATCATTTTAATATCATTTTAATATTAAACATTATGGAACAAGAAAAATCTTATCAAGCAATCAGTGGATATCTGATGTTAACATTGGAATTAATAGTATTCACTGGAACAATCCTGGGGATTGTTATGACACACAACTTTTTATTCCTTATTGCGATACCGGTTATTATCTTTCTGGCTATCGGGTTTGTGATTGTTAATCCCAACGAATCCAGCGTTCTGGTTCTTTTTGGCTCATACAGCGGAAC
>JAIPAH010000111.1 GCA_021740175.1 Bacteroidales bacterium
CTTAAAAGATCTATAAATGTCAGTTTCCGAAATATTCTTTCATCCTGTCAAAGAAGCTTTTATCATTCGCTGTGGGATTGGGTTCAAAGTTCTTGGACTGCTGCATTTTTTCCAGCATCTCTTTCTCGTCATCCGAGAGATTTTTGGGCGTCCATACATTCACATTTACTAACATATCACCACGTCCCCGGCCGTTCACATCGGGGAGCCCTTTCCCCTTCAGGCGCAGCACTTTACCGGCTTGTGTCCCTGCAGGAATTTTGATTTTCGCTGTACTTTCTATGGTGGGAACCTCAGCCGTTGTCCCCAGCGCAGCTTCGGGAAAACTGATATAGAGATCATACAAAAGATTGTTCCCATCTCTAACCAATTGGGGATGACTGGCTTCCTCAACAAGGATTATCAAGTCGCCGGGGATGCCACCTCTGGCAGCAGCGTTTCCTTTACCGCTTACTGTGAGTTGCATACCTTCGGCTACTCCTGCCGGAATATCAATTTTCAGGACTTCCTCGTCGCGGACGATACCATTACCATGACAGACATTGCACTTATTCTGAATAATCTGTCCTTCACCGCCACATGTCGGGCAAGTGGAGGTCGTTTGCATCTGGCCGAGAAAAGTGTTCGTAACGCGGGTAACTTGCCCCATACCGCTACATGTAGGGCAGGTAGAATAGGAAGAAGCGTCTTGTGCTCCTGTTCCGTTACACGACTTACATTGTACGTATTTGTTGACTTTGATTTTCTTCTCAGCGCCATGTGCTATTTCTTCCAACGTGAGCTTCACTTTGATGCGTAAATTCGAGCCCCTGTTAACACGTCGGCGACCGCGCGATTGACTTCGGGTACCGCCTCCAAAGCCACCACCGAAGGCGCTTCCGAAGGCCCCACCGAAAATATCGCCGAACTGCTCGAAAATATCATCCATGCTCATGCCGCCACCAAAGCCTTGCTCGCCGCCAAATCCGCCACTTTTAACACCGTCATGGCCGAATTGGTCGTATCGTTTGCGCTTCTCCTCATTGCCCAAAACCTCGTAAGCTTCGGCTGCATCTTTAAATTTTTGTTCTGCCTCTTTATCATCGGGGTTTTTGTCAGGATGGTATTTCAAAGCCAATTTACGATAAGCTTTTTTTATCTCATCCTGACTAGCATCCCTGGAGACTCCCAGTATTTCGTAGTAATCTTTGTTTGCCATTACACTACTCCGTTTTTTAGTTGCCTACTACCACTTTGGCAAAACGGATTACCTTACCGTTAAGTTTGTATCCCTTTTCCGTGGTGTCGATAACTTTTCCTTTCATATCTTCCGATGGTGCGGGCATTTTTGTTATTGCCTCGTGCTCATCGGTATTAAATTCTTTATTATTTGATTCAATCTGCTCAAGACCTTCCTGCTTCATGATCTTCCAGAATTTATCGGCGATCAGGTCTATCCCTTCCTTAAACTTTTCCGGGTCTTTGTTTTCTTCGTAGGCCTGCTGGGCTCTTTCATAATCATCCATAATCGGCAAAAGTTCCACGATTAATTTTTCAGCCGCTGTTTTTATGAGCTCCGTCTTCTCCCGGCTGGTCCGTCGCCTGTAATTTTCGAATTCCGAATAAAGGCGCAGGAACTTATCTTTCTGTTCTTCGACTTTTTGTTCTTGCTCCTTGAGTTTAGCTTCTAACTCTTCAATCTTTTTCTGATCCTTCGTCTTCTTACTTTTCTGCTCTTTAGTTTTCGAAGACTTCGTACTCTTTGAAGACTTATTATCTTTTTCCTGACTTTCCGTCTTTTGCTTATTCTCCTGTTTAGTATTGGCTTGCTCTTTATCGCCGGAATCAGTTGAAGCTCCCGATTGTTTGGTCGTCCCGGTATCCTGTTGCTCCTTTTGGGACGTCTCCGATTGTTGCTTTTCGTCGGCTTGTTGGTTCTGATTATTATCCTGGTCCAAAGTTTTATCTTTTTCAGATGTATTTGTCATAACGTAATGTTTCTCTCTTTCAGTTTAACGTACGATTCCTTCCTTCTTTACGCACAATTTATTTTCCGTTGTCTTTATCAAACAATTTGCCACGTTCACTCATTCCGACAAAATGTCATATTTCAGGACGATTAAATGTAGGTTGATGTCAGACTGCAAAAAACTATTAAACAGGTATAAGGCTAAGAAGTTTGATGGTTCAAATACTTCGTTTTTCCGGTCATTATATTCTTGTAATGTCGGCACCGATAGCTTTTAAACGTTGGTCGATATATTGATAACCCCTGTCAATTTGTTCAATATTACGAATGATGCTTTTGCCTTTGGCAGAGAGGGCTGCAATGAGCAAAGCGACGCCGGCCCTGATATCCGGGGAGGTCATTTCGATACCCCGAAGCCTGTTTTGATTGCCCTGTCCAATCACTGTGGCCCTGTGCGGGTCGCAGAGAATGATTTGGGCCCCCATGTCAATAAGTTTGTCGACGAAAAACAGGCGACTTTCGAACATCTTTTGATGAATCAGCACGGCACCTTTTGCCTGGGTAGCCACGACCAGGGCAATACTGATAAGGTCAGGGGTAAATCCCGGCCATGGGGCGTCGGATATGGTCATTATCGATCCGTCGAAAAACGATTCGACCTCATAATTAACGTGCTTCGGGATAAAAAGGTCCTCACCCTTTTGTTCCACCGTTATTCCCAACCTTTTGAAGGTTTTTGGGATATTGCCCAATTGAAATAAATTCACATTTTTTAGGGTAAGGGAGGATTGGGTCATGGCAGCCATGCCCATAAAACTGCCCACCTCTATGATGTCGGGCAGGAGTTTATGGGAAGTGCCTTTCAGGGAGGTGACCCCTTCGATGTAGAGTAAGTTCGACCCTATCCCTTTTATGTTAGCTCCCATGCTTACCAGCATATGGCATAGCTGTGTAATATAAGGCTCACATGCGGCATTAAAAATGGTCGTTTGCCCCCGGGCCATAACCGCCGCCATTATAATATTGGCTGTTCCGGTCACAGAAGCTTCATCCAGCAGCATATAACTGCCTTTAAGCTGTGAGGCATGAAGTTTATATACTTGCTCTTCTTGAAGGAAGTCAATAGTAGCACCAAGTTTCTGAAAACCGATAAGATGAGTGTCCATACGCCGGCGCCCGATCTTGTCTCCTCCGGGTTTAGGCAAATAAGCAACACCAAATCGCGCCAGCAGCGGACCTAATATCATTACCGATCCTCTGAGCTTGCTTCCTTTTTTCAGAAAATCATCAGTGAAGAGATAGTTCATATCCGGATTATGAGCCTGGAAGGTATAAGTTTCGGGCCCTTGTTTTTCGATGGTTACGCCCATGTCACCGAGAATGTCTATAAGCACGTTCACATCATGAATATCGGGAATTTTGGAAATGGTTACTTTTTCCTCGGTGAGCAGTGTGGCGCAAATAACCTGAAGAGCCTCATTTTTGGCGCCCTGGGGTCTTATTTCTCCATCTAACTTGTTTCCGCCTCTTATCTCAAAAGCTTTCATTCATTACGGTTTTAAACAGAAAAAGGACTACCTTCAATGACGTCCGATCTCAGCCTTTTAGCGTATTTTTATTGTTGCTGATTTCTGTTCTGCTTGTAGTAACTTTTCTTTTGCCGGTTGTCATTATAGTTTTTTGACCGGTTATCGGTTTTTGGTGAACGATGACGTGAGTCGCTTTGCTGTTTAGAAGACTTCTTTCGCTTGGTTCTGGCCAGGATTTCGCTTGTTGTATTTAGCGTTACACCTTCGGGGATGCTTAATTTACCGTCCGATAAATTTTGAAGATGTTTATCGATCAACTCATCCGATACCGATTCCCGGTTCCAGTTCAGGTATAACTTTTTAAGATGATTGGCAATAATCTTTATGAGCGCCTGTTTTTGCTCTCCTTCTTCAAATTCAATGGCTTTTTGAATAATCTGGGTAATATTTTTTCCGTATTGTCTGTATTGAAGGGGAGAGTCACTATAAGTGAGCGGCTCCGGTTTGGCTACAAATTCTTCATATGAGGGCAGGGGATAGGGTGCATCCACATCCAGTTCAAAATTGGCGATGATATGCATATGGTCCCACATTTTTCGTTTTACATCGCCGCCTTCTTTATATCCGTGCATTTGCCCCATTATTTGAATTATAAAGTGACAAAACCGCGTTCTTTCATCCCGGTTTTCAATGGTTTTAGCGAAACTGATTAATTTCTGGATATTCCTTCCATACTCTCCTATCACCAGTTTTTCGCGGGTGGTATTGTATTCTAGATTTTCTGTAATCATAACTTTAATTTATTTTATGGAATTATTCCTAAATGCTATTATTGGCGGAATATTCGGTTAAAGCTCCTCTATTTCAAGCTGCAAATATACTAATTCTTATTCTTTTATAACTTTTAAACGGGCAAATTTAAGCAATAAATTTTTTTGTCCTACCGAAGAAAAGTGAACCGTGGCTTTTTTGTTCGGCCCCTGGCCTTCGAGGGAAAGAATCTCTCCCACACCAAAGCGTTTGTGTTCAACCCGTGAGCCTACCTGTAGCTCATCCATGCTGGAAGAATGAAAAGTTCCTTCATTGGAGGATGCTTCTTCCTTTTTTTGTTGTTGATTTGTAGGAGTCGAGGGAATCTTTTTATACTTGGAGTGGTCCTTTGTCGATTCCCGGGACTCTTTAAGCGGTTTGTTCAGATGTTTCCCGACTCCCGGTTTAAAGGGTTGGGAAAGGTACTCTTGTTCAATTTCTTCCAGGAAACGTGATGGTTCACTAAATAAGAGGTTCCCCCATTTATAACGGCTTTCGGCGTAAGAAAGGGTAGCCATTTTTTCGGCACGCGTCAGAGCCACATAAAACAAGCGGCGTTCTTCTTCCAGCTCAGAGCGGGTGTTGAGAGCTTGCATGTTCGGAAAAAGGTTTTCCTCAAGGCCTACAATATAAAGATAGGGAAATTCAAGGCCTTTGGCAGCATGTACGGTCATAAGGGAGACTTTATCGCTGGAATTCTTATCTTCGTTATCTTGATCCGTTAAAAGAGCTACATCCTGCATGAATTCGTCCAGTGGTCGGATCGAATTCTCCTGTCCTTCCACTTCCCGTTCACTAAACTCATTGATAGCATTCAGCAACTCCTCTACATTTTCAAAACGGCTAATGCCCTCGGGGGTTTTATCGTCGTTGAGCTGTTTAAGGATACCACTCGTTTTAGCTATATGTTTAGCCAGTTCGTAAGCGTTCTTTCGTTTTAGCTGGGCGGAAAAACTCTCTATCATAGTGACAAATTCGTAAAGCCGTTTTTTAACGGCACCACTGACATCCAGCCCATAAGCATTCGGATTATAGATCACCTCCCAGCTTGAAACCTCGAAGCGCTGGGCCTGGATGATGATTTTTTGCTGACTGGTTTTGCCTATTCCACGGGCCGGATAATTAATCACTCTGAATAATGCCTCTTCATCATTGGGATTAATCACCAGCCGAAAATAACCCAGCAGGTCTTTGATTTCTTTACGCTGATAAAATGACAGTCCCCCGTAAATTTTATAAGAAATATTCCGTTTGCGCAATGCTTCTTCCAGCGCTCGCGATTGAGCATTTGTACGATAAAGAATCGCAAAATCCTTGTTGGAAACCTGGTTATTCATTTTCGTCTCAAAAATGGAATGAGCCACCAGCGCTCCTTCTTCCGTGTCGGAAGAAGCCTTAATTAAGGGGATTTTCTGGCCTTTCTCATTGGCTGTCCATACTTCCTTTTGGATTTGATCTTTGTTTTTGGCAATAACGCCGTTAGCCGCATTCACTATATTTTTTGTTGACCGATAATTTTGCTCCAGCTTAAAAACCTTGATATCCTGGTAATCCTTCTTAAAATTCAGGATATTTTCAATGTTTGCTCCCCTGAAGCCATAAATGCTTTGGGCATCATCACCGACTACACAGATGTTTTCATCATTAGCTGCCAGCTTCTTGACAATAAGATACTGGGCATGGTTTGTGTCCTGGTATTCATCAACAAGGATGTATCTGAATTTATTCTGATATTTATAGAGGACTTCGGGAAAATCTCTCAGCAGGATATTCGTCTTGAACAGTAAATCGTCGAAATCCATGGCCTTCGATTGAAATAGCCGCTTATCATATATCGAGAAGATTTTGCCTATGAAGGGTCGGCCGGCGGCTTTATCCGCATCAATGATTTCAGGATCATTATTATATTGTACGGAATCGATTAAATTATTCTTACTGGCGGAAATCCTGCCAAGGATGGAGTTTACGGGATACGTTTTTTTGTCGAGCTGTAATTCTTTAATGATGGATCGAATAAGACTTTTGGAATCATCAGTATCATAAATGGTGAAGTTGGAGGGATAACCCAGCAAGTGACCGTCTGCTCTTAAAATGCGGGCAAAGACAGAGTGAAAGGTCCCCATCCAGACACTTTTTGCTTCCGAACCCACCAGCGAAGTTATTCGCGCCTTCATCTCGCGGGCAGCTTTATTGGTAAATGTCAGGGAAAGAATATTGAACGGATCAATTCCTTTTTGTAGCAAATAGGCAATGCGAAACGTCAGCACACGAGTCTTCCCCGAACCGGCACCGGCAACTACCATGACAGGTCCCTCCGTGTGGATGACCGCTTGCTGTTGCTCATTATTAAGGTATTCAAGGATATCTGTCACACGCGTAATATTTTTTGGCAAAATTAATGAATCTTAAAATTTAATGGGGTTTTAAAAAATGATTCACAATATCATTCCGGGAACAATAATTCATGCTTCCCAATTATCAGGAGTTGTATCTTTTCGGGAGGGGTAAACTTTTTTGTTTTTAACCTGAAATTCTAAAAAAAATGATTTTCACCTATTGGAATTATAAAATAGAATTGTATCTTTGCAGCCGCTTATTGCTCAGATGCGCTAAAGTAATTGATTAGCAGATTCTGATAAAGCATGGAGAAACCTGATAAGGTAAGACGAATATAGGTTTCAGCCTTGAAGTTTACGGCGCTGGCCATTGGGGTTAACCTAAATTTTAAGGATAACGTCTTCCCGCCTCAGGTATATTCTCCCTATGAATGTAAAATTTCATGGTTAGCTTAAGAAGTTTATAATAGTTCTTGAATAAGCCCGAAAAGGGCAGTAAATGACTAATTACATTAATATATGCCGACAATACAACAGTTAGTTAGAAAAGGACGGTACCAAACGACCGAGAAGAGTAAGTCCAGAGCATTGGATGCTTGTCCTCAGCGACGTGGGGTCTGTGTAAGGGTTTATACGACTACACCGAAGAAACCGAATTCAGCTATGCGCAAAGTAGCAAGAGTTCGGTTGACTAATAACAAGGAAGTAAATGCTTATATTCCGGGAGAGGGACATAATCTCCAGGAACATTCGATAGTCCTGATACGTGGGGGCAGGGTAAAAGACCTACCGGGTGTACGTTATCATATTGTGCGTGGCGCACTCGATACATCCGGGGTTGAAGACCGTAAGCAGCGCAGGTCAAAGTATGGTACAAAAAGGCCTAAGAAGAAATAGAATTGAATAATAGTAAAGGACATTAATCAAGATGAGAAAAGGAAGACCGAAAAAGCGAATAATTCAGCCTGATCCGCAGTATAACGATCAGATGGTGACTAAGTTTGTCAATAACCTGATGCAGGATGGGCGTAAAGAAAAGTCATTTAATATTTTTTACGCTGCGATTGATAAGGTTGGCCAGCAAACCAATGAAGACGGTCTTGAGGTGTGGAAAAAAGCTTTAGCAAATATCACCCCCTCAGTAGAAGTTAGGTCGCGTCGTATCGGGGGAGCAACATTTCAGATTCCTTCTAAAATACGCCCTGCCCGTAAGCAAGCTATTGCTATGAAGAACCTTATCAAATATGCCCGGCAGCGTCATGAAAAAGCAATTGAGGATAGGCTGGCCGGTGAAATTGTCGCGGCATATAAAGAAGAAGGCAGTGCGTATAAACGGAAAGAAGAAACGCACCGTATGGCGGATGCTAACAAGGCATTCTCCCATTTTAGATTTTAAAATATTGAGAAAAGAAGAGGAGTAGTACCAGAGATGGCTGAGAAATTACAAAATAACAGGAACATAGGAATTATGGCGCATATTGATGCCGGTAAGACGACAGTTACCGAGCGTATACTTTATTATACCGGTATCAATCACCGCATGGGCGAAGTCCATGAAGGTGCAGCCACTATGGACTGGATGGAGCAGGAACAAGAGCGGGGTATTACTATCACTTCGGCAGCTACTACGGTTTTCTGGAGCCTGATGGATAGGGATCATAAAGGGAAGGAATATAAAATTAACCTTATTGATACACCCGGGCATGTGGATTTCACTGTCGAAGTGGAACGCTCGCTAAGAGTGCTGGATGGTGCTATTGCTGTCTTCTGTGGCGTTGGAGGGGTGGAGCCCCAATCTGAAACCGTATGGAGACAAGCCGATAAATATAAAGTACCCAGACTAAGTTTCATTAATAAAATGGACCGGGTAGGCGCCGACTTTTTTGGCGTGATCGAGCAAATGGAAAAGCGGTTGCAGGCCAATCCTATTCCTTTACAACTTCCTATTGGAAGTGAAGATAATTTCCGCGCTATTGTCGACCTTATTAAGAATAAAGCTTATGAATGGGACGGCAGCTCCAAAGGGAGTAAAATTGTTGAAGTCCCGGTACCGGAAGAGATGAAAGAGATGGTTGCCAAATATCGCAGTCGGTTGGTAGAAGGAGTTGCAGAAGAGCGGGAAGATTTGTTTGAGAAATATATGGAGGATCCGGATTCTATCACCGAGGAAGAAATACATGAGGCGATACGGCATGCAACGCTTGAACGTCGGATATCACCGGTAATGTGTGGTTCTGCTTTTAAGAATAAAGGGGTGCAAATGTTGCTGGACTCCATAATCAGGTATTTACCAAGTCCCATGGAAGTAGACCATATGGAAGGGATAGATGCCAAAACAGAAGAACCACGCTACGTTGCTCCTGACCCCAATGCAAAATTTACAGCCTTAGCATTCAAGATTGCAACCGATCCTTATGTGGGAAGGTTGGCTTTCTTGAGAATATACTCGGGACAATTGAAAGCCGGCTCTTATGTATACAATGCCAGTACTGGCAAGAAAGAGCGTATCAGCCGTATCATGCAAATGCATGCTAACAAGCGGAATCCCCTGGATAAACTTGTGGCCGGAGATATTGCAGGTGTTGTCGGTTTTAAAACTATTCACACCGGTGATACACTCTGTGAGCCTGATGACCCCATCCTTCTCGAATCGATTGCATTTCCCGAACCGGTGGTTAGTATCGCCATTGAGCCCAAGACCAAAGCCGATATGGAAAAATTGGATACGGCCCTGGCCAAGCTCGCCGAAGAGGACCCTACTTTTAAAATCCGAACGGATGAGCAAAGCGGGCAAACTATCATCAGTGGAATGGGGGAACTGCATATAGCCGTATTGCTCGATCGACTGAAGCGTGAATTTAATGTGGATAGCAATCAAGGTGCTCCACAGGTCACCTATAAGGAAGCTCTGGCTTCCACCTGCAAACATCACGAGGTTTACAAGAAACAGACCGGGGGACGAGGTAAATTTGCAGAAATTTATGTCGAAATCGGGCCTGCCGATGATCCGGAGAGCGAAGGACTCCAATTCGAGGATGAAATTAAGGGCGGAAATATTCCAAAAGAATTCATCCCCGCTGTTGAGAAAGGTTTTAAAGATTCGATGAATACCGGAACGTTGGCCGGGTACCAATTGAAGAATATGAAGGTTCGGTTAATCGACGGGGCCTATCATGATGTCGATTCCGATGCTCTTTCTTTTGAAGTCGCCGCTAAAATGGCTTTCAAAAATGCCACTCGAAAGGTGGAGAAAATTCTGTTAGAACCCGTTATGAATGTGGAAGTTCTTACACCCGAAGAATATTTGGGGGATGTTACCAGTGATTTGAATAAGCGTCGAGCTTCAGTAGAAAATGTAGAGTCACGTGCCGGGGGAATACAGGTTATTAACGCAAAAGTACCGCTATCTGAAATGTTTGGATACGTTACTTCATTACGTACCATTACCTCCGGACGGGCAACATCGTCGATGGAGTTCAACTCATACGAACCTGCACCGACCCAGGTAAAAGAAGAAATTGTAACCAAAGCAGGATATAATATATAAATGGATTGTAAACATAAAACGAAATCAAAGTGAGTCAGAGGATAAGAATTAAACTGAAATCGTACGATCATAACTTAGTGGATAAATCGTCACAAAAAATTGTGAAAACGGTGAAATCTACAGGAGCTGTGGTTAATGGTCCAATACCGCTTCCTACGAAGAAAAGGATTTACACGGTTTTACGCTCGCCCTTTGTCAATAAAAAAGCGCGTGAGCAATTTGAACTTTCATCGTACAAACGGCTGCTCGACATCTATAGTACCACGTCGAAAACTATCGACGCTCTGATGAAGCTGGAGCTCCCCAGTGGGGTGGAAGTGGAAATCAAAGTCTGAGTTATTAATCGTACGAAGCGGACCATCAAAAACTAGGAAAAATGTCAGGAATAATAGGGAAAAAAGTTGGAATGACCAGTATTTATGATGCCTCTGGTACACAGGTGCCATGCACAGTGATAGAAGCTGGTCCATGTGTTGTCACCCAGGTCAAAACCAAGCAAAGCGATGGTTATGA
>JAIPAH010000112.1 GCA_021740175.1 Bacteroidales bacterium
CCGAAAAAGGGCTGGACATCCTCGGCATCACCGATCATAACCATACGGGCCAGTGTGCCACCATCACAGAGATGGCTGGGGATTATGGAATCACGGTTTTGTGCGGCGCGGAAGTCACCACCAAGGAAGAAGCCCACTGCGTGGCACTTTTTGGAAGTGAAAGAGACTTGAAAGACTTTCAAAAACTCCTGGATGATAGCCTTAACTCCATCAAAAACAAACCCGACCTGTTTGGTCACCAAGTGATTGTGGATAGAGATGAGATGATCGTCGAAGAAGTGGACAACCTGCTTATTGCTGCCACCTCGCTCTCCGTCAGCGAACTGGAAAAGGAAGTCCACCAACGAAACGGGCTTTTCATACCCGCCCACATCAACCGCGATAGCAACAGTCTAATCAGTCAGTTGGGATTTATTCCACCCGACCTCAATGCCGACGCCCTGGAGATTTCCAAACATACGGATAAGGAAACCTTCCTGGAGCAGCACCCGGAACTATCGGGATTCACCTTCATCCAATGCTCCGACGCCCATTTCCCGGAAGATATCGGAGCCGTTTCAACTTTGTTTGAAATACAAGAACCTGCTTTTGAGGAGATAAGGAAAGCTCTTAAAGGGGAAGATAACAGACGAATTCTATTAAAATGATTTTGTAACTTCCATGGCAAGTGATTAATGGTAAAACAAACTTAAATATAGCCATAAAGTTAAAATTTTATATGAACTTATATGTCTTATATGTTTCAATTTTTCTCTTTGAAAACCATACATCTTCCTAAATTTGCAGCCATGAAAAACCTGGCATTACACATACTCGACATCGTACACAATTCAATCAGGGCAGAAGCTACCCTGGTAGATATTTATCTTTATCAAAGCCAAAAGAAAAACACCATCGAGCTGGTCATCAAAGACGACGGCAAAGGCATGAGCCAGGAGATGCTGGACAGGGTGACCGATCCGTACACCACTTCACGCAGGGAAAGAAAAGTGGGGTTAGGAATTTCCCTTCTGAAACAAAACGCCGAGCAAGCCGGTGGTAGTTTTTCTATCTCTTCCGGCGAAGGCCGGGGCACGATGATCAACGCTACCTTCCAGCTCGATCACCTAGACACCCCTCCCCTCGGAGACATTATCGACACGATAGTCACCTTAACCACCGGCAATCCGAAAGCAGATTTTATCTACTCTCACATCACCGACCAGGGCGAATACACCTACGACAGCCGGAAAGTGAAGGAAGTCCTCGAAGACGTCCCCATCTACGACTCGCAAGTGGTAACCTTTCTACGCGAGATGCTCAGGGAGAATATCGAAGAGAACTGCGGGGTGGAGAGTTTGTAGAGATGTCATGTTTTTAAGTTTTTAAGTTTGTAAGTTTGTAAGTTTGTAAGTTTCTATGTTTTTAGGTTTCTATGTTTTTAGGTTGGTGGGTTTGTAAGTGACATGTGCTTAGGTGCGTAGGTGTTTAAGTGTTTTAGTGTATGAAGGTTATAAGTAATCTTTTGAAATTTGGTTTTTGGTGCTTTTTTGAAATTTGGGAATTGTGTTTTGGTATTTCTCCCTAATGTTGAGCTTGAGCGCTACACAATAGCTCAGCAACCGAACAGGGCGTCACAGACGCCAAGATACTCCGGACGCGAAGCATTTGCGCGCGAGCTATCGTCAAACAAGGAACACAGAACACCGAACAAGGAACACGCCAAGAGGTCAGCCATACCAAGCCCCTCAGCTACCTACAACCCATTACTATAAATTACAATCAATTACAACAAATTACGCTTAGCACAATGAATGAACCCGAAATCCGAAACCCGAAACCCGAACCCCAAAACCCGAAATCTGAAATCTGATAACCAATCAAATTAACCATTTACCTATAAACTTAAAAACCTACAAACTCACCCCTTCTATATAGAATCGTTTTAAATTTTCTGTTATTACTATAACATTGTTAATTTTGTAACAAAATAGCTTGGTTGTTTCATCTTCTACTTGTAATTTTGCTATCAAATAAATTTGTTAGTATAATAACAAATATGCAGGCTAAAACCTTAAAAACGAGTAATAATGGGAAAAATCAAATCACTGGCCGATTTAAAAAATATGAAGGAAGACCTTCGTAACAAGGTGGAACTTCGCGAAAAAAGCGACCATCCCGAAAGCCTTGTTCAAGTCAAAGTCGGTATGGCTACCAGCGGGATTGCTTCCGGAGCCAAGGAGGTGTACAATTATCTCTCTGAAGAGCTTGAAAAGCGTAATATCGATGCCTTAGTAACGCAAACCGGCGATATGGGCTACTCCTACGCCGAACCTACCATTGAAGTGACACTACCCGGACAGGAACCCATTGTCTTTGGTTGGGTGGATACCAAAAAGGCTGATGAAATCATCGAGCGCTATATCCGAAACGGAGAATTAGTGGACGGCATTATTCCCCAAAATTATGAAACGATAGACGATAAATAGGAGGACTTATCTATGGCAAAATATAAAATGCACTTGATGGTATGTGGCGGCACGGGTTGCCGAGCGTCAGCCAGCGATACCATCGAGCAGAAACTGAAAAACAAACTGGAAGAAAAAAACCTGGAAAACGATATCCAGGTAGTTACAACCGGTTGCTTTGGATTCTGTGAAAAAGGACCGATCATCAAAGTATTACCCGACAACACGTTCTATACACAAGTGAGCCCCGACGATGTTGACGAAATTATTGAAGAACATATTATTAAAGGCCGTCAGTTGACCCGTCTTTTGTACAAAGACCCGCAAAAAGATGAGACTATTGCCGATGCCAAGGATATGGGCTTTTACAAAAAACAACTACGCATTGCTCTTCGAAACTGCGGCTTTATCAATCCTGAAAACATTGAAGAATATATAGCTCGCGATGGCTATGAAGCCTTGGGTAAAGTACTCACCGAAATGCAGCCAATGGATGTTATTGATGCCGTCAAAACCTCCGGGATACGGGGTCGTGGTGGCGGCGGTTTCCCGACCGGATTAAAATGGGAGTTTGCTTATAACAACCAGTCCGACCAGAAATATGTAGTTTGTAACGCCGACGAAGGTGATCCCGGCGCATTCATGGATCGTTCCATCCTCGAGGGAGACCCCCATTCAGTTATCGAAGCAATGAGTATCTGCGGATACTCTATGGGTTCCGATACCGGCATCGTTTACATCCGGGCCGAATATCCCCTTGCCATTAACCGGCTCAAAACCGCTATCAATCAAGCCCGGGAGTTCGGACTGCTGGGTGAAGACATTATGGGCAGCGGATTTAATTTCGATATCCAACTGCGTTACGGTGCCGGCGCTTTTGTCTGTGGTGAGGAAACCGCTCTTATCCATTCTATGGAAGGCTCCAGGGGAGAACCCACGATTAAGCCACCCTACCCGGCTGCCTCGGGTTACCTCGACAAGCCTACCAATGTCAACAACGTGGAAACCTTTGCCAATATTCCGGTCATCATCAACAAAGGCGCCGATTGGTTTGCCAAAATCGGAAATAAAAATTCCACCGGAACCAAAGTCTTTGCCCTGGCCGGGAAAATCAATAATGTCGGTTTGATCGAAGTGCCTATGGGAACAACCCTTCGCGAAGTAATCTTTGAAATCGGCGGTGGAATTAAGGACAACAAAAAGTTTAAAGCCGTACAAACCGGAGGCCCCTCGGGGGGTTGCCTTACAGAAGAGCACCTGGACACGCCCATTGATTTCGACAACCTGCTGGCAGCCGGATCGATGATGGGTTCCGGGGGAATGATTGTCATGGATGAAGAGGATTGTATGGTTTCGGTCGCCAAATTTTTCCTTGACTTTACCGTAGAGGAATCCTGCGGTAAATGTGCTCCTTGCCGGGTAGGCAATAAACGGCTTTATGAGTTGCTGACGAAAATCACCGACGGTAAAGGAACACGCGAAGATCTGGATATTCTCCGGAACCAAAGCAATGTCATCAAAGACACTGCTTTGTGTGGCTTGGGGCAATCTTCCCCGAGTCCCGTACTATCTACGCTCAACAACTTTTACGAAGAATACCTTGCCCATGTTGAGGAAGAGAGATGTCCTGCCGGTCAATGTAAGAACCTGATGAAATACATAATAGACGAAGAAAACTGTGTAGGATGTACGGCTTGTGCAAGGGTTTGCCCTGTTGGGGCTATCACCGGGGAAAAGAAAAAAGTACACGAAATCGACCCCAACCTCTGCATCAAATGCGGGGCCTGCATGGATAAGTGTAAGTTTAACGCAATCTTCATCAAATAACAAGGAGGTCAACAATGGATACAATAAAACTCACCATCGATCAACAAGAATTGGAAGTTCCCGCAGGAACCACGATATATCACGCGGCCAAAAAGCTCGGCATCGATATCCCGGTGTTGTGCTATATGGAGCTGGAAGACTGGAATATTGAAAACAAACCCGGAGGCTGCCGTATTTGTGTCGTAGAGGTGGAAGGCCGTCACAACCTGGCTCCCTCCTGCTCTACCGAATGCAAAGACGGTATGGTGGTCAAAACCAATACCCCGCGGGTGATGAATGCCCGTCGAACCGTTATGGAATTCATCCTCTCCGATCACCCGAAAGACTGCCTCACCTGCCCGAAATCAGGTAGCTGCGACTTACAGGATATGGCCGTTCGATTGGGTGTTAGGGAAATTCCCAACGAAGATATAGCGGAAATCTCCACCTACCGGCTCGACACTTCACCGGCTATAATACGCGACATCGATAAATGCATCATGTGTCGCCGTTGCGAAACCATGTGTAACGACGTGCAAACCGTGGGAGCTTTATCTGCCATTAACCGGGGTTTTGAATCGGTAGTTACGCCGGCCTTCGAGATGAACCTGGAAGCTTCCCCGTGCACATACTGCGGCCAATGCGTGGCCGTTTGTCCGACAGCCGCTCTCACCGAAAAAGATTACACTGCTGAGGTCATCCGCGCCCTTTCCGATCCCGAAAAAACGGTCATTGTCCAGACGGCTCCGGCTGTCAGAGCGGCCCTGGGAGAAGAATTCGGCATGGAAGCCGGCTCGCTGGTGACCGGGAAAATGGTGTCAGCTCTCCGCAAACTCGGTTTCGACAAGGTATTTGACACCGATTTTGCTGCCGATCTAACGATTATAGAAGAAGGAGCGGAAATCCTGGATCGCCTCAAGCGCTCTGCTAATGGCGATGAAAACGTTCGTTTACCGATACTTACTTCATGCTGCCCGGGTTGGGTAAACTTTTTCGAATATCATTTCCCGAACCTTAAAGACATCCCTTCATCGGCCCGCTCACCGCAGCAGATGTTCGGATCGGTGGCCAAGACTTACTTTGCGGAAAAAATGAATGTCAAACGCGAAAATATGGTGGTGGTCTCCGTAATGCCTTGCCTGGCCAAAAAATACGAATCCCAGCGTGATGAGTTTAAGGTGGATAACAACCCGGATGTGGATTACTCTATCTCTACCCGGGAATTGGCTCACCTGATGAAACAAGCCAACATGAACCTCAACAAACTACCGGATGAGGATTTTGACAAACCTTTAGGGGAGTCAACAGGTGCCGGAGTCATCTTCGGTACCACGGGTGGTGTAATTGAAGCTGCTACCCGTACGGCTTATGAGCTATACACCGGTAAAAGCCTGAATGAAAAAGTCACCTTCGAACAATTGCGCGGATGGGAAGGTATTCGTAAAGCAGAAGTAGACTTTGACGGATTTACGCTGAAAATCGGAATCGCTCATGGACTTGGTAATGCACGAAAACTGCTGGAAGAAATCGAGGAAGGCAAATCAACGTACCATGCCATAGAAATTATGGCTTGCCCCGGCGGCTGCATCGGTGGCGGCGGACAGCCCCTGCACCACGGCAATGCAAGCATACTGAAAAAGCGTTCGGAAGCTATCTATCGGGAAGACGCGGGTAAGAAAATCCGAAAATCACACGAAAACCCATACATCAAAGAATTGTATGAGGAATACCTGGGTGAGCCTTTGGGTGAAAAAGCTCATCAACTGTTGCATACAAAATATTTCGACAGGAGTACCAAACGCCAATTCAAGATTTAAGCTCAACCTCAAAATACTGAAATCATGACAAGTGTAAAAGTAAAGCTGAAACAAAACGATATAGATAAGATCAAAGAAATCTGTGCTGCTCACAATTACGAACCCGGAGAGTTGATTAACGTCCTCCATCAGACACAGGAATACTTCGGTTACCTGCCGGCTGAAATCCAGGAAGTGATATCCTGGGAGCTGAACGTATCGGCCGCTAAGGTGTATGGCGTGGTTACTTTCTACTCCTACTTTACAATGACACCGAAGGGTCGTTACCCGGTATCCGTATGCACGGGCACAGCCTGCTATGTGAGGGGTGCAGAGAATGTGCTTGAGGAAATCAAAAAACAATTGGATTTACAGGTGGGCGAAACGAGTGATGACGGCAAATACTCGCTGAGCTGCCTGAGGTGTGTAGGTGCCTGTGGACTGGCTCCCGTGGTGCTGGTTGGAGACAAAACCTATGGACGCGTGGCCCCGGACGATGTCAAAGGCATTATCGACGAATACAAGGATAAGGACTGAGTCCTTATTTCTCAGCCATAGATAATGCAGCAGCCTCTCCGATGAATTTCGGGGAGGCTTTTTTGTGATATTTTTATTATTTTTGAAAAAAATGCATAGAAGTAACACCAATGGATAAAGAGGAAGTCATAGCACAACTTAAATCAAAAGTCCTTCAGGTGGATAAAGATGCTACGGTAATTCTTTACGGCTCACGAGCCCGTGAAGATCATATAAAGGAGTCGGATTGGGATTTTTTGATATTAACAAAACTTCCGGAAAGCAAAGAAACTAAAGATGCATTGAGAGATAAAATCTTTGAAGCTGAATTAGAACTGGAAGAACCTATCAGCACTATTATTCACAATAAAACTATATGGGAGAATTATGAAGTCACTCCTCTTTATCAGAATATATTAAAAGAAGGAAAGTATGTGTGAAGCCATCAAAAGAAGATCTTATTAATTACAGAATTGAAAGGGCTTATGAGACTCTGGAAGAAGCTAAAATTCTTGCAGCGCATGAACATTGGGACACTGTTGCAAACCGACTATATTATTCCTGCTTTTATATTGTTAGTGCATTGTTATACAAATACCGTATTGCGGCGAGAACCCATTCAACTACAAAATCTGAGTTTCAATAATATTTCATAAAAACTCAAACATTTGATAATTCCCTGGGAAAACTATACAGCGATCTTTTTGATAAAAGGCAAGAAGGTGATTATCAAGATTTTCATTCATTTAGCCGAGAAGAAATCGAACCGCTTATCCCCAGAACTGAAAATTTTATAAAAAAAATATCAGACTTTATAAACAATAATTGAAATATCCACTATCCTTCCAACCTGAGACACGAAACTCGGGACTTAAAATCCTACAAGGCCATACCTCCCATCTTCCCTCCCCGCAATGCCATCGCCAAAAGCTGGAAGGTCGCCATCGGGTTATCCATCCAATCAAACGCAAAAGCATCTTCGCTTCGCCGAACGGGGACTTTTTTATACTCATCCTTTCACTGACAAAATGATATCATAATTACAATTATTCTATTATCTTTGTTATAAAGAAGTAATTATGGAAGGCGCTTTATTACATACTAATTCTGAGAAAGACTTAAAATTGATTCTTCAGTTGGCAAAAAAACTCGGTATTTCCACTAAAAAACTAACCGAAGAAGAAATTGAAGACATCGGGCTATCCAAAGCGATGTCGGAAGGAAAAACCGGTGAACATGTAGATACAGAAGAATACCTGAAAGAACTTCGCAATGGAGATAAAGATTGACAAAATATTTTGAAAAGATATTTATAAAAATCTCTCGTAAAACCGCTTTAATGGAGTTTCATATTACTGTTATTTTTTTATCTTTGAATAAAGATATGAATTAATGAGCAATACTGAATTAAGAAATATCATAATAAATCATCTATCTCAAATAGAAGATCAATCCTTTTTAAATGCACTCAAAACTATTATTGAAAGCAAAGTGCATGAAGATATCTATGAATTGAATGATCAGCAGAAAAGTCGTCTTGAGAAAGCAAGGAAAAATATAAAAGATGGAAATACCATATCTCATGACGATTTACAAAAAGAAATTGACCAATGGCTAAATACCAGATAGAATGGTCTTTGGAAGCTCGCCAAGACCTAATTGACATCCTTCAATTCTATACTGAAAGAAACCAGTCAACTGCTTATAGCATAAAGCTTAATTCCGAAATAAACAATAGCATAAACCGAATAGCTATTAATCCTTTCATTGGTAAACAAACGAATTACAAATCAGTCAGAGTGCTGATTGAAGGTAATTTTGAAATTCTATATGAAATCTTCGATCACTTCATATTAATAATTATGATTTGGGATAGCAGACGAAATCCTAAAGATAAAAATATAGGTGATAGAAAGAAATAATGAATTATCTTCAATTCCCGCACACATACAGAAACTTCAGGATACATTCGGGCGGGCCTTCAGCTCCTCTAACCCAAAACCTGCTAGCTAAATAGATAGCAACATACAAATTAGAGGCCCGTATTTGAATAGCTGGGTAAACTTAAAGAGTGACGACAGCGAAGCGTGGACGCTTCGCCGAACGCTCCCACGGCTTATTACAAGCAACATTCATACATACAATCATACAATCATACAACCATTCAATCATACAACCATTCAATCATACAACCATTCAATCATACAACCATTCAATCATACAACCATTCAATCATACAATCATTCATCCCTCAAGTATCTCCCACCCGAAATCCGAAATCCGGAATTCGAAATAGTCCCATTCATACATCCATACAATCATTCAACCAACCGTAGGTCAACCTTATCCTTCGCTTCAATTCCCCAATAATTCGCTTCAATTCGTATTATCAAACAATCCCCCCGCTCATTTGTCATTTTTATATAATCAAAGAAATACCTTACTTTACAGAGCTTTAAAACAATCAACCTATGACGCAGATCAAAGAACTTTCAACTTCTTATATGTCAAGAATTTATGACAATCCTGATATTTTAATTGTGGATATCCGCCCGGTGGAGGCCTTTAATGGCTGGAAACTCCGCAAAGAACAACGTGGTGGACACATCAAAAACGCCAAAAGTTTTCCATACGAATGGACACACTACCAGTTTGAGATGAAAGAGTTGTTAGACAGCAAGGGGATCACACCAAAACAATCACTTGTCATATACGGGTATGACCACGCTCAATCCGAACAGTTCGCCCAGATGCTGTTGGATGTAGGCTATGTCGATGTAAAGTGTTACCATCACTTTGAAGAGGGATGGACGAAAGATGAAAATCTTCCCATGGATCACCTACCCAACTACCACCAGCTTGTCTATCCCGAATGGGTGCACAGCCTCATCCATGGCGAAAAGCCCCCGCATTACGAAGGAAATAATTACGTCATCCTGCATTCCCATTACGACTATATCGATGATTATAAGCAAGGCCACATTCCGCAGGCCATTCCGATGAATACCATGGACCTGGAATCGGAAGTTACGTGGAACCGTCGCTCGCCGGAAGAATTAAAAACGACACTGGAAAAGCATGGCATCACCAAAGACTCAACGGTTGTCCTTTACGGCCGTTTTTCCAACCCCGACAATGATGACCCTTATCCCGGCAGAAGCGCCGGGCATCTGGGCGCTATCCGCTGTGCAGTCATACTGCTGTATGCCGGCGTAAAGGATGTAAAAGTGCTCAACGGCGGTATAACCCGTTGGGAACAGGCGGGTTATAAAACTACATCACAGGACTATCAACCCACACCTGCTAAAGATTTCGGAGCGGAAATTCCCGGGCGGCCACAAGTCTTCGTGGACCTGGCGGAGGCCAAAGAACTACTGAACTCCGAAAGCGGCGACCTGGTAAGCGTCCGCAGCTATCCGGAGATTATCGGGGAAGTCAGCGGATACAACTATATTCAAACCAAAGGCCGCATTCCGGGCGCTATCTTTGGCAATTGCGGAACAGACGCCTATCATATGGAGAATTATCGCAATGTGGACCACACTACCCGTGAATACCAAGAGATAGAACAAAACTGGACGAAATGGGGTATCACACCCAATAAACACCTGGCGTTTTATTGCGGGACCGGCTGGCGAGGTAGCGAAGCCTTCTTTAACGCTTGGTTGATGGGATATCCGAAAATATCGGTATTTGACGGCGGATGGTTCGAGTGGACCAGTCACCCCGAAAATCCGGTGGCAACGGGTGTGCCCGAAGAGATGGCGGAATGAGCCAGTAAAGTACTCCACTTTTAAATAGGAAAAGATGGTTTAACCATTGCATTTATCTTATTTCCCCGAAAATCATTAAGTTTGTAGAAGACAATCATCTGGTGCGAAATGAGTAAGCAGAATCAAACAGAAGTCATAGATAAAGCAACTATTAACCAAATAGTCAATAAGTTAGCCGCCAAAGGCAATCCT
>JAIPAH010000113.1 GCA_021740175.1 Bacteroidales bacterium
ATGATTATATTGGCGCAGGATTTTATTACGATGCTGTCAAAGCTTACATAGAGCATTTCAAAAACGTAAAAATTTATCTTTTTGAAGATTTAAAAAACCATCCCAAAAAATTACTTCATAACCTTTTTGGTTTCATCGGAGCCAATACTGATTTTATTCCGGACCGACTTGGCGAGACATACAATGAAAGCGGCTCTCCTAAAAACAATTTCATCGGTAGCCTCTATCAGCAAAGATGGCTTAAGGGGCTGTTCAAAACTGTCAAAAACAAACTCCCTGAAAACATGACTAAAAAAATGACTCAATCCCTAAAATCCAGGGCAACCGAAAAACCCACCCTGAGCCGGGAGCTTAAATCAGAATTAACCAAAATATATGCTGAAGACATAAAAAAACTGGAAAACCTTATCGAAAGGGATCTTTCACATTGGAGGAAATAAAAAAAACAATAAATATGAATAAAGCTCTTGTCCTGGGCGGTAGTGGCTTTCTCGGAAGTCATTTGCTTGATGAATTAATAAACCGTTCGATCAAAACTACGGCCCTCGTCCATAAAAACACACTTTTCCCGGGCAAACAAAACATCAACACGCTCACGGGGTCTTTAACCGATTTTAACTGGCATACACTTGAACACGAATTACCGGATGTTATTTTCCATTCGGCCCGCATGGGAGGACATAGTGAGAGAACACGCATAAAGGCAGCCAAACAAAACAGGCAGGCGAATGAACGTTTGATAAACTGGCTGGAAACGCTCCAAAACCCGCCTCTAATGGTATTTGTTTCAGGGAGTTTGGTTTATGGCTCACATGAGAAGCAGCGAATAGATGAAACCCAGCCCCCCTCTCCTATCAGCTTTCAGAGAGACTATTTTGAAGCGGAAAAGCCTATTCTGAAAAGTTTACACTCCGGGAAAATACCTGTCCGCATCGTTCGGCCTTCCTGGATCTATGGCCATGGCTCCTGGTTTCAGGCGTTTTTCCTGAATTATATGAATAAGAAACGTAAAGTTCCGATGTATGGTAAAGGTAATAATCTTATGAGCTTTGTTCATGTCAGGGATTGTGCAGCTATGATGATCCGTGTAGCCCAATACGGGGAAGAAAATGCTATTTTCAACCTATATACTGAATCCGCCGTTACTCAAAAAAACTTTTCCCATCTTTTAGCCGAAAATGCCAAACTTTCTTTAAAGCAAGTGCCCCTTTGGTGGATTAGTCTGCGATTCGATCGTGCCGTAAGTGAAGCTTTCCGGTTCTCCCTTAACCTTAGCACTCATCACAGCCGGATTTGGGAGCAATATACCCCGTACTATCCGTCAATTGGCTTATGGATTCAAAAAGTTTTGGGAGCGAATAACAAGGCAGATTAGTTTTTCACCTTCTCAATTTAGAATGGTTATAAATATATATATAATTTTTTATATGTCTAAAATTTCATGCATCATCCATAAAAATTTCTACTTTTGACAGGTTTTTTTTAATAAAAAATGAAACCCGATTTTTATATGTTTAACCTTTTCAAAACACATTGAATATAGGCGTATGATTACCAGAACATTACAAAAGTTATTAAAATCTGAAGCTACAGGAGGCATTCTTCTGATAATTGCGGCTGTTGCAGCCATGATACTAGCCAACTCACCTTTACGCGAGTGGTATGACCATCTCTGGCACTCCGATTTCACGATCGGTAGTATGACGAAAAGCCTTCATTTCTGGGTTAACGATGCTTTGATGGTTATTTTCTTTTTTGTAGTAGGTCTTGAGATCAAAAGGGAATTGCTGGTAGGCGAACTCTCTTCGATCCGGCAGGCCATGCTACCTGTTGTAGCTGCATTTGGCGGAATGGTTATTCCCATTGCTATATTTTCTACTTTAAATGCCGGACAACCGGGTTCTGAGGGATGGGGTATTCCTATGGCCACTGATATTGCCTTCGCAATAGGAATTCTCAGTCTTTTAGGGAAGCGAGCTCCTTTGAGCTTAAAAGTATTCCTTACGGCTTTTGCCATTGTTGACGATATGGGCGCTGTTATTGTTATTGCTGTTTTTTACAGTGAGCAGATAGGCTGGGCAGCTTTAGGCAGCGGCGGCGCCTTACTGATTTTATTATATTTTCTCGGTCAAAAAGGCGTCCATAATAAACTCCTTTTTATTGCAATAGGAGTGGTCATTTGGTACTTATTCCTTAAATCGGGCGTACATACTACAATAGCAGGCGTGCTTCTGGCTTTAACCCTACCGCTCAAGGCGAAACTTCAAACCCCGGCATTTGCCAAGAAAATTGAAGGTGAACTAAGCGAGTTAAAAAACTCTATCGGCGAAAAGCAAGCAGCCTGGAATCATCACCAATTGGAAATGATCGACAGGGTGAAAAAATATGCTAACCAGGTTACCAATCCGCTGCAATGGTTTGAAAACAATTTACATCGCTTTACCATGCTTGTCATCATGCCCATATTTGCTTTTGCAAATGCCGGCGTGTATGTTGGAGGTGTTGAAGGTTCTATTTACGAGGGAGTTTCCTTTTCTATCATTGCAGGTTTAATTTTGGGTAAACTTATCGGAGTCTTTGGCTCCTCGTGGTTATCAGTTAAATTAAAAATCGCCAGTCTTCCCTCCCATTCAAAATGGGCAGATATGGTAGGAATTGCTTTACTGGGAGCTGTCGGCTTCACTATGTCCCTTTTTATAGCCAATCTTTCCTTCGAAGCCGGTTCGGCACTACTTGATCAGGCAAAAATGGGTATCCTTGCAGCATCCGGAACAGCAGCCGTTATTGGTCTGGGGTATCTGGCCATTGTTTTGCCTAAAAATAAATAAGGAAGCAGAGGGTCTATTGACCTCGTCAGAAGAGGCGGTAAGATATTTAACATCATAACAAGATGTTAAACTTCTTGCCGCCGCATTATATAGAGGCTGTATTCCCCAATGTTCCATAAGGGCGTATGCTGAAGTGCACTATCAAATTTCCAAAGTAAAGGCCCCAGACCTTTGATTTTATTCAAATGCCTAGCCCCAAACCATGGGGGATAAAACAGGGAATAATCCCTTTTATAAAGAATTCTGAATTCTGGTTGAAAAGTGCTTTTAACTTTATTGGACCTATAAAAAAGGCTCGGCAAATCCCACCCCGGCGAGTAACCTTTCCACCGGTTGCAAAAACGGGCCGTAGCTTCTGTCCATTTCAATTTTAGTGATTTAACAAATTTTATAGCTCATCTTATCATTCAATTATAGAAGTTGAATATGTTCAAAAGCATAGTGGGGATTCCTGAATGGAATTATATTAATTCGGAATAGTCAATTTTGCGTGGCATGTCCTCTATATGTACACGACAAAAAAAAGACTCTGTAACTACTTAGTTCACAGAGTCCATTTTTTTAAAAGTACCCGGAGCGGGACTTGAACCCGCACGGCTTTGTGCAAAGCCAAGGGATTTTAAGTCCCTCGTGTCTACCAGTTCCACCACCCGGGCAACTTGTAAAAGAACATTTTGTGAGCGAAAGACGGGAATCGAATCCCGAAAAATGCAAAATCTGCGATTACTCCGTTTTTCGTACCCGCCCGCATGAACAAAGTCATTCGTTCGGGCGGGTATCCTCGATTTGAAGCTCAAATCGGGACTGAGCTACTTTCGTAATTAGCGGGTGCAAATATAAAACAAAAAAGAATATCGCAATAACTTTTACATACTTTTTTATCCCCTGTACACAGACCAATAAAGCCTCACACAATGGAGCGTACGCGGTCACTAATCACCTCTATTTCCGAATCAGCCAGCTCCGCATAAAAAGGCAGCCGAACAATCCGGGAAGAATATTCTCTCGTGTTCGGCAAATCCCTGCCATCGTGCTTGTCTATATAATATTTGCTCTCATGTAGCGGTAAGTAATGAAATACCGCTAAAATGCCATTTTGCTTGAGGTATTCCAGGATCTTACTCCGCTCCTTCTCCGTTTTTGCCAGGAAATAAAACATATTACCATTCTGGGTAGCATAAGAAGGAATATCCGGATAATAGATCAATCCTTTGTCCTTCGTTGCAGCAAGTTCTTCATTGTATTTCTCCCAGATGTGCAGACGTTTTTCCTGTATTTCATCCAAATGCTGAAGCTGCGCGTATAAAAAAGCCGCTATCATATCGGGAGGAAGATATGACGAACCTAAATCGACCCATTCATATTTTTCAACCTCACCCCTGGAAAAGGCAGCTCGATTGGTTCCTTTCTCCCAAAGGATTTCCGCGCGTTCGATAAGCGATTCATCATTGATTGTCAAAAGTCCGCCTTCTCCGGCAATGATATTTTTTGTCTCATGAAAAGAAAATGTCCCGACATGGCCTATTGAACCGAGCGGACGATCTTTGTAATAGGAATCTATTGCATGGGCAGCATCTTCAACCACAAAAAGATTATGCCTTTCAGCAATCTCCATAATGCGATCCATATCGACAGCTAAACCGGCATAATGAACCACGACAAGGGCTTTGGTCTTTTCAGTAATTAATCCTTCCAGTTTATCCGGGTCGATATTCGGAATCTCTTTTCCGATATCGGCAAAAACAATCTCTGCCCCCCTAAGAGCGAAGGCGTTTGCAGTAGAAACAAATGTATAGGAAGGCATGATGACCTGGTCGCCGGGTTCTACCTCACCCAATAGAGCAGCCATCTCCAGGGCATCAGAACAGGAACTGGTAAGCAAGGCTTTTTTAAACCCATACCGCAATTCAAAAAACTCGTGGCATTTTTGCGTATACATTCCGTTCCCTGACAATTCTCCTGAATAAGCACACTGGGCTACATAAAAAGGTTCTTTCCCGGTAAAATAGGGCTTGTTAAAAGGTGTTTTCATGATTTCTTAATTTCTGACTAACAAATTTAAGAAAAGACGTGGAATGTTATATTACGACAGGTCATGGGGTTTTCTTATTTTGTGTGTTTGAAGGTTTTTAAGTTAAAGTATTAAATTCAAAGTGTTTATGTGCTTAAGTGTTTAAGTCAACGATGGGGTCCTTTTCTTTCAATCTCTTTCAATATCAGCACTTTCGACTCCATCAGGACCTTCTGACTCTACCGGGTCACACGCTACCACGCATATCCCAATCAATCTCTTATTCAATCATATTCAATCTCAAGGACAACATCATCTTTTTCCATCCATTGGATCACATAATTCCTTATTTTTGCTCTGTAACTAATCAGAAGCAAATGGAACAAAAGCAGCAAAAGCTCTCTCTTGCACAGAAGCGATCGCTACCCCTATTTTTTATTATAGCTCGACCGCGTTCAGGTACCACGATGCTCCGCACCCTTTTTGATTGCCATAGCAATGTGGTTATTCCGCTAGAATCACCCTTTATGCTTCGGTATCGATGGAAATATCGTAATGTAAAATACTGGACAAGAGAAAAAATACTCAATTTTTATAATGATATAACCAACCCGAATAATTCGAGGGACTTAAAAATCAGGCAATGGACCATCGACTTTAATCAACTTAAGGAAGATTTATTAGCTCTTGAAGGGAATACTTCCTATGCGGAAATGTGCAGGGTGGTAAATGCCAGTTACGAATCGTTGTTTCCGAAAACAGATATCAAACTAGTGGGAGACAAAAACCCGGCTTACGCTAACAGGACAGAATACCTTCTAAAGATGTTCCCGGATGCAAAATTCATCCACATGGTAAGGGATTACCGCGATCATCTTGAGTCAATGCTCAGGCACGGATTTGTAAAAGGTATCACGCCTATCATAGCTAACCGCTGGCGTGTAGCGCTTAAAATAAATTTAAAACTTCAACGGAAATACCCCGATCGATTCTTTTTCTTTAGGTACGAAGATTTTGTCGAAGCCCCGGAAAAGTATTTCAATGAACTATGCAATTTCCTTAACATTCCGTATGAAGAGCATATATTTGATTATCACAAGTTTAAGGAAAGAATCCTGGAGCATTACCGCGAGGAAGACATAAAAGTTTATCACAGTAAGCTGGCCCAGCCCATAAACAATAAAAATGTGGGGCAATGGAAGGAAAAGCTGAATAAAGAGCAAGTAAAGATTGCCGAAGCAGTCACGGGAAAAACAGGTGAAAAAGCAGGATATTCCCGATCCTATAAAACGGTCCCTTTGGGCACCCACCTGAAAGTTCAACCCATTCGTTTCTATCTGTTTGCCACCAAACTAATAGGGAATGTTCTTCAATCGTTGCCTCATAAAAAGGCGATACAAAAATTTATCGAGCGCAAGCCAATGCTGGGCAAAATATACTGGGACCTGGTAAAACCAAAAAAATAAATGAAAAAAAGGAGCCTATTCAAAGACATCACAACCGTTTTTGCCAGTAAAGTCTTTGCCATTCTAATGGGGCTCCTGTTGGGTATTATCCTTGCCCGCATACTTGGGCCGCAAGGGAAGGGAATTTATACTACCCTAACTGTAGTTCCTGCGATAATAGTAAGCTTCACAACGTTGGGAATGCGCCGCACAGCAGTGTATTTTATAGGTAGAGAAAATTACGATCTATCCAGAATCGTCTCTGCAGTTATTACAATCCTGGTTTTTTCCAGTTTAATCGGAATACTTGCTACACTGACCGTATTTATCTTAATAGATGACCCAAAGTTTATCCCGCTCTATATTGGAATAATCACGTTTATTCTCCCATTCAGGCTAGCGGTAGTATATATTGCAGGTATTTACATTGGTAGGGAAAATTTCCGTTTTGCCAACATGATGAAATGGACCCTTCCGCTAATCAACCTTACGTTGGTAATCCTATTGGTATGGGTTTTAAACCTGAATATAGCAGGAGCACTCCTGTCATTGTTACTGGCATCCCTGGCAACATCCCTTATGGGTTTTTTTAAATTATCCAGAGATTTTACCTTACGAATTGCCTGGGATGGTGTTATCATCAAAAAAATGATTCGCCTGGGAATTTTATATGCCAGCTCATTGCTGGTAATAAAACTTATCCACCGAATTGACATAATACTCCTGGAGCAGTTGTCAGACATGAAAGAAGTGGGCTATTACTCTATCGCAGTAAATATTGCCGAAAAATTATGGCAGTTACCCGTAGCCATGGGGGTTGTCGTTATGTCGCGCACTGCCAATGAAAAAGTGAAAGGAGAAATGGAACAAAGCCTGGGACGTTTGTTGCGTTTATCCTTATTAGCCGGAGTCCTTGGAGCTGTCGCTATTTACTTCTTAGCTCCCTTGTTAATCCCTTTGTTATACGGCAAAGATTTTGGTCCGGGAAGCGTCATGCTTCAAACTATTCTCCCCGGCATTATTTTGTTTATCATATTCCGATTACTGAATAGCCGACTGAGCGGCCTTGGGAAACCTATGACAGCCATATACAGCGTTGTTCCGGCACTTGTCGTCAACATTATCCTTAATATTATCTGGATACCCGAATATGGCGGCGTAGGAGCTGCCATGGCAACAAACGTAGGTTATATACTGGCCATGATTCTGCTATTATGGCGTTACACACGGATTAGCCGGACATCGATAAAAACCTTACTGGCACCCCAAAAACAAGATTTTGTTATTGTCTTCAACAAAGTCAAAACCATATTAAAAAAGTAGTGCAAAAACCTTTAAGCGACATACCATTTTTTTTCATTATAGGACGTCCGCGGTCGGGTACTTATCTCCTTCGCAACCTTTTTGATGCCCACCCCAACGTTATTATTCCAACCGAATGTCCCATGATTGTCAATCTTTATCCCAAATACGGTCATATTATGCAATGGGATAAAGACAAACTGAATGCTTTTATGGATGATGTTTTCCTTCACCGCGACTTTCATAAATGGAACATCAACCGCGAAGCGGTCAAAAAAAAGCTCCTCTCCTATGAGGGCCACTATTCTTTCCAAACCCTCATTAAAGCCGTTTATTCGGAATTTCAATCGGTTTTTCCCAAGAAAGAAGTGCTCTTGTTCGGCGATAAGAACCCGGTTTACTCGACAAATACCGAAAAAGTCCTTAAGGCTTTTCCTAATGCAAAATATATTCATCTTACACGGGACTACCGCGATAACCTCGTTTCCATCCGAAAGGTGGACTTTGAAGCCCCTTACACCCCTTTAATCGCCTATCGCTGGCGCTTTTCGGCTAAAAAAGTCCACCGTTTGAAACAGCGTTATCCCGGCAGTTTTTTCTCTATGCGCTATGAAGACTTGGTAGAAGCGCCCGAAAAGAATATGAGGCAGCTTTGTAAATTTCTCGGGATTCCTTATGAGCCCTCGGTATTTGAATTTTACAAAAAACAGCAAAATGCCTTTGCCAACCATCCCGGCCATGAGGTGGAAAAATATCATCAGAGCCTCTCCAACCCGATTACCACTCAAAAAACCGGGGTTTGGAAAACCAAACTTAAAGAAAAAGATGTTAAAATGGCGGATGCGGTTGTCGGGAAATACGCTGAAATATCCGGATACTCGAGGAAATATTACAAAGATTTGGGATTACTGGTATTAAGAGGATTACCCGGATTCATCTATGGCCGCCTATCCTATCTCTTTGCTGATTTTCTCGATTATCTCCCCTTCCGCTGGCGCCTGAAAGTCAAAGAAGCCGGTTCGATCCTGGCATTTGTGTATAATAAGGTTTTTGGGAAGTAGAGGAATAGGCCGGAGGCCTAAAGAATGAAAGAAGGCGAAGCGAGGACGCTTCGCCTAACGAGCTTTATATTGTTGTCTATCTTACCTGTTTAATCATTTCTTTCTTCATTTACGCCGATTATCTTACTTGGATGGACGACGTAAGGCGTGAATTGATAAACGGATTTATTAAACTAATGACGCCCTCGCCTTCACGAAAACACCAGGAGGTATCTGTTAATCTAACACGAATATTCAGCAACTTTACCCGGAAAAAAGGTTGTAAAGTTTACCATGCTCCCTCTGACGTTCGTTTTCCAGAAAGTGAAAAGTCCACGCAAGACAGGGACATTTTCACGGTAGTCCAACCGGACTTATATGTAGTTTGTGATTTATCAAAACTAGATGAAAAAGGATGCCTGGGAGCTCCGGATTTTATTGTCGAGATTGTCTCGCCTGATAAAGTGGAACGTGATGTCAAGGAAAAGTTTGAACTCTACCAAAAGCACGGCGTAAAAGAATACTGGATTGTTAATCCAAATACCCAAATATCAATCCACTATTCCTCTCTCCATTTAATCATTGAAAATTGGTTCTTCATTGAAAGTTGGAATTTGGAGCTTGAAATTTAGAATTCTAAGTTTGAAGAATTCCTGTGTTCGCCATCTCACCAATCACCAATTAACTAATAATTACCAATCAACTAACACCCTACACCGAAGATCTTCCATCTTCCCCTTCCCGCAAGGTCCCGCCAAAAGCTGGAAGGTCATTCATACAATCATACAACCATTCAACCATTCAACTATTCATCCTTCCTTCTATCAATAATAGAACACCTTCCCCTCCGGGGTTTCCTTGATTTTTACTTCCACCGGTAATTCGCCTTTCTCGACGACTTTTTCAAACTTCTGGGCAATGCCTAAATCATAGTCGTGAGGTTCAAACAACACATAGCCGTTCGGATAATCGGAATCGGTGAAGCGAGAGGCAGCTTTACGGATCTTGCGGGTCTTTTGTTCGTAATTTTCCCGGGTAAGCACATAGAGTTGATTCTCGACATTTTCCTGTCCTTCACAAAGTTTATACCCGAGGGATTTGTTATAGGCAATGGCTTCCTCGTTATCTCGTAGCGTCCGGATATAGGATTCTTTGCCTCCGAGAAGATAAAAATTAACTTCGATTAAAGTCAATGAAGCCAGCAAAGGAACAAAGGTTTTATAGTATTCTTTATTAGCGATAAACAATCCCGATTCGGAAGTGCCCTTACCACTGCGATCAATATTCTTTTCGTTGATAACGCCTACTTTATCGCCTTTGTAAATAATCAGGTAATAAAAATTATTATAATTATTAATCGAATCAAACCACTGCTTTTGCATCTCTGGCGTAATATATTCGCGGTATTCCATGTGCCGGTTGATTTGTTCCGAATTACGCCATTGCCGGAGTAGCTCAATATCTTCTTCTGTAATTCGTTTGAGCGTTACGCCGTACTTGTGAATTTTCATTTCAAAACCTTTTTTATGGAATAGGGGGGTTTTTTGTTTTGAACGATGTAGATACGGTTCAAATACTCGCCGATAATTCCCAAGCTGAGCAAGATAAGTCCGGCAGCAAATAAAATGGTAACAATAATGGACGTGTACCCTAAGGGCACATCAAAAAACAATTTGCGGATGATAAAGCGGATGGCGAAACCAAAACTTATCACCGACGAAATCAAACCGAGATATGTCATAACTTTCAGGGGTATCGCGGTATAATAAACCGTCACGTTGAAAAAAAGCTTTAACAGCTTGCCATGACTGTAGCCCGATTTGTTATGCTTGCGGGCATGATGCTCTACTTCTACAAAGGCGATGTCTTCCG
>JAIPAH010000010.1 GCA_021740175.1 Bacteroidales bacterium
CGTTTCAAAAATGCCTGGCCTTTTTCCTTGGCCGGGGCCGTGATATAAACCATAAAGTATTCGTCGCCTTTCGACCAGTTTTTCATTTCAATGGTGCGTGTCCAGTTGGGGCGGACTATGGTCATCCGCATCGTGCCCTTACTGGATTTGCCTCTCATCTTTTGGTCGGCTTTGTCGACGATTTCATTTACGTTGATATTGTCCTGTGCTTTTGAAGACTGATTAATGCCAATCAGGCACAAAGTGCTCAGTGCAATAGCCATAAAGGAATAGCTTACTTTTTTCATTGGATACTTTTATTTATTGGTTCCACAAATCTGTTTTACTACTAAATTTTCTATTTCATCAAGGGGAAAATTATTGGGGTCAACAACATAGTTCAAAGAGATACCGTCAAGGATAGCTCCCAGGTATCTTGTCCAGACTTCAGGGTTTTGATACCCTTCTCGTTTGAAAAACTCATTGGTGCGTTCGAGCATGGGCTGAACAATATCCATAAATTTTTCTTCGACCAACTTCATCACGTTGGGTTGAAAAGCCAGCATGAAATAAAGTTTCCAAAACTCAGGATTTTCTTTGAGCAGCTTGAAAGTCTGCCGGATGAAGTATTCCATTTCGTGTTTTTCAAGCACTCCGTCTTTATTGGTATCGAAGAACGACATCATGATGTCGACCTGCTCGAAAATGATAGCTGTTAGTAGGGCCTCCTTGCTGTCGAAATAATTGTAAAGAAGACCTTTAGAAATCCCTGCTCTTTTAGCTATTTTACTGATGGAACTCTTGTCAAACCCTTCCAGAGCGAATAATTCCAGGGCCTTATCCTTTATCAGCTTTCGCTTCTCTTCCCTGATTTCCTGATATTGTTTTTCAGTTCTCGGACTCATTTTTACTTTTTGGTTGAACGGTTGGTCAAAAATAGATCAATTTGAAACACAACGCAAGGGGTAATGGAAAATTTTTTGTGTTAAGTTTTTCTAATGGGAGGTAAAACGCTTTAAATCAGTAAGGTATTAGTTAGAGATTACGCTGATTTTGACTGATTTCGCGGATAGGTAATTCAATTTAATGATAGATGTGGTTTTTCTAAGAAGAACTCTAGTAAAATTATGAATTTTTGGATTGAAGTACTAAATTTTACTTTAAATTTTGGATTTAAAGTAAAAAATTATATAAAATAATTGTTTTTAAAACCTTTATGTTATATTTTTGAAGGAAATTATAGGATTAAATGGTAAAGAGAACCTTAGATAATATCATTTGTAGTCATTTGATCTATAAAAAGATCATTTTACTATTTGGCGCACGCCAGGTTGGTAAAACAACGCTCTTGGAATCATTATCGTGCTTGCCTGACAGTGAAACACTCATATTAAATGGAGATGAGACCAATGTGAAAGATATGTTGACCAATCCTTCCTCATTTCGCCTTAAACATGCTTTTGCTGGTTATAAGTTCATTATCATAGATGAAGCTCAGGGTATACCTGAAATAGGTCGGGTATTAAAAATCATTTATGACAAGATTAAAGACGTGCAAGTTATTGCCTCCGGTTCCTCTTCATTTGAGCTGGCAAATCGAGCAAATGAACCCCTTACTGGTAGAAAACTCGAGTTTATGTTATTTCCGTTTACCTTTCAGGAGATGGTGGCTCATCATAGTTTTTTGAAAGAGGTCGATTTATTGGATATTCGGTTGATTTATGGGTACTATCCGGAAGTTGTAAACAACCCGGCAACGGAAACAAAAATATTAAAGCTTATTGCCGGGAGTTATCTATATAAGGACATACTCAGACTTGAGAATATTCACAGAAGTACACTGCTTGAGAAAATTCTGAAAGCATTGGCATTGCAAATTGGTAGTGAAGTTTCCTATAACGAAATTGCTAAATTATGTGGTACTAATCCAAAGACGGTAGAAAAATATATTGATATTCTTGAAAAAGCTTACATTATTTTCAAGCTTCCTGCATTGAGTCGAAATATCAGAAACGAAATAAAAAAGGGCAAAAAGATATACTTTTGGGATAATGGCATTCGTAATGCTGTCATCGATAGCCTTTCGGAGGTGGTGTCTCTCCGTATTGATACAGGGATGCTTTGGGAGAACTTTATTATAAGCGAAAGAATGAAGCTTCATTACTATAACCAAACCGGAGTGAAATGCTATTTTTGGAGAACTCACCTACAGCAGGAAATTGATTTTGTAGAAGAATATAGCGAAGGCTACAGTATTTATGAATTCAAATGGAATAAAAATGCTAAAGTGCGATTTTCTAAAGCATTTCTTAACACGTATAAAGTTTTGAATTCAGACGTTATTACTCCCGGTAATCTGGAAGTTTTTCTTTTAGAATCTCCTTTCAATTAATGAATTACATAATAGTTACTTCTAATATTTTTTGATTTTACCGGCAGAAGGAATATTCCTTCAACAAGATAAATAAATAAACAAGAAAATGCAGAATCATGATTTATTGAGGTTTTAAAAATCTTAACTTCATGAATATTTTCATCAAACTTTTTTTATATCAGTCTGTTTAAAATTGTGTCTGATTACTTATACAAAACTCAATGCAAAAGAAAAAAGTAAAAATAATTGGGGCGGGTTTTGCTGGTTTGTCGGCGGCAAGTTCTCTCGTGTCAAAAGGTTTCGATGTTGAGGTTTTTGAGAAAAATTTTAAACCCGGTGGGCGGGCTTCTCAACTCGAAGACCAGGGATATCTTTTCGATAAAGGCCCCAGTTGGTATTGGCTACCTGATGTGTACGAGGATTTTTTCGGAAAATTCGGCAAACGCCCCGAAGATTATTATACACTCCAGCGAATGGACCCTTCATACAGGGTCTATTTCTCACAAGCAGACATTGTCGATGTGCCTGCTTCCCAGAGGGAGCTTTTTGAGTTGTTTGAGTCCATAGAACCCGGCAGCGCCGCTAAGCTGAAAAAATTTCTGGAGGAAGCTGCCTACAAGTATGAGGTAGGGATGAAGGAGTTTGTATTCAAACCCTCACTTTCCATCACCGAATTTTTTGATATGCGGATTCTGAAATCAATTTTTCGGATGGGGATGTTTCAAACCGTTCATTCTTATATCAAAAAGCGTTTCACCGATCCGCGACTCCGGCAAATCCTTGAATTCCCGATTCTTTTTCTCGGAGCCACACCCAAAACCACTCCTTCGCTCTACACTTTGATGAACCATGCCGACCTTACGCTTGGAACCTGGTACCCCGACGGAGGGTTTTATTCGGTGGTGAAAGGCATGGAAACCATGGCCAGAGACTTAGGCGTGAAATTTCATTACAATTCCCCTGTTGAAGAGGTTTTGATAAAAAATGGTAAAGCAAACGGTATTAAAGTCGGAGGAGAAAAACTGGAGGCCGACGTGGTAGTAGGCAGCGCCGATTATCATCATGTGGAACAGCATCTTTTACCCCCCGAATCCCGGCAATACAGCAAAAAGTATTGGAACTCCAGAAAGATGGCTCCTTCGGCATTGCTGTTTTACCTTGGGTTTGACAAGAAAATTAATAACCTGCTGCATCACAACCTGTTGTTTGATGAGGATTTTGAGATGCATGCTTCCGAAATTTATGAGAATCCGCGGTGGCCTGAAAAACCACTGCTTTATGTTTCAGCCACATCAAAAACCGATAGCAATGTGGCCCCCGAAGGCCATGAAAATATTGTGGTTCTGATACCGGTAGCGCCCGGCATGAAAAGCGGTAAAGAGGTCAGGGAAAAATACCTCGACATTGTACTGGATCGTATGGAGGCGCTGACCGGTGATGAGCTAAGAAATCACCTGGTATACAAGCGCACATATGCGCAGGAGGACTTTATTAAAGAATACAATTCCTTTAAAGGGAATGCTTACGGGCTCTCTAATGTGTTAACGCAAACAGCTATATTAAAACCATCGCTGGTGAGTCAAAAAGTCCCGAATTTGTTTTATACGGGACAAATGACCACTCCCGGACCGGGTGTCCCGCCGGTGATTATCTCAGGACAAGTTGTAGCTAATGAAATTAAAAAAAGATTCAGAGTATGAAAGAGTTTTATGACAAGGTAACTATCAAAACGAGTAAGCTGACGACCAACGCTTACTCTACTTCTTTTTCCCTTGGGATAAAAGTGTTTCAAAAGAAGTTCCGTGATCCGATTTATGCGATTTATGGATTTGTAAGATATGCCGATGAAATCGTGGATACGTTTCATGATTATGATAAAGCGAAGTTGCTGGAGCGTTTCCGGGAGGATACCTACCAGGCTATTGATGAAGGTATCAGCCTGAATCCGATTTTGAATAGCTTCCAGAAAGCGGTCAACGAATACAATATTGACCTGGAAAATATAGAAACTTTTCTTCAAAGCATGGAAATGGATTTGAATAAGAGTAATTACGACCGTGGGGGGTATAAAAAATATATACTCGGTTCGGCGGAAGTTGTTGGCCTGATGTGTCTCCGGGTCTTTATGGAAAATGATGAAAAACGTTATCAGGAATTACAACCTTATGCGATGAGCCTGGGCAGCGCCTTTCAAAAGATTAACTTTTTGAGAGATTTGCATAACGATGTGAATGAATTAGGTCGCACTTATTTTCCGGAACTTAGTAACGGGCGATTCGATTTGGAAGCCAAGCAAAAAATCGAGTCGGACATCGAAAAGGATTTTCGTCACGGATTTGAAGGGATAAAACGGTTACCCCGTAGCGTGCGACTCGGTGTGTGGCTAGCCTACGTGTACTTCTATGCGCTTTTCAACAAAATCAGGAATACCAAGCCGGAAATCATTATGGAGCAACGCGTAAGAATACCAAATCACAAAAAATACCGTTTGCTTTTAACTACTTATCTCCGTCATAATCTCAATATTCTTTGATATTTTTGAGCGGATGTATCAAACAAAAAAATTGGTTATCAGGTTTAAGATGTAATTTGATGCATTTCAATAATGAGTCGAGTTTAAAAAGCCTTATGACCCCTAAATCCCCTAAAGGGGACTTTTTCAAACTGCTGATTTATAGCAGTTTAGGGGTAAAAATGATAAAAATCAGCAGTTTGAAGGCTTTTTAGACCGCATTCAATAATGCATCACAAAACAAAATTAAGGATATGAATGATGCAAATGAAAAAGTGGTTTTAGTGGATGAAAATGATAATGAGGTCGGCACCATGGACAAGCTGACAGCTCATCATCAGGGTGTGCTTCATCGCGCCCTTTCAGTGTTTGTTTTTAATCCTGAAGGAAAGCTGATTATTCAGCGGCGGGCACTCCATAAATACCACTCACCCGGCAAATGGGCCAATACGTGCTGCAGTCATCCGCGAATTGACGAAGATGTGGAGAATGCCGCCCACAGGAGACTTATGGAGGAGATGGGTTTTGACACGCGTTTGAATAAGGTGTTCTCTTTTATCTACAAGGCTGATGTTGGCGAAGGGTTGATAGAACACGAACTGGACCATGTTTTGATAGGCTCCTTTGACGGAGTACCCAAAGTTAACCCGGGCGAAGTGGATACATGGGAAGCCGTGGAAATAGATGATTTGAAGAAAGATGTCAAGGATAATCCGGATGATTATGCGGAGTGGTTTAAGATTATTTTTGAACGAGTAGATGAGTTTTATCAGTCAAAAGTAAAATGATATGGTTGGCTTTTATATTTTGATTGCAATACTTGCTTTTCTTTTTATGGAATTTGTAGCCTGGTTTACGCACAAATACATTATGCATGGCCCCATGTGGGGCTGGCACAAAGACCATCACATTCCTCACAACAAAACGCTGGAGAAGAACGATCGGTTTGTTTTCATCTTTGCCCTTCCGGGTGCTGTTTTAATTATACTTGGCGTGATGTACACCCTGGATTATGTTCTGGCGGCTGGTATCGGTATAGCCCTTTATGGTCTGGCCTATTTTCTTTTTCATGATGTGTTGGTGCATCAGCGTATTAAACTATTCAAAGGAACCAAAAACAAAATTCTGAAAGCTACGGTTACCGCCCACTTCGACCACCATAGGCCGCATTCCAATCAAAACTTCGGGTTTTTGATTGCTCCCTGGAAGTATTACAAACAAGAATTCAGTAAAAAATAAAACGTAGTAAAAGTGTCCACATATCTTTGGGTAAACCTTTTATCAATAAGCATTCCCTTAATCCTGAGCTTTGAGCCCAGATTTTCTTTTTACAAAAGGTGGTATGCCATTCTGCCGGCCATCGTTGCGGGAGCGACTGTTTTTATCGTGTGGGACATTCTGTTTACCGAAATGGGCGTTTGGGGGTTTAATGAGTTACACCTTTCCGGCATCCACCTCGCTAATCTCCCCCTCGAAGAATGGCTGTTTTTCATCACCATTCCCTTTGCCAGTCTTTTCACCTACGAAGTGGTGAATTATCACCTTTCCGGGGATTTCCTGAGGCGAGTCGCTTATCCCTTGGCCTATGTGATTGCAGGAGTACTTATCATTGTTGGATTGCTGAATGCAGAACGCTGGTACACTTTCGTTACTTTCATCTTTGCCGGATTATACCTTCTGATGAATGCATTGTTACTGCGTCCGAAATTCCTCGGTCAGTTTTTCCTGGCCTACTTTATAATCCTGATTCCTTTCTTTATTGTGAATGGCGTGCTTACGGGTTCCTGGATTGAACAGGAAGTGGTTTACTACAACGATGCCGAAAATCTTGGAATCCGACTGTTTACCATCCCCATCGAAGACTCCGTTTACGGCATGCTGTTGATTCTGATCAATGTGAACGTTTTTGAACGGGTGCTGCAGTTGACCGGAAAGCCCTGGCCGAGGTATTGAATCTTGTCAATGGCTTTTTAGTTATGAGCTCAGTCTAAAAAGCCTTATTACCCCTAAATCCCCTAAAGGGGACTTTCTCAAACTGTTGATTTTTAGCGGTTCTCCACCTCAGGCGGATAAGGGGTAAAAACGGTAAAAATCAACAGTTTGAAGGCTTTTTAGTTATCATTCGTTTTCTTTTGTTCAGAGAATGCTCCCAGTGCTCTGAAGTCCTCGCCTGTGGGATTCTGGAACACCTTAAGCCCGAATTCCGGAACGACCGTAAGGATATGGTCAAAGATATCCGACTGCACCTTCTCATATTCCACCCAGGCCTGCTTGGTGCTGAAGCAGTAAATCTGAACCGGCAGCCCGTATTCCGTCGGTTCCAACTGCCGCACCTGGATGATCATGTCCTGTTTGACTTTCTCATGATTCTTCAGGTAGTTGAGCAGGTACTGCCTGAAAACCCCTATGTTGGTTTGGCGACGGGTATTTACCACGATGTCTGAATCAATATCATAGCGCTCATTGTGGGCTTTCAGCTCATCCTCTTTTTCCGGGATGTAATCCTTCAACAATCTGATGCGCTTAAATTTTTCTATCATTTCGGGGGTACAGAACTTGATGGAATTCATGTTGATTTTCACCGAACGCATGATGCGTCGTCCCCCGCTTTCGTGCATCCCCCGCCAGTTGGTAAAGGAGTCGGCCACCATTTGATAGGTGGGAATGGTGGTAATGGTCATATCCCAATTTCGTACTTTTACTGCCGTAAGGTTCATATCGGTGACAATGCCGTCGGCGCCGTATTTCTCCATGACAATCCAGTCATTCGGACGCACCATGTCATTGGCCGAAAGCTGCAGACTGCCGATGAAACCCAGGATCGGGTCTTTAAAAACGAACAGTAAGACGGCCGTGATGGCCCCCAGCCCGGTAAGCAGGTAAACGGGTGACTTTCCGATAACCTCCGAAACAATTAGGATACCTCCAATGAAATAGATTCCTATCTTAATGATTTGAATATATCCCTTAATCGGTTTGGTCTTAGCGATTTCAAAATCCTGATAGATGTCAGTAACCGCATTTAAAAGCGAATCAAGGGCCAATAGGATGGTGAAGATAATGTAAATGTTGATCAAACCGGTCAAAAACTGTATCCAGCCTTCATAATCTCTGAAAATATCCGGGATAAAAGCCATGAGTATAGCAGCCGGAATGATGTTGGCCAGTCGTCTGAAAAAGTGATGATTAACTAATGCATCATCCCAGCGATTGGTGGTCTTTTTTGTGAGACGTGTGAGAATAGTAATGAGAATATACCTACCTGCAATAAAAGCCAGGTAGCTTACTAAAGCAATTATCGCAAACAGGATCAGCACCGTAAGCGGATCGATAAATTCAGGGGACACCCCCGCACTTGATAGTAAACCCGATACAAGATCATGAACTGATTTGGTTGCTATATTTTTCATGTATAAATTGTATTTATTTGCTGATACAGTTTTAGTTTAAACAAAAATAGGAAAATTATCCGGTGTTCTAACCTCATTCCCCGGCCCTCACATCAACCCCTAACCCCTTCCCTTCACAGGAGAAGGGGACCAGGGAGAGGGGCTGTTTTAGTTCCGGGTCTGTGGGGGAGCAGGAAGGTAACGACCTGCTCTACCCGGCCCCGGAGTTTGGGCATCGCTCCCCCAAAGAGGCCTTCCAAAAAAAATTACAGCCTGTTCATATTATCTGATGCGTCTTAGACGCAGAAGAATAAATCTCATCACTCAATAAAAAGCCACCAATAGCCAGAATCAAATGGCAATCATTCAACATTGATAAGTATTCGTTTGAACACCTCAAAAATTTCCTAAGTACCTGTTAGCCGATCACCGAATTACATGACAGGCTTACAATAACTCACCATACCGGCTTTGCCGAACAGTAATTGAAGGCATGCTGCAACAGGGACTTAACTTTTCTTTCGTTTCCTTTCACCAATACCTGTATTTCTTTTAAATTAGCATCGCAACCAAAAAGATCAGCTTTGGATACTTTTCTTGATCTCACAGCTAAAAAGATTCTCTCACAATATCATCCAGAGGCGTTGGAAAAGCTTTGCGTGGTGTTTCCCAGCCGGAGGGCCGGTGTATTCTTCCGTAAAAGCCTTTCTCGTCAGGTAGGGGAAGCTTTTTTTATGCCGGAAATATTCGCTATGGAAGATTTCGTTCTGAAAAACACCAACCTCCGGCAGCTCGATTCCATCAGTCTCTCCTTTGAACTTTTTGAAGTGCATAAAAAGCTGAATAAAAACAGCGGTTCCTTTGAGGAATTCCTTAAATATGGGACAACGATTCTCAGCGATTTTAATGAGCTCGACATGCATATGGTCGATATCCAAAAGGCCTTTTCTTACCTGGAAGATTACCGGGAATTAAAACTTTGGGGACTGGAAAAAGATGAGCTGTCTGATTTTCAGAAGAAATATCTTGACTTTTTTAAATCGTTATCTTATTATTATGAAGAATTTAAAAAACGTTTGTTCGACCGGAAAAGCGCATACCAGGGACTTGCCTTTCGCTATCTGGCTGAAAATTGTGACGAAATTTTCAGGGAGCCGAAATGGAAGAAAACTTTCTTTGCCGGGTTCAATGCCTTTACTCCTTCCGAGCAAAAGATTGTAGATTTTTTTCTTGAAAATCAGTCGGGTGAAGTTATATGGAATGCTGATAAATATTATTTGGAAGATAAAAAGCAGGAGGCCGGCCAGCATTTGCGGGAGCTATTTAAAAAAGATTTTTATGTGAATGATTTTGTAGGGAATAATTTTCGGGATTACCCCAAAGACATTGATATTTACGGTTGTCCGGGGGATATAGCACAGGCTAAAACGGCAGGGCAGCTTCTGAAGTCGATCTCCGAAGAGGATAATGTGGCTGTCGTGCTGGCGGATGAGACCTTGCTGGAGCCTGTCCTGAACTCCATCCCTTCCAATATATCCGCTTTTAATGTCACTATGGGGCTGCCACTCGGAAATACACCGCTCTATTCCCTGTTTGAGAATCTTTTCAGGCTGCATGTTTCGCCTTATAAAACGGGAAAATCGAAAAAAGCCGAAAGCGGGGACATTTACTTCTATTACAAAGATGTTTTGCGGGTAATGGCTCATTCGTTGATAAAAAAATACCTGGATTGGAAAATGAGTGATTATGAAAACCCCGGAAAATCACCAATTGATGAACTCAAAAAGGCCAACAAAACCTATTACTCGCCGCGGGATATAAAAAAGTTGCTTTCGGATATAGGCGTCAGGGACATGGATGCGGTGTCATTTCTGTGGGAAGATTGGCAGCAAAAAGCTAACAAAGCCCTTGATTCTTATCTTCACCTCCTCCAAGCCTTAAGAGATATGGCTATCAACCAGGATTCCCGCGAAGGGGAGAATCAGCTTTTGCTGGAGTATATTTACCGGTTTTCCAACGTTTTTCAAACCATGCAAAACCTGCGGGAAGAATATAGTACCCTGAAAACCCCGGATGTGTTGTGGCGATTTTTGATACAGCTCATCAATCGCGAGACGATAGCTTTCAGGGGAGAACCCCTTAAAGGTTTACAGATTATGGGAATGCTGGAAACACGGCTTCTTGATTTTGAAAGGGTGATATTAGTTTCGGCTAATGAAGAGTTTTTGCCCGGCGGCCAATTTGATGTAACGCTCATGCCTTACGAAATGCGCTTGAATTACCGATTACCTTTGAAAAAGGACAAAGCCGCTATTTTTGCCTATCATTTTTACAGTCTCCTCCAGCGCTCTAAAAAAGTGGATATTCTTTACAATACCGTAATTGAAGGCAACCAGGGCAGTGAGATGAGTCGTTTTGTCAAACAGCTTATGCACGAACTCCCGAAATATAACAGACACACCAGCATCAGAAACACGAATGTAGCCATAAAACCCCATTTGAAGGAACAAGAACAAAAAATCGAGATTGAAAAGAGTGCTAAAGTGATGAAACGGCTCAAAGAAAAAGCAGATACCGGATTTGCGGCAACAACGCTGAATAAATACCGGCTTTGTCCTTTGAAATATTACCTCGAGGAAATTCTTAACCTGGAAGAGGAAGAAGAGGTGGAAGAAACCATTGAGGCCCGTACATTGGGGAACGTTGTTCACCATACGCTGGAAAAATTTTTTAAACCATTTATAAACAAAGCGATAAAGAAAGAAGACCTGGTGGCCATGGAAAAAGAGGCCCAAACCAAACTTACGGAAGTGTTTAAAGAGCTCTACACAGGCCGGGATATCTTTTCGGGGAAAAATTTGCTTGTATACAATGTAGCTTTGTATTGGCTGGAGGCTTTCTTAAAAAAAGAAAAGGAAGATTTAAAAGCATATCAGGAAAAAGGAAAGTCTTACTTTCTCAAAGGCACGGAAACTCAATTGTGGGGGCATCTTTCGATACAACAACCCTACAAGAATTTCAGGGTCAATTTTAAAGGAAAAATCGACCGGATGGATAAGGTAGGAGAAGATATCCGGATCATAGATTATAAAACCGGACGGGTGATTAATCAGAATATAACTTTTGATAATTTTGAACAATTAATGGAATCAACCGGGAAGAAAGAAGCTTTTCAGCTTTTGATCTATCAATGGCTCTATAGGCAGAATTACAATGACGGCACTAAGGTCTGGCCTGCTATTCTTTCGTTTCCGGCACTCAATAACGGATATATGTTTGCCAAACATGCCGGAAAGAAAGGGGTCGAAAATGAGGCATTGGATGATTTTGAAAAAGAAATCGAAAAACTCCTTGAAGAAATTTTTGATAGCAAGATTCCGTTTTATCAAACCAAGGATCGGGAGATATGTAGGACATGCGATTTTAAAGACCTTTGCAACAGGCATAATTAATGTTTACCTTTGATAGGAATAAATTTGTATATTGCGATAATTAAAAAACTTTAGCAATGGGGGAAAATCAGAGTAAATACATGTATAACGTTTTAATAGTCGACGACCGGCCTGAAAATCTTCTTACCCTTGAGAATATGCTTGAAAGCGAAGAATTGAATATTGTAAAAGCCAACTCAGGCAAAGAAGCTTTGAGTTTGATGCTTGATTACAATTTTGCCCTCGTGCTGCTCGATGTTCAAATGCCAGTGATGGATGGTTTTGAAGTGGCTGAGCTAATGCGGAGTAATGAAAAAACCAAACACATTCCTATTATATTTATTACCGCTATCAGCACCGAGCGTAAGCATATCTTTAAAGGTTATGAAACAGGAGCTGTTGACTATCTATATAAGCCGCTTGATCTTGAAGTATTAAGAAGCAAAATCCAATCATTTATTGAGTTTTTCAAACATAAACAAAAACTCCAGGAAACTACCCAAAAGCTTGAAAATACAGTACAGGAATTGCACCGGGCTAAGAAAGTAGCTGAAGATGCCACCAAGGCGAAAAGCTCTTTCCTGGCCAACATGAGTCACGAAATACGTACCCCCCTCAATGGTATTATCGGCATGGCGGATTTAATGCTTCAGGATGAGCTCTCCGAATTGCAGCGCGAAAGGTTATTGGACCTCAGAAACTCAGGTGAGTCTCTCCTGGAGATTATTAATGAAATTTTGGATATTTCCAAAATTGAGGCTGAAAAGCTCGAACTTGAAAATGTGAAATTTAATATCAGGGAACTCCTCGAAAAAGTGGTGCGTTTGTTGTCAGTAAAAACCCTGAAAACCAACATCGAGTTAGTGGCCTCTATTACTCCTGATTCTCCCAATTCTCTTAAAGGAGACCCCACGAGGCTAAGACAGGTTCTAATAAATCTCTTGGGTAATGCCATCAAATTTACCAATGAGGGAGAAATAGGTGTAGACATCGTTAAGAAGAAAGAAGATGAAAATACAGTTACCTTAGAGTTTAATATTTTCGATACGGGCATCGGAATTCCGAGAGAAAAGCAGCCTAAGCTCTTTGAATCATATGAACAAGCCGATAAATCGACTTCCAGGCAGTATGGAGGAACGGGACTGGGCCTTCCCATTTCTAAAAAAATTGTGGAACTCATGGGAGGAACACTTGACCTGGAAAGTGAGGAAGGAAAGGGGACTCGATTTTACTTTTCTATTGATTTCCCTAAAGCCGAGGAGCAGGAACCGGTTTGTGAACTGCAATTAGGGGATAAGGGTGAATCGTTGAAAGTGCTGGTTATTGATGACAATGAAACCTCGCGATCCATTATCAAGAGTTATCTTGATTTTTGGAGTTTTAATACTCATTTGGTAGGAAGTACGGAAGAAGCGAAGGAAAAATTGCAGGAAAATGAATATGATGTCATTTTTGTGGATACAGTCATGCCTGATATTGAGAGCACCGATGATATGCAGCGGTTTTATGAAGATACCCTTTCACAAAGCAATGCTTACATCGTCATCATGCCACCCAGCAAATCGGCAGTAAATCTTTCGATATATGCTGATATGGGATTGGAAAAACACATCTACAAACCGGTACTTCAGCAGGATTTAAAAGAAATTTTTATATCCTTGTTTAGGACCCCGACTGAAAAAGAAGCGGCGGAAGCTAAGGCTAAGGAACAAGAGCAAGAGGAAGCATCATCAGGTATTAGGATATTGCTGGCAGAAGATCAAAAAATAAACCGCAAAATTGTATCGGGATTGCTCTCAAAATATAATTGGGAGATTGAAGAAGCTGTGGACGGGAAGGATGCTTTGAACAAAGCATTAAGTGAAAATTTTGATATTGTTCTTATGGATGTTCAAATGCCTCAGATGGATGGCTATGAGGCTACAAAACGGATCAGGGAAAAAGAAAATGAAACCGGCAAACATTTGCCCATTATTGCTATGACAGCCCATGCCATGAAGGGAGATAAGGAAAAATGCCTGGCAGCAGGTATGGATCACTACCTGGCCAAACCCATTAATACAGAGGACGTAGTGAAGATTATCAGAGAATATACATCATAGTTAAGCGATTCAAAAAAGAAAGCTATGAAAAATTCCAGCAATCGCGATCCACATATTAAAATTTTCAACTTTAAGCTGACCCCTCATATAGGTGTTGGTAAAAGCTTGTTCCTGTGGTTTTTGTTTATTTCTATTGTACCTCTACTCACGGTTAGCTATATCAATTATTTTAATGCCTATAAAAGTCTTGCTATTGCCACAGAAAAAACGCTTGTTAATTCATCCAGACTTAAAGTGGATAAAGTGAATTCCTATTTTACAGGTATTGAAAAGGATCTGAATTTTCAATCAAAACTTCAAAGCAATAAGATTTTTCTGAAACAATTAAGCGAAGGTTATAGCAATGCTTCCATTGGATTGAGAGATTATTTGGAAACCGCGAAGTATCAAAATATCATTGAGCAAAGAAACAATTACTTTAAAAAAATAAGGGCAAGTAATAACTATTACGATATTTATTTAATTGATGAAAAGGGAAATGTCCTTTACTCCGCAAAAAATGAGCACCTTTTAGGAACCAATGTTTTTGATGGTGAATATTCAAATACGAAAATAGGAGAAACAGCCCAGAATATTCTTGAGACAGGCCAGATGCTTTTCTCAGATTTTGAACGAGATATTAAAAACATGGAGCTGGTCTCCGGTATTATAGGTAAACCGTTTCGGGAAGATGGGGATGTCATTGGTATGATTGCATTTCGTATCCAAGATAACGATTTGAACCGGCTTATGCAAAAAGAGAATGACATTGGGAAAACCGGAATTACTTATATTGTTGGGGAAGACTTAATGATGCGTTCTATTTCACGCTCTTTGGAAGATACAATTCTTATGAACCAAAAAATTACTAATGAACGGACCAAAAAGTGGCTCAGACTTCAACTGCCATTACAATCCTATAGAAATAATTTTGGTGATAAACAGAAAAACATGGTTTCCTCGTATGAAGGCGTTAAGGGACAAATGGTTTATGGCATTGCCCGGACTATTAGCAAACTACAGGATTATGGTGTTCGATGGGCGATTGTTGAAGAGTTTGAATTGGATGAAGCGTTTGTTTATCCCAGGAAATTATCTGATACGGTAAAAATATCTTTAATTGTGACAGTAATTGTAGTGTTGATTATTGCGATATTTGTTACCAGACGTACGGTTACCCCTATCAAAAAACTCTCGGCATGGGCCAAGCAAGTGGCTGAAGGTCATCTGGAGAAAAAAGATATTAGAGCCCCGAAAAATGAAGTTGGGGAGATGAAGAATACATTTAATAACCTGGTCGATTATCTCCTTGGGCTGAGTTATGTGACCCAGGATATTGCAAAAGGGGATTTTTCGAGCAAAGTGGAAGTGCGCAGCGAACATGACGTATTGGCCAAATCAGTAAACCAGATGATTGAAAGTTTCCGTACGGTAGTGAATCAGGCTAATAAAATTTCCCAGGGAGATTATACGGAAGATGTAAAACCCAGGAGCGAGAAGGATACCTTGGGCATAGCCCTGGAGAATATGACCCGAACGCTTCGCGAATCCTCTAAGGAAATACGGAGGCAGGATTGGCTGAAAACCGGAATTAGCCAACTGAATGCCCGTATGAGTGGCAAAAAAGACCTTAGCCAGTTAAGCAAGGAGATTATAGAATTTATGGCGGAATACCTGAACGCAAAGTTAGGGTTGATCTATATTAAGGAAGAGGATAAGCTGGTATTGCAGGAAAGCTATGCCTTGAAAGAAGAAGACCAATTTAAAGAGATAAAAATTGGAGAGGGACTTGTGGGGCAGGCCGTACAAAGTAACCAGATTATGGAGATGCAGCATACATCCATGGAGGAGATACCGTCTATCGATATGACCGTTGCTAAAGAAAAACCCTCAACTTTCCTTGTGGCTCCCTTCAACTATGAGGGGCAAACTATCGGAGTAATTCAGATAGGAAATCAGAAGACTTTCACTGAATTGGAAAGACAGCTCTTCGAAGACTCGTTGGATAGCATTGCAGTAGCGGCTAATGCTGCCTTAGCGCATTCTCAGCTTCAAAAACTGCTGAAGAAAAGCCAGGAACAGCAAGAAAAGCTTGAGGTTCAACAAGAAGAACTGCGCCAAACAAATGAAGAGCTGGAAGAGCAGACCAAAGCGCTTAAAGCCTCTGAAAATACGCTTCAACAGCAGAAAGAAGAGCTTAGTGTAATAAACGAGGAATTGGAAGAACGAACAAAAGCCCTTGAGAAAGAAAAAGAAAAGATAAAGGTTAAGAATGATGAACTCGAAACAGCCCGGAAACAAATAGAGGAAAAAGCCCATGATCTGGAGAAAGCCAGTAAATATAAATCGGAGTTCCTGGCCAATATGTCACATGAGCTGCGAACTCCGCTGAATAGTATCCTGGTATTGTCTCAGCTCCTCATTCGAAATGATTCGGGCAACCTTACCGACAAGCAGATAGAGTTTGCCAAAACCATTAACACCTCCGGAAATGATCTGCTGGAGTTAATAAATGATATCCTCGATCTCTCAAAGGTGGAATCCGGCAAACTGCAGCTTAATATCGAAAAAGTTGACCTTCAGGAAATAGCTGATAATATCGAGCGTATCTTTGACCCGGTCATAACCCGGAAAGGTTTGGAATTGCATGTCGAAGTGGACAAGAATCTTCCTCAGTATATTCATTCCGATCCACAGCGCATTATGCAGATAATTAAAAACCTGATGTCTAATGCGATGAAGTTTACAAATAAAGGCTATATTAAACTTCACATATTCAAACCTGATCCCCAAACTTCTTTCTCTACCAAGGAATTGAATAAATTCGGAGCTGTTGGAATAACAATAAGTGATACAGGATCGGGGATTCCCAAAGATAAAAGAGAATTGATTTTTGAGGCTTTTCAGCAAGCCGATGGTACAACAAGCCGTAAATATGGCGGAACAGGTCTTGGATTAAGTATTACCCGAAGTTTTACCCAATTGTTGCGAGGGGAAATTACATTGGATTCAGAAGAAGATAAGGGTACTTCATTTACCTTATATATTCCTGAAAAAATAACGAAAGAATCTACCGAAGAACACGAAAAAACCTCCAACGATACTGGTGATGCAGAGAAAGAACAGGAAGCGTACGAAGAGGATGGCGTAGGTGATTCCACGCAGCAGGAAGAACAAACGCCAAAAGAAGCTAACGGGGAAAAAGAAGACTCGACCGTAGAAGAGCAAACAGAAGTCCGGGAAACCGGTGAAGAAGGAGATCAGGAAAAAGGTGAAGCGGAAGAAGCAGAGGAACAAACGTCAGAAAGTGACGCTGAAGAAAAAGATATAGAAATACCGGAAGATGACCGCAATAGAATTAAAGAGGATGAAGATTTTATCCTGGTCATCGAAGGTGATACTGAATTCGCCAAAACGGTGTACAAAAAGGCAATTGAAAAGGAATACAAGACCATGATAGCTCAGGATGGGGCCACAGGAATTCATTATGCGGATTATTATGGTCCGGCAGCCATTATCCTGGATGAAGAGCTTCCCGAAATAGACGGGTGGGACGTGATGAATCGCCTGAAAAGCAATAGCCGGACCCGTCATATTCCTGTATACTTTATCTCAGCTACCGACAAAAGTATGGAAGCCATGAATATGGGTGGCTTAGGGTCCGTAACCAAACCGGTAAGCTCTGAAGCATTGGAAGAAGTATTTAAAAAGTTTGAAGACGTTCTTTACAGGAAAGAGAAAAAAGTCCTTGTAGTGGATGATGAATCGGTGGTGCGAAAGAGTGTTGAAGGAGTTATTGGTAAAGAGGGCGTGCAAATCAAATCCGTGGGAAAAGGTCAGGAAGCCTTTGAACTTTTAAAAGATGAGCTTTTCGATTTGGTGATACTTGATTTGGGGCTTGAAGATATGTCTGGGTTTGACTTGCTGGAGATGATTAAGAAAGAAGAAAGTATCACTGATGTACCCATTATTATCTATACGAGTCAGAATCTTGACGAGGAAGAGCAAAAGGCGATGAAGAAATACGCTGAAAGTGTTATAATTAAAGGGGCACATTCGCCCGAACGTTTACTGGCTGAGGCTACGCTTTTCCTTCATAAGAGTCAAGAGGAACTTCCCGATGATAAGAAAAAAATCCTTCATAAACTTATCGACGACAAAGGGGATTTGCTGAAGGATAAGAAGGTGTTGGCCGTGGATGACGATGTGCGGAATCTCTTTGCTTTGAGCAGCGTGCTTAATTCATATGGCATGCAGGTGAATATGGCCAAAAACGGGATGGATGCCGTGGAGAAACTGAAGGAAGAACATGATTATGATGTCGTACTCATGGATATTATGATGCCGGAAATGGATGGGTATGAGGCCATCCGAAAAATCCGTGAAATACCTGAATATGAAACATTACCGATCATTGCTTTAACGGCTAAAGCTATGAAAAATGACCGGGAAAAGTGTCTTGCAGCCGGGGCCAGCGAATACTTAGCCAAACCTGTGGATAATGAGAAACTATTATCAATGTTAAGAGTGTGGCTTTATAATAAGGAGGAAAATGATCAATAACCAGGACTTGGCGCAAGAGAATATCAGCATTGACATAAAACTTTTATTGGAAGCTATATACCTGAAATACGGCCACGATTTCAGAAATTATTCCCAGGCCCACCTTAAGCGAAGGATTCTTCACAGGCTGATGCTATCGAACATCAACAGTATATCGGAAATGCAATATAAGGTATTGCATGAACCCGAATTCATGCAGGAAATCTTAACGGATTTTTCTATAAATGTTACGGAGATGTTCCGGGATCCTGCGTTTTATTTGACAATGCGAAAGGATGTGCTGCCCGTTCTCCGAACCTACCCATACATTAAAATCTGGCATGCTGGCTGTTCCACCGGCGAGGAGGTGTATTCCATGGCCATTTTGCTGGAAGAAGAAGGGCTTTTAGATAAGACGTTGATTTACGCCACCGATAATAATGAAACGGTTCTGAAAGTGGCCAAAAAGGCTGAATACAGCACCGAAAACCTTAAGAATTATCAGAAGAATTATGAAAAAGGCGGGGGCAAGGGAAAACTATCGGATTATTACGAGGAAAAGGGTTCCGTGATAAAATTTGATCCTCGTTTTCGAAAGCGGATAGTCTTTTCGGAACATAATCTTGTGACTGATAATGTTTTTACCGAAGTGCACTTGATTATCTGCAGGAATGTTTTGATATACTTTAACAGAAATCTTCAGAACCGTGTTATAAAACTGTTCCACGATAGCCTCATGAAGGAAGGTGTCCTGGGGATAGGCAGCAAAGAGAGCGTTGATTATTCCCGTTATGGTGATGCTTTTGAATATATAAACAAAAACCAGAAAATTTATATTAAAAAAAGTGGCAATGATGAGTGATGACTAATTATGAGTTGGTGGCTATAGGAGCTTCGGCCGGGGGTATGAATGCGCTCAAAGAAATTCTATCAAATCTTGACCGGGATTTTGCCTTCCCCATTGTTGCGGTGCAGCATGTAGCGCCTGACTCTGAAAACTACCTGGTGGAGTATCTCGATGAATACAGCAATTTGAGCGTAAGAGAAGCATCAGAAAAACAAAGTATCCTGCCCTATCATGTATATTTCGCACCACCCAACTATCATCTCCTGGTAGAGGAGGATAAGACCTTTTCATTAACAGTCTCTGAAAAAGTGAATTATTCCCGTCCTTCCATCGATGTATCTTTTGAATCTGCTGCCCTGGCCTACAAGGAGCGGGTTATAGGAATACTGCTTACAGGAGCCAGTCAGGATGGCGCCAAAGGTATGCAAATGCTTCATGGTTTTAAAAGTATGACGATAGTACAAGAACCCAAGACAGCTTCAGTGCCTGTTATGCCTAAAGCGGCAATAGAACTTGTTACTGTGGATTATAAACTCCCCCTGGAAAAAATCGCACCGTTTTTAAACACCCTGTCCAGAACGCATGCGGGAAGAAAAGAGCAAAAAGGATAATCTGCTGGCTAATCGGTGCAATTTAAACAACAGAACTAAAAGAATGATTTTTTAAGAAAGGATTTATAGAAGAAATCCGGGCAGCTTTTCCCGAAATTCCGGGAAGACCCGAATACTCAAAAATATAAAATCTTTGATTTTGATTATTTTTCGAGCCCCCTCGATATTTAGAAAATCGAGGCTTGCAACCTCATCGTATGGTAACGGAACAAGCATTCTTACCAGCCACATAGCGTCAAAAAAAGGGATGCTATCTGTTTTGATGATAACATCCCTTCAATGCGGTCCGGACGAGACTCGAACTCGCGACCTCCTGCGTGACAGGCAGGCATTCTAACCAACTGAACTACCGGACCAATTATTTATTTTGTAATTTTTAGAACTCATGCTCTTCCTGTATGTTACGGGGCAGGCATTCTAACATCCCGATAATTACCGGGAAAACTACCAGTCGGGAAAAATATCAAAGAACAATAAAAAGCGGTCCGGACGAGACTCGAACTCGCGACCTCCTGCGTGACAGGCAGGCATTCTAACCAACTGAACTACCGGACCAATTATTTATTTTACAAATTTTAGAACTTACGCTTTTCCCGTATGCTTACGGGCCAGGCATTCTAACCATCCCGATAACTATCGGGAGAACTACCGGACCGAAAGACTATTTTCAAAAGTAAAGCACTCGTAAACACCATCTATAGGTAGCTTTTTTTATTCGACCGAATTGCTATACCCTTTTATCTCAAAGAACATGCTGTTGTTTAAAGCGGTTGCAAAAATAGATGTTTTTTTCTAGTTGCCAAATAAAAATTTTCAAAAAGACGAGAAAGGGAACTAAAAAAGTTCCCTTTTAATATTGTTAATCAGACCTTTGTTAATTTTCCATTGACTTCTACCCCGGCTTTTTTTAATGAATATTTTTTCAAATCTCCCTTAGCAAAGCAACACTTATTGTAAGTGGACCAAAAACAAAACAGAAACACATTGTATTTTAATTAAAAAACAGTATCATGAAAAAAACGGTATTAATTTTAGTATCATTTATGCTCACAGTCTCTATGGCTGCTCAACATAGCATTAAAAAGAAAGGAAACAGCCATAGCGCCAAAGTAAAGCAATTGTCATCTTCCAGGGTGTCCACAGGATATTACTATATCAAGTGTGCAGCCGACGGGAAATACCTTGATGTACCGGGCTGGAGAACGGAAGCCAAGAAGAAGGACACGCATCTCCAGAAATATGATTTGGATAACGGGTGGGATCGGGTTATCCATGTGCAGCGTTACCGCGATGGCTGGTGTAAGCTTACGCCGGCCCATAGTCCATACGTTTTCGACATTGAAGGCGGACCGGGGGCTACCCAAAACGGCGCTAAGCTGCAACTGTGGAGCTCACATAATAAAGATAATCAGCGATTTCAGTTCAGAAAGTCAAGCTACGGAAACTACTATTACATCAAAGCGAAACACTCCGGGAAATACCTGGATGTGGTGAATAGTAGCCTTCATAAAAACGGTGGGGCCATCCAACAGTGGGATTATACAGGCAAGCCTGACCAGCGTTGGATTCTGGAACCTTATAAAGGCGAGGTACACAAAATCCATGAAGGGACGTATTACATAAGAAATGCTTTTAGTCAGAAATACTGGGATGTGGCCGGTAGAGGATGGGAGACCAATGAAAATTCGAGGCAGGTGCAGATTTGGGAAATGGATGATGGCGATGACCGCCGCGTGAAGTTTATCCCGGCCGAAGGCCCCTACTTTTACATTCAATTCCAGAATGGAGGTCGTGTAGCCGATATTCAGGGATCAGAAAAGGGCAATAGAGGAAACCTTGTGATATATGAAAAAAAAGGCGGCGACAACCAGAAGTTTAGAATTTCAACTATTAAAGGAGATAACGATCGGTTCGTAATAATTGCAAAACATAGCAATAAAGCTATTGATGTGAGTGGTGGAAATTCGGAGATACATAAGAACGGCCCTGACCTGCACCAGTGGAGTATCCATAAAGGCAAAAGCCAGCAGTGGAAGCTGATACATGCGGACGGACGCTTCAAAAATAAACCTTTCAAACTATCGTCGAAGTAGTAGTGTTAGTTAGCTTTGTTTAGTAATATTGAGAACAGCGTAGGCCGGCCTAAGGGTAAAACCTCAGGCCGGCTTTTTAATTGGGGAATCCGTTATCACAGCATAGTTTCTTCCATAATATCTATTACGGTTTGGGGATTCTGTTTTTCAAATATTGGCAGATGTGGCAACAAAGCAATCAAACAAAACATATATTGATTAAATAAGTAAAACCATGAAAAAGCCCTTTTTTAGTTTACTACTAATATTATTAGTGTCTTTTGCCGCTGCCCAGCATCAAAGAAAACACTCCGCCATTAAAAACCTGTCTTCGGGTAATGTAAAATCAGGCTATTACTACATTAAGTGCTCTGCCGACGGCAATTACATGGATCTTCCGGGCCCTTCTACAGAGGCTCAAAAAAAGAATACTCATATCCAGCTTTGGGATATGGATGATGGGTATGATCGCATTATCCATATCAGGAGATTGAGAAGTGGCTGGTATACCATGCAGCCCATGCATAGCCCTTATGCTTTTGATATAGAAGGGGGTGCGGGAGCTACCCATAATGGAGCAAAATTACAGTTATGGGATAATGTGAAGGAATCGGGACTCAACTCAAGTGTCAATTCTCATTTCCGGTTTAAGGAAGCACCGGGAAAAGGTACCTATTACATTAAAGTGAGACATTCCGGGAAATATCTGGATGCAGTAGATGGCGACCTTTACAAGAACGGATGCGCGATACAGCAATGGGATTTTCATGGAAAAAAGGACCAGCGTTGGATTTTGGAGCCCTATAAAGGAAAGGTTTATAAACTCTATGAAGGAACGGAATGACCGTTTTATCATAAGAGCTAAACACAGCAACAAAGCCATTGATATAAAGGGAGGAGGAAGTAAAATCCATGACAATGGACCGGACCTTCACCAATGGAGTACCCATAAAGGAAAAAGCCAGCAGTAAAAGCTCGTATATGCAGACGGGCGCCGGAAGGGAAAAGTTTTTCGATTGCCATCGCAATTTCGTGTAAGAGGCCTAAAATCATGGTAAATATATATTGGTGAGGTTCGCTTATCCCTTTCATATTTAGGAAATCCGGTTTGATAATGATGTTCGATGTTATCAGACCGGCTTTTTTTTGTTAAGAAATGGAAAAGTTGCAGGGAGGGTATGGCTGAGAAAAAAAGAATTCGGACTTTTGCACCCAAAATTCGGCGAGCGCTATGAAGGACAAGAAACAGGTGATTTTCAGCATTTTAAGCGAGTACAGCATAATAACTGTGGGGCTTTTTATCAATGCCCTGGGCTGGACGGCATTTCTGATTCCCTCGAATATTGTGGGCGGGGGGATTACAGGCTTAAGCTCGGTCGTGTATTTTGCTACCGGAATACCCGTAGGACCGGTTAACCTGGCGGCGAATGCTGTATTGATTCTGCTGGCCTTTAAAGCGCTTGGAAAAGGTTTTGGTTTTAAAACCATTTATTCTTTCACCGTCGTATCGATATTTCTCACCTATCTTCAGTCGGTGATTCATGAGCCGGTGGTCGACGACCGCTTCCTTTCGGCGATTGTCGGCGGTATGCTTGGCGGGGGAAGCATCGGGTTGATTTTTACACAAGGCGGCAGCACCGGGGGAACAGAGATTATTGCCATGCTTGTCAACAAAAAGCGCAACATTAGTCCCGGAAAGATTATCCTGGTGCTCGACGTGGTGATCATTGCCTCTTCCTTTCTGGTTTTCGGCGAAATTGAGGCGATGGTTTACGGTTACGTTACGATGGGCGTCGTTTCCTACGTTATTGACCTGATGCTTACCGGTAACCAGCGGTCCGTGCAGCTTTTCATCTTCAGCAAGAATGCCAGGGAAGTGGCCGATGTTATTGGCAACGACCTTCAGCGTGGCGTCACCCTTGTAAAAGGCCAGGGCTGGTTTACCCAACAGGATTTTGATATAGTCATGGTCATCGTCCGCAAACGCGAATCCACCCATATCTTCCGCCTGGTTAAGGAAATTGACCCCGAAGCTTTTATCTCAGTAGCTTCCGTCATGGGTGTGTACGGCAAAGGTTTCGATCAACTTAAAATCAAACCGGGCAGAAAGAAACGAAAGCGGTTTGTTGTTGCCTGATTTTATAGCGAAGCAAGACTTTTTAAAAACGTGTCCGCTTTGAGCTTCATAAGATGAGATTGATATCATTCTTAAGAAGCCACGAATGCACGCCTGACTGGTAAGGGCAGGCACGAATTATAGGCTGCCGTGAATTATTATAATACAAAGACTATTTTACAGTATACACAGTGGAAAGTAGCTAAAGAAACAACACAAACGATCAAAAGGTGCTGAGCACCGGGATATTCTTCAGAGTTGCGATTAAAAAGATTACGGTGCTCCGCACCTCAGATTTTCATAGGGGAATTTTATAGCTACAAATATTAAGGTGCGCTGCACCTTTGATTGCGGATAAGTAAATGGCTTTTTCACTTTCCAGTAAATACTGAATGGGAGAGTCAACTCACTCAACTTTCGTAAAAACTAAAGTGAGATAACAGTACAACATTTTACTTTACGAGGTCTAAAATTCATATGCCTGATTCTTAATTAGGGTGTTACGAGTTCTGTTGATTAAAATCTTATCAGTTTCTTCCATTTAAGATAAGTATTTATTTTTATACCTCAGGAAATTAAATCTAAAATTTAAAATCTGGAACCTGGAATTCTTCAACCTACAAACTTAAGCACTTACGCACCCAAACACTTAAACACCATCATAACCAATAACTTACAAACATACAAACTTAAAAACATAGAAACCTAAAAACCTACAAACTTCAAAGCTCAATCACCCGCTCCACCTTGTGATGCCTGAGGTATGACTGGATGATTTGCTGGGCGTCGCGGTTATGATCGGCGGGGACGAGGTTCTCGCGGATAAAATCCATGCCGTTGTTCAGCGCTTCCGCATCAAAGAAGCCGTAGCCGCGGTAGAAACCGTCTTCCACACACACCACCGAGCGCTCGTCAACCGATCGGCCGCTGTCGACAGCCAGGAAGCTTTCATTGTCGAACTCGAATCGCTCCAGGGCTTGCTCCACCCGGCTGTTGTAACTTTCGGCAGACTCTTCCCCAACGCAGGCTCCGAGGCATTGGTGAATCTGGTACTGGAAGCAGGGCCCTTTGGTTTTGTAGAGACCGGTGAGTTTCTGGCAAAGCTGGTGCTGCTCGGTGAGGGCATGCATGAATTGCTGGGCGGAGGATTTGGAATTGAATGAGGTGATCGGTGGCTCGTCTTTTTTGCGGGTGCGGTCAATTTTCAGGTTGATGTAGCCGTTATCATCGATAAAGTGATAAACGCCCCAGAGGTAGGAAGTTCGGCGTTGTGCCCGGTTGAAGCGGGGCTTGTGCTCCTTGATTTCGGCCGATTCCTTCAACAGGGCGATGAGTTCGCTGCCGGTGAGTTCGTAGGATACATCCGCGATTTCGTTGCGCATTTCCAGCGCCCGCTTGGTAGAGTTGTTGGTAAGGTGGGAGTATACCCGGTCGGAGATGTTGTTGCTTTTTCCGATGTAGATAAGGTCGTGGGAGTGGTTGTAGAAGTAATACACGCCGGTAGCTTCGGGTAAAGCCTGCAGCTTTTCCTTTTTCAGGTGAGTGCTGATGCCCTGGAGGTTCGATACATCAAGCTCCGGGTTGATGGTCAGCAGCATCTCAAACAGCCGGGTGGTGGCCATGGCGTCACCTTCGGCGCGGTGTTGTTGCTCGTGCTCAAGGTTGAGCTGTTCGGTGAGTTTGGGCAGGCTGTAAGAGCGGCGTCCGGGGATAAGCTTACGGCTGAGCTTGACCGTACAGAGCTTTTTACGCTTGAACTCGTAACCGAACTGCTGGAACTCGGCCCGGATGAAGCGGTAATCGAAGGCGATGTTGTGACCTACCAACGTTCGGCCTTCCGTCAGTTCGATGATTTGTTTCGCCACCTCGTAAAACTTCGGCGCGTTTTCCACCATTTTGTTGTTGATGCCCGTCATCTGCGTGATGCGGTAGGGTATCCTCTTCTCGGGATTTAAAAGCGTTGTAAACCGCCCGGTAATCTCCCGCCCGTCATGCTGAATAATGGAAATCTCCGTAATCCGCTCATTTTCAGCTTTTAGGCCTGTTGTTTCTACATCGATTATTGCGTACATCTTCTGGTTTCGTTGGTTATTTCCGTGTTTAAGTGCTTAAGTGCTTAAGTGCTTACGTGTTTAGGTGTTTAAGTTCTTAGGTTTATATGTTTCTAAGGTTCTTAAGTATTATTTTCATAAGCTAGCTTTTCTTCCGTACTTTATATAATCGTAGGCGAGTCATTTAAACTTTGCCATCACTTAAACACATAAGCACTTACGCACCTGAACACATTCTGCAAACATAGTAACCTACAAACTTACAAGACATCCAACCTACTCCAGGTCCAGCTTTGTCTGAATCGCTTTAATATCCTTCTTCATCTCATCGACCGTATGCAGCAGGTGGTCTTTTTCTTCGTTGGGTTTGGGCATGTTCTGGCTGATGTAATTGACGAACTTCCAAACCTCCCGGACGCTGTTGGCCGGAATTTCGTAGGGCTCGTAAATCGGGTTCAGCGAATGCAGCCGCAGGGTCTGCCTCTCCTCCAGCAGGTTTTCGACTACCTTAAAGACCACCCCGTCTTCGATGGTGAGGATGATGTAGGCCTGCTTGCTTTTGATGGACGACCAGTCCTGCACGAACTCTCCCGTGACGTAAGCCCCGTCGGGTATCGGCAGCATCGAATCGCCGCTGATCTGGAAGGTGCGGTACTTTTTCTGCTTCGACAGGAACGGGAGCTGGAATGTCGGCAGAATTTTAATGTACTCCGGATCGGCAAAACCGCTTTTGTAGCCCGCTTTGGCCTTTTCGTTAACCAGCTCGATGTTTTCCTCGTTGTCCTGGTTGACGGTAGTGGCCAGCACCCGCAGCTTGCTTCCTTTGATGTACACGTCGTACCCGCGTTCCACCTGCGACAGCTCGCTTTCGGTAAGCTCCGACAAATCGACCTTCACCAGCGTATCGATGGCGATATTGAAATATTTTGAAAAAGCAATCAGCGCCTCGATACCCGGATGCGCCACGTTGTTCTCGTAGCCGCTAAGCGTCGAGCGCTTCATCTCCAGCGCATGCGCCACATCGTCTTGGGTGCGTCCCCGCCGCTTCCGCAGCAGCTTGATGTTTTTACTGAATGTATGAGTTTTCATGGTTCCTAAGTTTGTAGGTTTCTAAGTTTCTAAGTTTTTATGTTTGTAAGTTTTTAAGTTGTTCGTTTTTAGGTGTTTAAGTGCTTAAGTGTTTAGGTCTTTTTAAGAAAAAACCATCCACTTGCGCACATAAACGCTTAGGTACGAGTTTAGTATTTAGACGATAACTTCCAAACCTCTAAACATAAAAACCTCCAAACTTATCTTTTCCATTTGCTTTAATCATCAAAAATGATTATATTGTAGACATAAAATTGTTTAAATTCTAATCAAAATTAAAATAAATATTTAAAAAATGCAAAAGGAGATTAAAATCATACAGATGAAACTGGATTTAGAGAGGAGGTTGGCCGGTTACAAAGTTGCTGTGTTTGTAAATTTAATAAGTTGCTTATTATGTGATTCTTGCAAGTTTTTCGGCACTGCCTTTTGCCAACTTAAACACTTAAACACCTGCGCACCTAAACACATTTTCTCAACCCAGGAACTCATTAAACATAAAACCTACAAACATAGAAACCTACAAACATAGAAACCTACAAACTTAAAAACATGGATCAAAAAGACCGCACAATCGCACATATGGACCTCGACTCGTTTTTCGTATCGGTGGAGCGCCTGCGAAACGATAAGCTGAAGGGCAAGCCGGTGATTATCGGCGGGCTGTCGGACAGGGGCGTGGTAGCTAGTTGCAGCTACGAGGCCCGCAAGTACGGCGTGCATTCGGCGATGCCGATGAAGATGGCCCTGGCGATGTGTAACGACGCGGTGGTGATTCGCGGCGATATGGACCTTTACAGCCGCTATTCACACATGGTTACGGATATTATCCACGAACAGGCGCCGCTGTACGAGAAGGCTTCCATAGATGAGCATTACCTCGACATCACGGGGATGGACCGCTTTTTCGGCAGCTTCAAGTGGACGAAGGAGCTGCGGCAGCGCATCATCCGCGAGACAGGGCTGCCCATTACCTTCGGCCTTTCGGTCAACAAGACGGTATCGAAGATAGCGGCAGGCGAGGCTAAACCCAACGGCGAGAAGGAAGTGCAGTCAAAGGTAGTGCAGCCTTTCCTGAACCCGCTGTCGATAAAGAAAATTCCGATGATAGGGGATAAAACCTACCGCTCGCTGCGAGCGATGGGGGTGGCGAAAATACACACCCTCAGCCGTATCCCGCCCGAGATGATGGAACGCGTGATGGGCAAAAACGGGCGCATCATCTGGAAGAAGGCCAATGGTATTGATCATTCGCCGGTAGAGCCATATTCGGAGCGTAAATCCATATCTCATGAGACCACCTTCGACAAGGATACGATCGATGTGGCCCGCATGGACGAAATCCTGGTGAAGATGGTCGAAAAGCTGGGGTATCAGCTGCGCAATCAGCAAAAGCTGGGCTCGGTGGTGACCGTCAAAATCCGGTACTCCAACTACGACACCCACACGCTGCAGAAGCGGATTCCCTACACGGCCTTTGACCACGAACTGATCAAGGTGGTCAGGGAACTGTTTAAGAAGCTCTACTCCCGCCGCATGCTGATTCGTCTGATAGGCGTACGCATCGGCGGACTGGTGGGCGGGGTGCAGCAGCTCAATATGTTTGAGGACACCCCCGAAATGACCAGCCTCTACCAGGCGATGGACCGCATCCGCAATCGCTACGGCAGTTCGGCGGTGAAGCGGGCGGTGGGGATGTAGAAGAAGTTTTTAGGTTTTTAGGTTCTTAGGTTGGTAAGTTTGTAGGTTTTTAGGTTCGGAAGATATCTGTCTCGGATTTCGGATTTCGAATTTCGGGTAACTGTGTAATTTATTGTAGGAAGGCAGAGGGCAGTAATGAAGAGGGCGAAGCGAGGACGCTTCGCCAAACGGATGATGAATTTTTGTTAACTGTGTTTAAGTGCGTATGTGCGTAGGTATTCAAGAAATATACCGGAAGAAAGGTGTAGTGGAAAATTGCCAATCCCGGAAAGGAAGTAGAAACTTTTAAATGGTCAGTGGCCGTTCAGGACGATACGCAGGCAATCCCGGGATAAGATGTTGCGGTTTTTGCAAACAACCAGGTAGATGCAAAAAGTATATGAGGTATTCCCGGAAATAACACCCCGGCTGTGAGAAGGAGTAATACGAAAAGAAGTATCTGAAAATCGTTGCATGGAAATACTATTTTTTAACTTAAATTTTTCCGTGGCAGCATGATAGACCACCGAATCGTTGCCCGATGTTATACGTGCTCTGGCAAACAGTTTCCAGGTTTTTCCGCTTTTATTCACTACCCGGAATTTCCATACATCCGAATAATCTAAACTATCGATGACAGGGTATTCCAGTTTAACCATTACCTGGCTGTTAACCTTACCGGTCACGCCAAACAACAAAAGAAAAAAACAAAAGAGGTGGGGCCACCTCTTTTGTACTGGTTTTTTCATCATCGAACCACCGGAGGGTGTCATTCTATAATAATTTTCTTGTTAAATATTCTTTCTTTCGCTTTTGTACGAATGATATACATCCCTTTTGGAAGGTGATCTACATTCAGGGTTTCTTCATAATTGCCAACCTCCTTAGCCTTCACGCATTTGCCCATATTATTGAACAACCTTATGCTTTCGATTTTTTGTTCTGAAGTTACGGTTAACCACTCTGAGGCCGGAACCGGATAGATATGGAGCGAATTCGCCTGATTGTTTTCAGGAATGGCATTCGTTTGAGGACAGCAAACCCATGCTTTCATATCGAAGCCCGTAACCACAGCAGGATTGTTTCTGACTTTCACCGATAAGGTATTACTTCCCCTGCTTACGCAGCGCGACATGGTAAACACCTGCGCATTGCGCTGGTTGGTAGCGGAAGCCTCTACCCCGTTCAGATTCACCACGGCCGAGTCGTCGACCATTATGCAAACTTTAAGGTCCAGCGTATCGGCTTCAGGGCAGGTGTTGACCAAATCATCCTCCGTAATGGTAAAGTCATATTCATAAGTATACCATCCTGTAGAGAGAGGGGGATGGAATACCGGATAACTGAAATAGGGTTCTTCCGGGTAGTACTCGGAGTAAACACCCTCATTGGGACAAGTTATCCATCGCGTATGTGATATTGGGGCACCCCATCCCGGAGCCGTCGGTTTAAATTCTGCATCTACAACCGGTCCGCTCCAGGGATTACTTACAACATCCCACCGTGTATCAACTCCCCACGACGGGAGTCCATTGCCGGTTTTTATCATCTTTACAGGTACCTCACACTGCTCGCATTGGCAACTGTCATCCTGGCATTCAAACTGCAGGGACTTTTCGCAAAGGATGGTATCTCCATTTTGATTGAACCCCAAAAAATCAAAGTCTATGGCTTCACTTTCTTCAAAACACATATTCAGGATATAATTATTCGGGAGGGTCCCTGAAGTGTTGCGCACAGTGGCTTGTTCGGTAGGCCAGTGTGGCGCTGATATATTCCAGGTTGTGCTTCCACCGCCACCGGTTGGGGATATTGAGTTGATGTTGCGGTCACCGGAAGCTGTTTCGATATCTACGATTTGAAAATCCACCCAGCTCATCGTATTATTCACATGCACATTGTAACAACATTCACTCGTATCGACAGGCGTTTTTGAAACATGGAGTTTGTCACAGGCATTGCTATTGTTGTAAAAGAATCCTTTGAGGTCAAAAGCCATCATACCGGGAATGGTATTATGAACATGTACCTGTAACGTGTTTTTCCCCACATTAAACAATTGTGGGTTATCTACCTGAACCAGGGATGAGGCATTATACGAATGGGCGCTTCCTATCTGTTCGCCGTTGAGGAAAAGTGTGGCCGAATCGTCGACGAAAGTATATAGCTCCAGAACAGGGGCCTGAAGTACGGAGTCCAGGTGAAATTCGCGTTCAAAAATGTATGTTCCCATTGATGCGATAGGTGGATTGTCTACCGATATGTAGTTTGTTCCGGGCAGCGGCTCCCCGTAGCTCCACGATTCCTCATTCCACACACATGTTATGGCATCGGTGTAATCTCCCGGACTATCTACCAGCTCCCAGGTAGTATCCACCTCGCCGATAGGCGTTACCCCCGTGATCAATGAATCGGAAGCATTGCGGAAGAGTGCAAAATTCAGAATCCCTTTTGTAACGAAAACATCCGTCTCACCATTACTGGTTAATGAAGTTGAACCAAAGGAAATATCGCTAAGATCGCCAAAATAGCCTGTGGCGCTGAAAAATCTTCCACAAACGTCAATGCCAAGGGGGGCATCATGGTCGATTTCTTGCGGAACCTTTACCTCAAAATTATCTCCATCTCCGGTGTAAGCGGTAAAGAATATTTCCTCATAATTGTTGTTGGTACTGTTTTCAAAACTTCCTACTCGTGGAAAATTTATCCACCAGGCTCTGGTGAATCCTGCCACATAACAATGACCGGCTCGGTCGAGAGCCAGGGCCGTTCCCCGGTCATTAAAACGTTCATCTTCGGTATTGGAAGCAGTTCTCATCCATTCGGCATGCATGGGTGGGGTTGCGGGTGAAGCATATTTTACCAGGTAATAGTTGGTATAGCCGCGGTTCGTATTCGTTATGGTATGATGCGACACCATATCGTCGGGAGCAGCCGGAATTTCAAGCGTCTCACTTTCAAACGAGCCGGTGATGTAAATCGCTCCTGTAGGTCCGGCTACCACATCGTAGCTCATGTCATTAAGGGCTTCATCGGCAGGCTCGCTGTTGTAGCCATCAGGTGAATTGTAGTTGGTGTACGCACTCAAATCGCTTGTCAATTCTACCAGGAAGATATCAAAGGTCCCCGGACTGGAATTGGTTACAATAATGTCCGAAGATTCATTGCTGAGGGTGGAGCTATTGAAATGCCCGGTAATATATATCTTTCCGGCAGACGGATTTGCCGCTATCCCGTAACCATATTCGTCTTCATAGCCTGAAAGCGTGTAATAGCCGTCAGGAGATCCGTCAGTGGAAAACTTCGCTACAAATACATCTTTGCCGCCCTGATAGGTCAAGTCACTGCCGCCGAAATTAAAAGCATTATCGTAATGTCCTGCTATATAGACATTACCGTCATTGTAGGTAAGCGAAGTACTCATCTCATTGTTTGTGCCGTCATAGGAAGTTTCTGTCCATAAAACATCTCCTGTTGATTTTTCAATGGCAGCTACAAAAAGGTCTTTGTTTCCGTCGTTGGATGGATCGGTATCATGGTCGGGGAAATCCAGTGTAGTACTCTCGAAATAGCCCGTAATGTATAGCCGGTCTTCGTGACATATGATGTCTTCACCGAAATCGTCGGCATCGCCGTCCGTTGAAAAAGCCCAATCTATATTGCCTTCGGCATCATAGCGGGCTATAAAGATATCTTTGCCACCGGCGTTGTTTAGCGTTGTTACGTCACCCATCTCCATATCGGCATCACTAAAAGTACCGATTACATACATGTTCCCTTCTCTATCGTGGGTTATACTCTTTCCATAATCCGCATTCTCAGTTCCATGTTGTCTGACAAACCTGTAATCCTGGGCCTGCATTATCTGCGTTGAGATAAATAACAAGGCCATCATAAATAAAATTGAACGTTTCATAATTCTCCTCGTTTTATTGTTTTCTTAAATAAAACTAATGCCTATAATCTCTATATGGCAATGGAAAATGTATGCTTCGGGCCTTAGGATGTATGATTAAGGCCTCCGGGTGTATGGATAAACGGTTTGGTTTATACTGATTTTGCGTAATCGCTTAGTTTATCCAGGAAAGTTTGTTTACGCCCGGCAGAAATATAGATATGTTTTTCGTCGGCCATAATGACATATCCCGGTTTACCTTTTATATACCTGACAAGGTACTGCAGATTGATCATATGGCTGTTATGAAGCCTGCTAAACGATAACTCGTCCAGGAGTTTCTCGAAATTACTTATCGATTTGGAAACAATTTTCCGGGTATTATCTTTTAGATATACAAGGGTATAATTTCCATCGGCTTCGAGACGGATTATATCATCGATCAATATTATTTCCAGACCGTTGCCGGTAGGCAGTATGATTTTTTCCGGTTTTTCATTGATGCTCTGTTTAAAGACTTCGACTTTTTCTTCAAAGTATTTTCTGCTCTGTCTTTCAATTACGCGTTCGACAGCATCTACTAATGAAAGATAATTCAGGGGTTTTAGGATATAGTGTAGTGCTGAGAATTCAAAGGCGCGCAGGGCATACTCGTCGTACGCTGTAACAAAAACCACATCAAAATCTGTATAGGTGACATGCTCCAGTACATCGAAACCCTGACCGTCGGGCATGACAATATCCAGGAAGACAAGGTCGGGATGCAAAGTCTCGATAGCTTGAATGGCGGAGTCCACATTACGGCTCTCGCCCACAATTTTTACTTTAGGGCAGTGCTTTTGAAGCATTCGTCTGAGGACCGACAAACTCTTCATTTCATCATCGACAATAAGGGTGTTAATCGTTGTTTCCATGTTTTGAATTTCTTTTTTAAACCAATACTCTCAGGGATATATATTTTTATAGTGGTGCCTGCGGGTGACCCGTCATCGTGGTAGTTGTCTGTTATTTTTGTCGCTATTTGTGCATTATAGATTTTGTTTATTAACTGAAGCCTTTCCAGGGTATTTTTCATGCCCATCGCCTTTCGGGTACGTTTGGATGATTCGATTTGAGCCGCCCGCTTACGGCCCACACCATTGTCACTGATGCTCAGAATAACTGTGTCTTCTTCTCCTTGCGCAATATGTATTCTGATATGGCCTTTCTCCTTTTTGTGCAGCAAGCCATGACGGATCGCGTTTTCAGCGAAAGGCTGTAACAAGATTGGTGGAATCTGTATTGAAGAGGGTTCAATGTTGTCATCTATCTGAAAATCGAAATCAAACGACTCATCGAATCGCAGCTGCTCCAGTTCAAGGTATAAACGAAGCATCTTGAGCTCATCGGCCAGCCAGATAAAATTCTTCTTCGAGTATTCGAGGATATCCCGCATGAGGGAGGAGAAGCTGGAAAGATATCGCTCCGCCTCGTCTTCTTTCTGCTCCAGAACGAATTCCTGGATAGAGTTTAGCGAATTAAAAATAAAATGGGGATTCATCTGGGCACGCAGGGCTTTTTGTTCCGATTGGATGATTTCCCGCTTATCCTGCTCTTTTTGAGCCTTAAAACGGATGATGGCATAACTAATACCTGACATAACAATGAGGGCAGTTAAAATGCTTATAATCAGAAACCAAGTGGTTTCCGTAAAGTGTTTTTCAACATGAATGCGTATGGAAAGTGCTTTCGGTGTAAATGTTCCTTGCGCATAGCGTGCTTTTAATTTGAATTGATAATCTCCATGGGCTAGATCAGCGTAACGTACTGAGCGGTTTTGGGTCGTTATCCATTGACTGTCGCGACCTTCCAGTTTTACCTTATAGGTTATATTCTTCGTACTGATAAGACTTACTCCTGTATAATATATGGTCAGATTATTATGGGCAGGCTCTAGGTGGATAGGTTTTCCTTGTTCTGTTTTTTGGCCACCCGACACCATTGAATCTATATGGAGAATGGGATGAGTCTTTTTTGTAGTAAGTTCTTCAGGATTTACCGAAGCAAGACCTTTTGAGGTAGCAAGCCACAAGTGTTGGCTTTGGCGGGCGATATCGTTGATCACATTGGAAGGCAGTCCATTCCAAATGGTATAGGCTTCTATTTTTTTTGTTTTCAACGTCTTCCCATCGAAGACTAATCGGTTAAGTCCTTCGGAAGTACCTACCCAATACGTCGTATCATTATCTTTATAAAATGATTTGATGATATTACTGCACAACCCATCTGCTTTAGTAATCCGCAGCAGCGTATCTTCGGTGTAACAAACCAGCCCGTTGACGCGGGTGCCTATCCACAGTTTTCTGCCATCGGGAACAAGCAGACTGATACGTTTAGCCAGTAATGGATGCTCATTTCCCTTGTAGGAAAAATTATGGTTGTGGATTTTAAACAGACCGTTAAGTCCGCCACCCCATATTACCGAATCGGAGGTTTGACATATGGCGTGTAGGTGCTGATTGAACCCATCTTTCCTTGAATCATAAACCAGATGATTATTCTTATATTTCAGGAAGCCCCGGTTGGTAGCCATCAATACACCACTATCCAGTGTGCGGGAGGCACAGTATATTTTATTAACAATGATGTAATCGGGGGCATTCTGCCTGCCATCAAACGTATAGTGCAGAAAATCAGACTCTATCAACCATATTGAATTATTTTTGTCGATAAAGATATCGCGGGGATACTTTACATTTCGGGTTTTTAATATTTTACGGGGGTTATTCATATAACCCTCTTGAATCCTTATCTTATAGAGATGATTATTATTGGTGCCGCAAAAAAGCAAGGAATCGTAAATTTCCATTGAGATGATATTTTCCGAAGACATTTCAGGACGGGTATGGAACACATTAAATTGCAGAGAGGGTATTCTGTACAAACCATTCCCCTCGGTAGATATCCAATAGTTTTTCTCCCGGTCCCGGTATATGCGTGTAACACGTTTATTTTTCAGAAAGTGACAAGGCATATAGCTCTTACCTCTTTTTTTGAAATAGAGAAGCCCATCAATCGTTTTACGAATCCATATACTACCATCCGAATCAATGCCCAAATCTTTGGGATGTACCGTTTGTATTAGTTTCCCGGGATGTTTTATTCGTTCCAAACTGAGTTTTTCGTTGGAAACGGCCTTCTGCCGGTGCTGATAAAAGTGTAAGTCTGAATGACGAGTAAAATATGGATTATCAGAGAGATATCGGTAAAGGTGGGGGTGGTTTTTCTTTAAAGAACCCAAATACTCTCCCCTGTGAGAAATGTCAAATTTTTTTAAAATTAGCGAATAGTGATTTAAATCTTTATTCAGGGTATCGATTTTAGTAATGTTCCGGGCTGTATCCATTCGCACGAGCCTGTTGTTTTTCGAAATAAAATACAGGTTGTTGGCATTGTCCAGCGTTACGGCGAATGGGTGGTTAGGATGAATCCTGGTATGTAATGTGTTATTGATCTGCTTTGGAATATGAAACTTCCCGTTTTTATAATAACTAAAGTTCTTTTCATACGAATAAAACCATAGGCGATCGTTCGTTTTGTAAATTATTACCGTGGAATTGTCGGCCAGACCGTCATTCACAGTGTAGTTTTCAAATGTATATCCGTTATATCGACTCACTCCATAACTGGTTCCTAACCAGAGACGCCCTGTGCTATCCTGAACAATATCATAAACCTCGGAGCCGGGTAATCCGTCATTGACGGTATAGTGGATATGATAAGGGAGTTGCGCTCTCAGACCATAAGCAACCATAGACAAAATAAGTACTCCTATGTAAATAAATCGTCTCATTAATTGTTTAAGATAATAATTTTTTGACCTGATTGTATAGTTTTATCGGTACATATTTTTAACACTTTCCCAAGAATTTTATAAATTATTCATTAACAATATTCTATAGATTGTTTCAGGTTTCGTCACAAACATACCTCATTATTATATCAGGTTTTGCGGTTGTATAAAACTAAATTTATGTTTAAATTATAGCCAATATTTTGATTAAAAAGTAATCATAAAATCAATTTGTAACTGATATACTTTTTAGTTTGGAATGTTTGAATCGAGTCTAAAAAGCCTTATAACCCCTAAATCCCCTAAAGGGGACTTTTTCAAACTGCTGATTTTTAGCAGTTCTCCGCCTAAGGCGGACTAGGGGTAAAAATGATAAAAATCAGCAGTTTGAAGGCTTTTTAGACTGCACTCATGTTTAATTTTGTAGAAAGGAGTAAAATGAAGAAGTTACCTTTAAGAAAAGAGCTGTTTTGGGATGTCAATTTTCAAAAATTAAGTTTTTATGTTGGCGAGTATTGTAACATATTGATATTTTGAATTTAACTGTGTTTAAGTGTTTATGTGCGTAAGTGTTTAAGAAATAATGTCGTAATGGCCTAGTAGAAAAGCCAACAAACTTACAAACCTAAAAACTTAAACACCTAAAAACTTAAACACCTAAACACGTAAGCACTTAAACACAAAAAATCAACCAACAATAACCGATGTACCTAAACACCCACTCATACTACAGCCTGCGTTACGGCACGATGTCCGTGGAGGAGGTGGTGTCGGCTGCCAAACGGCTGGGGGTTGGCCGGCTGGCGCTGACGGATATCAACAACTCCAGCGGGATTATCGATTTCGTGCGGGAGTGTCGCGGGCAGGGTGTGGACTCGGTGGCGGGCATTGAGTTCAGAAACGGCGATGAGCTGCTGTATGTCGGCCTGGCCAAAAACAACCAGGGATTCCGGGAGCTGAATGAATTTTTGAGTGAGGTCAACCTCAACGGAAAGGAATTGCCGGAGCGTGCCCCGGAATTTGAGGAGGCGTTTGTGGTGTATCCTTTCGGAAAACGCCGGAAGCAGGATTTGAAGGAGAATGAGTACGTCGGCATCAGACCCTCGCAGGTGCACCGGCTTTATTCGTCGAATTTCCGGCATGACGTGTCGAAGCTGGTGGTTTGGCAACCCGTGACTTTCGAGATGCCGCAGGGGTATGAGCTGCACAAAAATCTCCGGGCCGTAGACCACAATACGCTGATCACCAAACTGGAATCCCGGCAGGTAGTGCAGCCCGATGAGTATTTCCAGTCGCCCGACCGGATAAAGCAATACTTCGATGGGTATCCGCAAATCGTTTACAACACGGAAAAACTTCTGGCCGATTGCCATATCGATTTCGATTTTCAGTCGCTGAAAAACAAGCAGACCTTTACTTCCAGCCGCTACAACGATAAGCTTTTGCTGGAGAAGCTGGCCCGCGATGGCTTTAAGTCACGCTACGGGCATCATCCGAAGGCCAAAAAGCGCATGGAAGAGGAATTGCAGGTCATCGACAAGCTGGGCTTTGCAGCCTATTTTCTGATTACGTGGGACATTATCCGCTATTCGATGTCGCGTGGCTTTTACCACGTAGGTCGCGGGAGCGGCGCCAACTCCATTGTCGCCTACTGCCTGTACATTACGGATGTCGACCCCGTGGAGCTGAATCTCTACTTCGAGCGCTTTATCAATCCCCGCCGCAGCAGTCCGCCGGATTTCGACATCGACTACTCCTGGACCGACCGCGACGAGGTGACCGAATACATCTTCAACCGTTACGGGCAGGAACATACGGCCCTGCTGGGCACGATGACCACCTTCAAGGGCAAGTCGATTTACCGCGAGCTGGGGAAGGTGCATGGCCTCCCGAAAGGGGAGATCGATCGCCTGGTGGAGCAGCCGGTTTCGGAGGACGACTCGATAGTCAGCCACATTCAGCAGATCGGCAACCAGATGGTAGATTTTCCTAACATCCGCAGCATCCATGCCGGCGGTATTCTCATCTCGGAAGAGCCGATCACCTGCTACAGCGCCCTGAACCTCCCCCCGAAAGGGTTCCCCACCGTGCAATGGGATATGTACGTGGCGGAAGACATCAACTTCGAAAAGCTGGATATCCTCAGCCAGCGTGGTATTGGCCACATCAAGGAAGCCGCTGAAGTCGCCGAAAAAAACAAAGGCGAGAAGGTCGACGTCCATGATATCCCGAAGTTTAAGGAGGATGAGCGGGTAAAACACCTGTTGAAAACCGGAGAAACCAACGGCTGCTTCTACATCGAAAGTCCGGCCATGCGGGGGCTGCTGAAGAAGCTTCAGTGCAGCGATTATCGGAGCCTGGTAGCCGCCAGCTCGATTATTCGGCCCGGTGTAGCTAAATCGGGGATGATGAAGGAGTATATCCGGCGGTTTCATAACCCGGATGATTTCGAGTACCTCCACCCGGTAATGAAGGAGCAACTGCAGGAGACTTATGGTGTGATGGTGTACCAGGAGGATGTGCTGAAGGTGTGCCACCACTTTGCCGGACTCGACCTGGCCGATGCCGACATCCTGCGGCGGGCAATGAGCGGGAAGTATCGTTCGAAGAGCGAGTTTCAGCGCATCGTCGATAAGTTTTTCTCCAATAGTCGCGAAAAGGGGTACCCCGAGGAAATCATCAAAGAAATCTGGCGCCAGATCGAATCGTTTGCCGGATACTCCTTTTCCAAGGCCCACTCAGCCTCCTATGCCGTGGAGAGCTTTCAGAGCCTGTTCCTGAAGGCTTACTACCCGCTGGAGTTTATGGTGGCCGTCATCAACAACTTTGGCGGGTTTTACAGAACCTGGGTGTATTTCAATGAAGCGAAACGCTGGGGCGCGAATATCGAACTGCCCTGCGTTAATCATTCGGAATTCAAGACCACGATTTCCGGGAAGGATATATACATCGGCTTTGTTCACCTGTTTAATCTCGAAAAGAAGCTGGCCCGGCGGATTGTGGAAGCCCGGGAGCGGGACGGGCGATTTAATTCCCTGGAGGATTTCGTGCGACGCGTACCGGTCCACCTGGAACAGCTGAAGATATTGATTCGTGTCGGGGCTTTCCGCTTCACCGGCCGCAGCAAGTCCGACCTGCTGTGGCATGCTCACATGCTGCTTTCGGACTTTAAAGACCAGGCTCCTTCGGATATGGCGCTGTTTTCGCTGCAGGAAAAGCATTACGAGCTGCCCCGCCTGGAGCAATCGGAGGTGGCCGATGTGTACGACGAAATTGAGTTGCTGGGCTTCCCCGTCACCAAAAGCAGCTTTGATTTGCTGAAAACCAAATTCCGCGGGGAAATCATGGCCGGGGAGATGAATCAATACGTCGGGAAAAAGGTCCGTATGCTCGGCAACCTGGTACACATCAAAAACGTCCGAACCGTTAAGCGCGACTACATGAATTTCGGCACCTTTTTGGATGTCCACGGCGAATTTTTCGATACCGTCCATTTTGCCCCTTCCCTGAAGAAATATCCCTTCCGGGGATATGGTGTCTACCTGCTGCTCGGCAAGGTTGTGGAAAACTTCGGCTTCGCCAGCCTGGAGGTGGAGAAAATGGCCAGAATGGAGGTGTTGGGGGATCCGAGGGGGTAGCCCTCACCCTAAACCCCTCTCCCCAGGGAGAGGGGTTTTTATTCCCCTTCTCCCGCGGGGAGAAGGGGCCAGGGGATGAGGGGAAAAGATTTGCCACCCCACCAAAAAACTACTATAAATTTCCCCTCCAACAAATTTTTTATCCTTAATGATTTCGGGGCTTTCCCGCAGAGCTTTTTCCGGTAAATTGGTCTAATCCACTACATCCGGGAAATCAGGCAAAAACGCTTGTGCCAACTGAAAAAGAATCTCAACAGGAAATTAATCCAATTTCTCATTAATGCGTAAGGCTGTTTTATAGAGATTTATTATTTTTATAAAAGTAAAAACACTAAGCTTGCGAAGCTTGTCTAATCAGGGGCTTCAACTAGCATTAAAAACAAGCAAAAAATTTAATAATTATGAGAAACGTAATTTTTTCAATTGTAACAGCAACAATGGCAATAGGTTTATTCACCTTGCAATCGTGTGAGGAAGATAACGATGGATCGACCAACCAGGAACCCACGTGTTCGATAACCAATCCTTCATTCGGCGATGAGATAACGCAAGGGGAAACCGTAACGATTTCGGTAGAGGCCGAAGATGAAGACGACAATCTCAAAGAAGTTCGTTTTTATATCGATGGCACGGGCGTAGGTTCTTCCGATAGTTTCCCGTACAATTACGACTGGGAAACCGGTGATGCCTCGGAAGGCAGTCATACCATAAAAGCCGTTGCCGAGGATGACGAGCAAGCAGAGGCCGAAGATGAAGTAGAGGTGACTGTGGTAAGCGGTGGTGGCGGTGGCGGCGGCACAACCGGCACCTTCACTGACCCCCGCGATGGCCAAACCTATGAAACCGTGGAAATAGGCAACCAGGTATGGTTTGCCGAAAACCTCAACTACGAAACCGATAATTCATGGTGTTATGATAATGATCCGGACAATGGAGACACCTATGGCCGATTGTACAACTGGGAGGCCGCCTTGGACGCTTGCCCGGATGGATGGCATCTGCCCAGCGACGAAGAATGGAAAACCCTGGAAATGGAGCTGGGTATGAGCCAAAGCGAAGCCGACGATGACGGCTGGCGCGGCTACGACCAGGGCGAGCAGATGAAATCTACCAGCGGCTGGAATAGCAATGGTAACGGCACCAATAGCAGCGGTTTTAGCGCCCTTCCGGGCGGCTTCCGCCACAGCGATGGGTCGTTTTACACTCTTGGCAACATCGGACACTGGTGGTCGGCTACAGAGTTCTCAGGTTCGTACGCGTGGTTCCGGGTCCTGGGCTCTGGCCGCGACCAGGTGCACCGCGACGGCAGCGACAAGGCGGGCGGCTACAGCGTTCGTTGCCTCAAGGACTGATTGGTTGCCGACAGGCAACCATTGACCATTTGACTATTTGACAATTTTCTTCGAGGCTGTCCAAAAAGCCCCCTTTTTAAGCTGATTTTTGAGTAAAAATAAAGTTAAGAAATGTTTCGTCAAGCTTAACTGCGGTTTGTTTTTGTTAATTCTAAAAAGCTGAGGGACAGGTAACTAAAGAAATTATTAA
>JAIPAH010000114.1 GCA_021740175.1 Bacteroidales bacterium
TTTCAATAACAAAACTCCGGAATAATTCGTTAAATTTGTACTACGTTAAAATTTATAAGTCATGGATACAAATAAATTAAAAGAAGACCTTCACAATTATATTGATCGTGCAGATGAGACTTTTCTAAAAATGATGTATGCAATGAGTAAAGAATATGAGAAATCCGAAAATATTGGATATACTGTGGATGGGAAACCCATTACTAAGCAAGACATCAAAAAAAGAGTGAAAGCAGCATCAAAAAGGGTGAAATCCGGAGACTATATTACCCAGGAAGAAGTTGAGAAAGAAATAAAAGATTGGTAAAAAAGAAACTTCCTATCCGATGGGACAAGAGGGCAAAAGAGCATCTTGAGGAAATCTATGAATATATAGTCGATATTTTCCATATCAGTCAACATCCTTCAAAAATTACAAGGGATAATAACAAAAAATAATCCCCACTCTCTTTCCGCCTCCTTTGCACCGTTTTTTATATTTGCCCCCGTTGAAAGCAGTGATTTATTTATGTTTCATTCGTTCGCATTGCAAAAAACATTAATTGAGGTGTGAAAATAATTACTTATCAAATAATTAAAATTAGTAACTAACGTTACACCTCAATACATTTAAAAGGCAGTAGAAAATATCCTTCTAACCCCACCGCATCAGATGGTATAACCTATTTCCATGAGCTTAGCACCCAAATTCATTTGGGTGGAAAAAATGCAACCTTCTATCCTTCTTCGCCGCATCTAAAGATGCCCCTAACACCCAGAACTTTCAATGCGGCGAAAATTCGGATGGTAAGATTACCCGATGCTCGATGGGTCTTCTCCCATTTGTTGCGGCATTCTCCAAAAGCCCGCTAAAGCGGGCTAAGGGAAGGTTGTTGGGAAATCTTTGCCACCCGGATAAATCCGCCCGCCCGAACGTGCCGACATTCGGTACGAGCGGGGATGCTAACCTCATTTGAAAAAATGTTTAATACTGAACCGATTACTTATCAAATGATTAAAATTAGCAACTAACTATACACCTCAAACATTAAAAAGCCTATCAGGAAAATCCCCGACAGGCTTTCTATTTCTTTAAGCAACAAAACCATCAGGCTCTACTCTTCAGGATTTTTTCCACATTTCCGGGGCCTACTTTTTGTTTTTCGCCCAGGTGCCAGCCTCTTTCTTCGAAGCGTTTGACGATTTTCCGGATGGTTGTTTCATCCACATCATAATCGCTCAAACGGGTTTTAATACCCAATGAATTGAAAAATTCCTCGGTTTTCTTTATGGCCTGCTCGATCTTATCCTCATCACTAGCGGATGTGATGCCCCAGACCCTTTCGGCGTATTGTATCAATTGCTCCCGCTTATCCGATTTCAACACCGACCATGTTCCCGGCAGCACGATAGCCAGCGTGCGGGCATGGTCGATTTCGTGGAAAGCTGTCAGCTCGTGGCCTATCATATGGGTTGACCAGTCATTGGGCACACCGGCTCCAATCAATCCGTTAAGGGCCATAGTCGCAGACCACATGAGGTTTGCCGCCTTTTCATAATTGGCCGGGTCGTTATAATAGCCCGGGCCATCCTCAATAAGGGTCAGCAGAATACTTTCGGCAAAACGCGCCTGAAGGTGATTACCGCTGGGATAGGTCATGTACTGCTCCATCACGTGGACAAAAGCATCCACCACGCCGTTAGCCGCCTGCCTGTATGATAAGCTTGCCGTAACCGACGGGTCAAGCACCGAAAACTTCGGGAAAAGCAACGGATGACCGAAAGGAAGCTTCTCCTGCGTTTCTTCCCGCGTAATAACCGCCCCGGAGTTCATTTCCGAGCCGGTAGCCGGCAGGGTCAGCACGCCGGCCAAAGGCAGGGCCTTCTTTATTTTAGCCCCACGCTTAAGGATATCCCATGGCTCACCATCGAACATCGCGCCTGCGGCAATAAATTTGGTTCCGTCATAAACGGAGCCCCCTCCTACTGCCAGGAGAAAATCCACATCTTCGGTTTGTATTTTTTTTATGGCCTTCATGCAAGTCTCATACCTTGGATTGGGCTCTATACCTCCGAACGCTGTCCAGCTATGATTTTCCAGGGCATCAGCGACCTGGTCATAAACCCCGTTTTTCTTGATAGAGCCGCCGCCGTAAATCACCATTACTTTGGAATCCTGTGGAATTTCTTTTGCGATTTCACTTATCTTGCCTTCTCCAAAAAGGATTTTTGTGGGATTGTAGAAGTCGAAATTATTCATAAATCAATTTCCTATTTATTTCTCAATATGTTTGTGAATCAGTTCTATCAAATGCTTCCGCTTCATGGGTTTGGAAATATAATCATCACAACCGGCATCAAAAGCCTTCTGGCGGTCTTCTGTCATGACATAAGCAGTTTGTGCTATGATAGGAATATCAGGATAGTTCTTTTTTATTTCTTTGGTTGCCTCCAACCCACTGATAACCGGGAGCTGAAGATCCATGAGTATTAAATCAAAATCATTTTCCTTTGCCATCTTTATGGCTTCTCCCCCATCTTTTGCCCAAAATATTTCGGGGTTATATTTCCTGAGAATCACACGAAGCAAATCATAATTACTTTCATCATCCTCAACTATTAAGAGCTTGTTATTTTCCAAAGTAAAATTTTCCATATCAATTATGACAGGATATCATTAATTTTGCTGTAACAAATATAATAATCCTACTCGGTAATACTATTCACTTTTATGGTGTAAACCAACCGATTCCTCACTTCATCACTCCGCTATCGTTCCGTGATTCGTTGGGAATGACAGGGATACAGTTGCTATAAATTTTATTGCGTCACGTGAATTGAAAGAAGGAATTTCGAAAAATCCTCTAACGGAAGCCAGAGGCCCGCTCATAAAAATCGGGTAAACTTAAAGAACCGAAGAAGGCGAAGCGAAGACGCTTCGCCTAACGCTTAGGCCGTCCAATAAACGTTAGAGAGGTTAGTCAAAACGTCTTCGTTTTGACTCAGAATTCTTGCAGCCTCTGGCTGCTCAAGCCAACATGCAAGCATTATGCTATAAATTTTATTGCGGCTACACTGCTCGATTACCAAAATTTATATTAACACCCCGAAAAATGAATATTTTTCCTTCCAGATATTTTTCCTGAATTGGAATTTTTATAAATTTAACCAAATTTAAAAGCACAATAATGAATTACTTCTATAAACTTCGCTATTCGTTTTATACATTTTTCGGCATAGTGCCGGGAGCAGAAAAAATCGAGGCAAAAAGGGAAAAAACCGCCCGGGATCTCAGGCAATTGGATGAAATCGGCTCTTCCGATAAGCTCAAGCGATATCAGGAGCTGGAACAATTCATTCATTCCGGAGATTTTAAGGAACGCAAAAAGTCAATAGAAGCTCAGAAATACAAGGGCACCGAAGCTTACAACAAGGAAAAGCGGTATAAAAAGCTTGCAGGCTCCGGGGATATCAAAACCTACTACAAAGTGAAAGATTCGCAGGATCTTCGGTTTTTCAATGAGTTCAAGGATTCTGAAAAGTTAAAAAAGTACACCGAAGCCCGTGATTACTTTACTTCCCAGCAATTTAAGCAAGACAGGGATAAAATTAAAAAGGAACGAAAGGAAAAACTCGGGGAGCTAAAAGCCAAAAAAAAGGAATATCAAACCCTGAGAAAAAAATACAGGTGGTATGAGAAGCTCATAAACGATGCCCGATTCAACGATTTCCTGCATTTTAAAGATGCCGAAACATTTCAGCAATACCTTGACCTCGAAAATGAGACCCGTAACCTTTCATTAAAAGATGTCAAATCCCGCTATCAAGCTAACCAGAAAAAGCTTAAGAAAGAGAAGAAACAACTTGAGAAACGCTATAAGCAACTCGAAAAAGAAGCTCGTAAGGCCAACAAAAAGAAACAACCTTTCCAGAATGAACAGGAACTGGAAAGAATCAAAGAGACGCTATCCAGCGGCAAGTATGACCAGATGATTAAAGATGCCGATTACCGGCAGGCACCTGAATACGTCAAGTTAAAGCAATACAAGGATTTACGGAAAAACAAACGCGTAAAACAGGCGGCTGCGTATTACCATTCCAAAAATTATCAAAAATACCTGGAAACGGTTGGCAGTGATGAGCTCAAACATTACGAAGAGTTAAAAAACTACATCAACAACCGCTATAAGCAGGACTTGAAAGAAGCCAAAGCTTTAACCTACAAGAATTCGGATATTTACAAACAACACGGGGAATACAAACAGCTCAAAAAAGACAAAGACATCAAGCGCTACAATAAATTTGTGCAGTCCAAACGGTATAAAATCTACTCGAAACTGAATAATTCGGAACTTATCAAAGAGTACGAAGAGCTGCATGAATATGTAAATTCGAAAGATTTCCTGGATTACAAAAAATACATGAAAAACCCGAAAAAATTCAAACTCTCGGATGAGTACCAGCAGTTGCAGGAATACAAAAAACTGAAGAAGGATAAGGATCTGAAGTGGTATTTTAAAAACAAAGACAACAAAGAACTCGCCCGCTTGCGTGCGTGGGAGTCAACTTTTGAAGACACCTTTGATAGTTCGGAACTGGATACCGGTAAATGGGACACCTTACCTTTCCCGGCCAAAAAATTTATATCGGGAACCTACTCGCAATGGAACGATGAACAGCTTTATGCTGAGGAAGGCAATCATCATATCAATAACAGTGTTCTGAAAATCGAAACACGGAAAGAAGAGCGTGAAGGGAAAGCGTGGCATCCGACTATGGGTTTCCTGCCCCGGAAATTTAATTACACGAGTGCCATGTTGAATACCGGCGATAAATTCCTTCAGCAATATGGCATTTTTGAAGCGAAAATAAGAATGGGCTATGCTTATCCCCTGGTGCATTCCTTTCATCTCTCTTCCGAATACAAAGCTCCTATGGTATCCGTTGTAGACTATGGCGAATATAAAAACAGCCGCAAATTTACTGCCGGGGCCTTTACTTCATCCCCCAACAATGGCGGTAAAATAAAAAGAAAGAAGGGAAGGATAACCGGAAAAAACCTGGGTGGAAAATTCCATATCTTCACCTTGATATGGGAAAAAGAGCAAATCATTTGGAAAATCAATGGCCTGACGGTACGAAAGCAAAAGAAAGCCATCCCGCAAAGCCCGATGTTTTTAAACTTTTTTACATCGGCTCAGGGCAAAATTGATGACCGACGCTTCCCTGTTTCTTTAGATATCGATTGGGTAAAAGCGTATCAAAAAAAGCAGGATGAAAAGTCAAAAGGATAAAAGCGTAGATTAAAAAAAAAGAGACTATCACTCCACCGAGTGATAGTCTCTCTGAGCTTAGGAATTAATCAAACACCAGCCACTTTAATTGAAGGAAGGAATTTCGAAAAATCCTTTTAGAAGCCAGAGGCCCGCTTGTAAAAATCGGGTAAACTTAAAAAATATAAGAAGGCGAAGCGAAGACGCTTCGCCTAACGTTCTTCGAATAATAAAGCAGCTTTGCCTAACGCTAAGTTTTTACCTTCAACATTCGAGAGGTTGGTCAAAGCGTCTTCGCTTTGACCCAAGATTCTTGCAGCCTCTGGCTGCCCAAACCCACATGTAAGCATTCGTTTCAGAACTCCCGATTCGGTGTAAAAAATCATTATTGAATCTTATAGAAAACTGATAATCTGATTTCAACTACTGAACTAAAAATCTATCTGCGAAAACAATGCGACATGTTATTTTACAATGTTCTAAGCTCAAATGCTGAGCTCAGTCTAAAAAGCCTTATAACCCCTAATCCCGATGCTTCGGGACTAAAGGGGACTTTTCAAACTGCTGATTTTTAGCAGTTAGGGGTGAAATGGTAAAAATCAGTAGTTTGAAGGCTTTTTAGACCGGTCTCAATGCTTGATTCTCAAGAAACGGGTCAGTAATTCTGAGATTAAAAAAAAAGAGGCTATCACTCACGGAGCGATAGCTTCCTTTTATATCCAAAAAATACCTGTCTCCTAGATATATTTTTGATTTGCTTCGAGCATAGTTTGTAAGATCCTGACATACTCCATTCCCTTGCTCGAATATTTCTGCAACCCTAAAGCCAAATGGTCACTTCTCAGGGGTTCATTATTCAAGCGTTGCTCGTAACGCAGATTTCGAAAGTATTGATAAGCTCTATGTGTATTCAAATTATTGATGTAGGCTCGTACTGATTGGAGCACGCCAGGGAAAACCTCGACTTCATGGGTCGCCCCTTCCGCACGTCTTCTTGGTACCATCCCGCAACCTTCGCGAAAGCACCATTGCCCGAATATATTATTGCCTTTTCGGGCAAAATAGGAAGTTCCCCAGGCCGACTCATTAGCAGCCTGCATCAATGCCAAGGTAACCGGTACTTCATCCACCCGCATTAACAACTCTGTGTATGCCTCCCGCGTTTGGAAATCGGCATTCCATAATTTGTAATCAATTGCTATCGCCTTAAGCTTTTCCCTGCGCTCATCGCTGAGTTCCCAACCCAATTTGTAGGCAGCAAAGCATTTTTTCACGAATTCGCGTTGAGCTGACACACGGCGGTTTTCAGCCCGGATAATCGGCTTCATAAATTCAAGAAACTTCTCTTTACGTACCTGACTATCTTCTATACTTTTAAAATCCGGTAACTGAAGCTCTGCCAGGTTTTGGCTGACTTCCACTGCCTTGTCTGTTTTAAAGCCGCTTGTATCCTCCACAGGCCCAATCATTGCTGTTATGGAATCGGAAGCTTCTTCCAGGTTCTCACATGACAAAAAAATTCCACCCAGCATAACTACTATTGTCAACAAGGTAACTTTTTTAGGCATAGGCCATAATTCTCTTATTCCGGTCATTTATTAAGACTAACTTAGCTTATTCCTCATTAAGTGCATAAAACTCTTCTTCTCCCACAGGTTTGTCATCGGTAAAGGATTCTATTCTATGCGCCAACCAGTCCTTATCCAAGCGATTCATAATCTGCCTTACCTGGTTCAAGCCATGGTATTCCCAACTATCCACAAATTGCTTTTTCTTTTCCTCATCCCGGATCTGCTCTTGATCGAATACCAGCTTCTTAACAATCTTATACACCTCATCGGACTGATAATCATTGAGTAGGGTGCGGGTCAAATTGCGTGCCATATCCCCGGTTTCATTAAAACTGTTATTGGTCAGGATAACCAATGTCAGGCCACTCTCCGGGAAGGTGCGCACGGTGGAACGAAAACCACTCCAGGAGCCGTTATGAAAGACCATTTTACGATCATTGAAATGTTTAATCCGGAAGCCATACCCATAGTCGAGTTTTTTACCATTATTCAGCCTGGAGGGACTGAAAGCACGCTTTACCAATGCCTTATCCATAATTTTGCCGGTTTTAAGGGCGTGTGTCCATTTAAGCATATCCGTGGCGGTGGAATAAATCCCTTTGTCTCCGTAAGTACCGTCCATCAGGTTATAATCCACACTATTGTATGCATTGCCGTTATAGCGATAACCTTTTACCATTCCCGGAGTAAAGGAATTATCGGTCATACTAAAAGCAAAAGTATTAGTCATCTTCAAAGGTTCAAAAAATCTGCTCCGGAGGAATTCATCATATTCAACTCCTGAAACCCGCTCGATAACGCAAGCCAGTAAACAATAACCGGTATTGGAATAATTAAACTTCTGACCGGGCTCAAAACGCAGGTTTACCGGGTTTTCACTCATTATTTCCAACACATCTTCATTGGTGGGAGTATGGTTTTCGTCCCAATGACGACCAATAATCCACATATAGTTGGGAAACCCCGCCTTGTGGGTGAGCAGGTGTCTTATCGTAACATCTGAATAAGGCAGTTCCGGAAGATAGGTTGTTAAGGAAGAATCCAGGTTGATACGCCCTTCCTGGTATAGCTTAAGAATGGCGGCAGCAGTAAATTGCTTACTTACGGATGCCAACTGAAATTGTGACGTATCATTGACCGGAATACCCTTTTCCATGTCAGCATAACCGTATTGCTTATTAAACAAGACATTGCCGTCACGGGCTATTGCAACCGATCCGTTAAAGCGGGATTGATTCCTGTATTTTTGAATTTGATGTTCTATATCGGTTAAAACGTCACTGTATATTTCCTTGACTATCTTCTCCTTTTCGTCTTTAACCAAAGGTTTGTTTTGTGAAATCAGAATAGAATCCGTCTTATGGATAATATCCTTCACATCGTCCGCCTGATTGCTGCTCTGAACGGTGGAGCTGTTAAAATGACCCGACGCTGCCAGTACCATGATAGCAGCAAATTTTGTCCCGTTTATCAATCTACTTAACATAGGTATCCTGTTTTTTGAATGTTTGCTAGACAGACCTAATTTTTTATTTATATAATGTATTAAATGAAGCGTTTCGGAACAACAAATTTTATTCCAACGTGCTATTTTATTCTAGGAGGTCTTGGCCTCACCTCACCTTGCTTTATTTTACAAGAATTTTGGTTTAACAATAAGTTAGTTCGTACCGTATCTATATTTCGCTGTTTCAATTCGTCCTTATTTTCATTCACCTTTGTTCAAATCGGCGGCAAAACTATAACTATTTTGTTACCGAACAAACAATTTTTGTGTTTTTTCTTACCTGTAACCTTTAAATATTCTTATTACAAATGTAATACTTACTACAAGCATTTATCAAGTTTGTTCACAAGAATTTTAAAATATTAACAAAAAAAAGGGAAGCCCCTGCTTCCCTTTATTTAAAGCTATTATCGTTATCCTTTTTCCGGGATATTTTTAGTCTACTTGCCGAAAATAGTCCGGTTCTTTAAAGATTTTTTCAAAAAGCCTATTTGAACTTGTAAACCATACCTCATCATTTTGCGAAGAATGGATAATATAATCGTATGATTTTGTTTCGGGGGCATTGTAAGCTTTAATGGTTACAGGATCTTTGCCGGTCCGGTCAATCACGCCGGTTTGCAGTGGTTGTGAAAGCTCGCTCTTATTGCTAATATCTGCAAATTGATTGCCTCTCAAACCTGCCAGCGTGCCCATATACCCGGCTGCTTTTGCAGAATCAGCAGGCCGGTCTTTTATCATCCATTTCCCGGAACTCCGACTCAGCGTGTAATTGTATTTTCCGGCGAAATCCACACCGTTTATGTTTCCTTTTGTAGCATTGACCAGTGTACGATCTCTCAGTTTGCCGGCATCTCCGGGGAAAGCCCTGCTCAGGAAACCATTCACCGCATATACCGGTCGTTCATGAGCCAGTCTTACAAAAGTAGTCATATTTCGACGTGCATTTCTTCGCCGTCGCATTTGCTGCTGGTTATCAGGTTGTGACATGGAAAATTTCCCGATGTACAAATCGGTGAGCAAATCGCCGTTGTCATAGTATTTGACGCGTGTTGATAAAGAATCATTGACCTCATATTCCTCCCATTGGGCCTTATCTTTAGCAGCCACCCTGTCTACTTTCAGATCTTTCATCATGGTAACCATCCGTCTAACCCGGTTGCTATCGGCATTGTAAGTTTGATCCGCCTGGACAACCTTCCATTGACCGTCTTGTTTTTCAATGGTTACTTTCTTGTCTTTGTCTCCCTGCTTGATGTATTCAATTTTTGTTACCCGTTCTTCTTCATAAGATGTCAGCTGGCTTCTAAAATTCCGCTCATCCTGCCCTGTAAATTTTATTATGACATAAATAGCCGCAACTATGACCAATATTATCAGAAGGGTAGTAATATTCAATTTTTTAAACATAGCCTTCCTCCATTCTTTTTACTCTTATGTTACGATTTCGTTGACTTCTAAATAAACCATAAAGCACTATCAACAGTATGGGTACAAAGAAATTCCCCCAACGCAGAAGGGTTTTGATTTGATCATCAAGCTGATCAATGGGCCGGGAGGTAATTCCTTTCGTTCGAAGATTTATCAATCCCGTATCATCCGAAAGCCAGTCAATGCTATTCACCATAAGGCTGATATTGTCTTCGGACTGTTTCTGGGCATTGCGGCCTTCCCCGTTGACTACAAAATCTCCGTCGGTAATCAGCACCATCCTGGAGAGGCTATTACCCTGTATATTTCCTTCAAATGTAGCAGCCAAGGGGATATTTTGGTCGGGAAAATCCGCATCGCTCCAGTTCTTCCTCACATTAAACCTTAGCGGAGCCGATTTGGTGGTTGATAATTCGGAAGAGCGAGCAATGGGGGTAAAATCAACCGCTGCTGTATCTCCGCTGTAATTAATAGAACTGGCAAAACGCAGCATAACTTTCTCCAGGCCATTCGTTATGGGATGGTCTGAAAAATTCGTCACCTTGGGAATGTAAGGGAATTTAATTTGTCTTCGCACGTTAAAGCCCCCGCGCTTTTGTGTAACGGCTACAGAACCGCTTTGTTTGTCGAGGACAAAATTGTTGCCCACTTCGATGCCCTTTTCAGCAAGCCAACGCTCCAAACCTGTATTTACGG
>JAIPAH010000115.1 GCA_021740175.1 Bacteroidales bacterium
AGGCTCAACTCGTTAGGACTAAACGGCTTTACCATATAATCATCAGCCCCCATAGCAAAAGCTGTGAGTACAGTACCCTCCATCTGTACCTTCGAAAAAACAATAATAGGAATATTCATTTTTCGTTCATTTCGTATAAAATCAATCAATTCCAAACCTGTACGAAAAGGCATCAAAAGATCGGTAATGATCAGGTTATATTTCTTCTTCTTAAGCAATTTATATGCCTCGCGTCCATCTTCGGCTTTCTGCACTGAAAACCCCTCACTTTTGAGCTTTTCGAAAAGCAGGTTGCGCATACCATAGTCATCTTCACATAAAAGAATCTTCATCTTCATTACTTTCGAATTTTCATATACTCCCCGTGCCATAGTCGATGAATATGGTTGTACACATCAAGCAGAGGGTCTTTCTATCTAAGAAAGTCCCTCGCTTATTTATGCCAAAAAAGTCAAAAGGTTAAAGGGATAAAGGGAAGATTCAGGGCGATAAAAATTTAAACGATTTTATCACCCTGATATACTGTATTTTTTATTCAAATTTTAGAATGTTTCAAAATAACTACACGTCTTAAAGCCAGCCAGGAAAAAGGTGGTTCAGCCAATCTTTTGCACTCTGTTATTCATTAGCTTATATTCTTCGCCGCTCTCAGGGCAGTAAGCCACACCTTCGTCATTAAAACGTAACCGATGGCCGTATTCACTCATCCATCCAATATGCCGTGCCGGATTGCCCACCACTAAAGCATAGGGAAGGACTTCCTTTGTAACAACCGCTCCGGCGCCGATAAATGCATATTCGCCGATATCATGGCCACAGACGATAGTAGCATTAGCCCCTATGGTAGCGCCTTTTTTTACAAGCGTTTTCTCATATGCGCCCCGGCGGTTCACTGCGGAACGGGGATTGGTTATATTGGTAAAAACCATGGAAGGCCCCAGGAATACATCATCTTCGCAAATGACTCCGGTATATATCGAAACATTGTTCTGTACCTTCACATTTTTCCCCAGGGTGACATCGGGGGCAACCACCACGTTTTGGCCCAGGTTGCATTTTTCTCCCAGTTTGGCACGTTTCATAATGTGCGAAAAATGCCAGATCTTGGTCCCGGCACCGATTTCACATCCTTCATCAAGAACGGCAGTTTCGTGAGCAAAATAGGTAGTATCAGCTTGGTTTTTGTTCATGTCTGTTTCTTTTAATTTTCCTTTTCAAAGGTAAAGATTTTATAATGTATTGCACAAGTTAGAATTATGTCAAACTCCTTTCCTGTAGGATATGATCATCACGTAATCTGTTGATTATATCCATTATAGCCCGAGATTTAAGATTAAGAAAATAACTACAAATTATACAATAACAGAAATCCTGTAACAATGATCATCCCCACTTTGGCTCCTTCTAATATGGCATTAATCAAATGGATAGCAGATTTAGGAGGTTGCTGACCTTCAATAATTTTGTTGGCTCTGAAACTAAGCTGCGGATAAAAATAAGCGGATTGTAATATCAAAATAATTGTGATCAGGGTATACATCGTTAATGACCCCGTCAGCTTAAAAGGTATGTTTAGGATATAAAACACCGAAAAGAGAAGCCAAACTCCCCATTCCACTTTATTCAGGTTAGAGAAAACTTTTTTGCCAATGCTAAGCCCGATCGGTTTGGTAACTCCCTTAGCGCGAAATTTTACCCATGCCTCCATGAAGCTTATGGAACTCACACATCCTGCCCAGAAAAAGGCCGCAAAAATAGCTATTTCCATATCAGTTTGTTTTCGTAACTATTTCAAATATAACAAAAAAACTCACACACACATCATGATCCTTCTTTATTCTGACATCTGTGGCGGGTAGCGGAACAAAGGGAAAAGTAGTTTTCTCTGCCGCCCTTTTACCCCCTCCAGCTCCTCCTGGGAGCAGGGGGAGAGCCGCCGTTGAACTGACGTTATCTTTAACATCATGCGAAAGAAAACGCAATTCTCTAAACTATAGTCCCACCCGGCAGCTATGCCTCATCGTTCTTCAAGCCTCCCCTTTTAAAAGGGGAGATTTAGAGGGGTATAATGCACTTCGCAAGAGGCAATCAGCACATAAGATTTTGCGTAAAACTCCATAAAAAATTTCTTTTTTTTCGTCTTTATCCCATCGTGGTCCGGCAGCCGGAGTCTGAAAGAATGAAGAAGGTCAAAACGAAGACGCTTTGACCAACCTGCTTTTTTGCTAATTGGCGAAATATTCGGGGCCGTCCAAAAACCTTCCGTGAGGATATTCAGCAACTTTTACCCTTAAATTCCCTAAAGAGAAATTACTGAATATCATTAAGTTTTGGTTTGTATTTGTAGGTTATCAAATTACTTCAGCGTCAATTTTTTCTTTTTGGACGGCTCCCTCTTCATTCTTCAGGCCTTAGGCTTCCTAAGCCTCTTCCACCCGGTAATCATCAATAAAACTGTTCTTCGTATCAAAATTAATACCCACCAAGGTAACGGGTTTTTTGCCGGAAAAATATTTTTGTGGATATTGTTTTTTACGGATTTGAGCGATAGCTTTTTCGGAAGGCTGGTTGATTTTAAATTCGATGATAAAGACATCGCTTTGGGTTTGCACCACCGCATCAATGCGGCCTTTTATGGTCAGGACTTCCGTATCAATTTGGTAACCCACGAGCTTCATGACGAGATAAAAAAGCGAGTGAAAATACTTCTCCTGCTGAATGACCAGTGAGTAGGATATGCCTGAAAATAAGGTGTTGAGTTGAGCAATGAAGGTCTCCAAATCCTTTTGCTCCAAACTATCGGCCATTTCAAATAACAGGCCGGTGGTTTTGTCCAGCTTCCCTTCGGTGAGTTCGGTCAGGATATGCGTGGAAAAAGCCTCTTCCACCTCCCTGTTGGGGTAATCAAGCTTTATACGGCCGCGCCGGGAATCATACTCCTTAACCGTAAGATAACCGGTTTGAAATAAAAGTGAAATCAGCGAAATATCCCCGATTTCATATTTATCCAATACGTCAGTGGTTACATAGCTGTCCTCAATATCAAAAGCTGTGTAATTTTCTTTTTTGATTTGCTTCATCAGGAATGTGGGAGTTCCTGTGGTAAACCAGTAATTTCGGAAATCGCGTTTACTGAAAAGATTCATCATCGAAACCGGATTATAAAGATGATTCACTCCATCCCATGAAAAACCGTTATACCATTCCCTTATTACAGGCATCACATCATCATATATCCCCCGAAATTTCTCCTGAACTTGAGCTATATATTCAGGGAAATACGATTGAACTTCCTCTTCTGTCCAACCCAATAAGGTGGAGTACCTATCATCCAGAGTGATGTCAAAAAGATTATTCAAATCGGAGAATATCGATACTTGACTGAATTTGGATACGCCGGTTACCATAAAAAAGCGAATGTAGCTATCGGCATCTTTGATGACCGAGTAAAAGTTTTTAAGGATATCACGGTTTTTTTCGGCCATGGCGATATCTTCCATATAATCGATGATGGGTTTATCGTATTCATCGATAAGAATCACCGTCCGTCTGTCTCCGGCCATTTTGCGGATAAGCTCATCGAATTTTAAAGGATAGACTTGCTGGGTGAGTGTGATGTTATATTCGTTGGCAATGCTATCCAGGCGGTTCTCAATGGCAGCTTCCAGTCCCAGGGATTTGTGACCGATATTGGAAAAAGAAATTTTAATGACCGGGTAAGAATACCAATCGGTAAGTTTATCGTAAATCCACAAGCCCTTAAAAAGCTCCCGATTCCCCAGGAACAGTTCCTTGAGGGTATTAATCAAAAGGGATTTTCCAAAGCGGCGGGGGCGGGAGAGGAAATTATAATGACTTACTTTAAGTAGATCGTATATGATTCTTGTCTTATCTACATAAATATAATCATCTTCCTGTAATTTTCTAAATTCCTGTATACCAATTGGTAGTTTTCTCATAACGCCTTCTCTTTTGATACTATCAAAGGTAGTAAATTATCGGGATTACGTTATGCATTGCATTGTCATAACAATCAAAAAACACTCTTACCCATGTGGTTAGAGAAGTCGACCTAAGAAAATCCTATAGCGTTTTTCTTCATTCTTCAGGCCTTCTTTTGGTGGCTGTTGTAAAGGTTAGGAAACATGATGGGATAAAATTGTGTAGTGGGTAATCTTCGACGGCCCTTTTACCCCCTCCAGCTCCCCCTGAAAACAGGGGGAGAGCCGCCGTTGAACCGACGTTATCTTTAACATCATGCGAAAGAAAACGCAATTCTCTAAACTATAGTCCCACCCGGCAGCTATGCCTCATCGCTCTTCAAGTCTCCCCTTTTAAAAGGGGAGATTTAGAGGGGTATAATGCATTGGGCAAGAGACAATCAGCACATAAGATTTTGCGTAAAACTCCATAAAAAATTTCTTTTTTTTCGTCTTTATCCCATCGTGGTCCGGCAGCCGGAGTCTGCAAGAATGAAGAAGGTCAAAGCGAAGACGCTTTGACCAACCTGGTTTTTTGCTGATTTGCGGTACGTTCGGCGAAGCGTCCTCGCTTCGCCCTATTATTCCTTCATCTTGCTATTCTCCAGCTCATAAATAAGCCGACTGGTTTCGTAAACGTGTTTCAATGCATCCATAATGCCAATAGCATCACTGGCTACTGTCCGGTTATTTTCGGGGAGAAAGGCATAATCGCCGGCCAGGCTTTCGAGGTTGCCATCGTGACACAACCCGATAACTTCGGCATCTTTGTTGATTATAGCACTTCCCGAATTCCCCCCTACAATGTCGTTGGTTGTAGCAAAACCTATGGGTGTTTCCAGGTTCAGGCCTTCAGGAACTTCCTGCCAGCGCTCATGCAAACCCCACGGATAGGGTTCTTCGCCAAAGGAATGATAACGGTCCCACAACCCGTAAAAAGTGGTTTTGGCCGGAGCTAAAGTGCCATTGTATTTATATCCTTTCAGACGGCCATGACTAATGCGGAGCGTAGAGGTTGCATCCGGCGGAATCTTGTCACCATAAACTTCGTAAATTAACCTGCCAAGGTCCTGGTTAAGCATTTCCAGTTTACTATTCAGGCGTTTCCTTTCGTCCTGTTTCTCTGCCATCATCGTTTTCGTTTTGACAAAATACTGAATCAGCGGATCATCGGCATTTTTGATAGCATCAGGGCCTTTATCAATCAATTGATTCACAGCATCCTTATCCGCTACTTGGGTTTTCTCCAGCAAATAATCCGAGGCATCATCGCCTTGTTTATTATTGTACAGGCTTCCCAGGAATTTGCATTTCTCTCCCATTTCTTTTCTCAAAAAACGCTCGTGGGCCTCAACCAAAAGCTTCTGTAATGCAGGATCTTCTATATCCCTATATATTTTCTTTTTGGTTTTCTTAAGTTTGGGTTCCTTATAGGCTTTATCGCGCTCTTTTTGCGGTTTTTCCATCTGCATGGCATATTCCACCAGCCGTTCGGCAATACTATGATACTGGGACTGATATATTCCGGCAATGTAAAAGGGCAAAACTTTTTTGGCGTATCGCTCGGTGCTATCTACAGTTTTATCTATTTTAGTCCAGATGTCACCATATTCTTCATTGAGCTCTTCATCAGCCTTAACCTTTTCTTTGAGGGAATTTTCAAAATCCCACTTTTTCTTCATCAAGTAGTCGTTTTTCAAACCCTTTAACATTCCGGCATAAGCTTTCCGGCCATTAGCAACCGATAGCAACTTACTCAGCAGTTCAGCCCTGCGCCCCGGATTTTCTTCAAAATATTCAAAGTAAGCCTTGTAGACTTCATTAAATTGATTCAGAATCGTCGGATGACGCATGTCGCGGAAAAAACTAAGCTGACGCATGGAAAGCAGCCGGTCGGTATTTCCCGGCCGGCCTACGACAAAAGAGACATCCTTAGCTTCGGCTTCCTTCTCAGCAAAAGTATAGTGGTTATCTACCTTTACAGGCTCGCCATTCTCATTATAGGCACGTACAAAAGCAAAATCCAGTTCATACCGGGGATAAGTGAAGTTATCCCAGTCCCAGCCCGTGGCGGCTATCTGAACATCCGGGGCAAAAACCAGGCGAATGTCATCATAGCGTTTGTAGATATACATGGAATACTTTCCGCCGTTGTATAAAGTCACAACCTTGCAGGTCAGGCCGGTCTCTTTTTCATATTGCTTTTCAAGCTCTTTGATCTTTTTACGCTTGCGTTCCGCCTTTTCCTCATCGGTTTTCCCTTTTTCCATAGCTTTATGCACGTCTTCAGTGACGTCTTCTATCCGCATCAGCTGATCAACATACAAATTCGGGAATTTTCGCTCCTCTTCCAGCGAAGAGGCATAGTAGCCATTTTTAACCAGATCTTCGCCTTCTTTCTGAATTCCGGAGAGCCGGCTCCGAATACAGTGGTGGTTGGTCATTATCAATCCATCTTCCGAGACGAAAGACCCCGAGCAGCCACCTCCAAACTGCAGCGCCGATTTCTGCACGTGGTCGAGCCATTGTTCAGATGGGTTAAAACCAAGTTCTTCCTGGTACTCTTGCATCGGCACATCATCAAAGGTGTACATCTTGCCGAAGTCTTCAAAAGAAAATTCCACTTCATCCAAATCGAGCGGTTCATAAATGCTTTGCTGGGCAGTGGTTACCGATAGCATCGAGCCCATCAACAAAACAATCAATGGTAATGCTTTAAGTTTTTTCATAGGTTATTCAAGTTTCGTTGGTTCAAAATGTATACATCTCTTGTAAAAAAGCAGGATGCTAAGGTAAAAAATAATGGAGTATTCAAACTTTAAACGAGGAGTAAAATGGTTAGGCTTTGGTTAGTAAGCGATGTTTTTACCCCGGATAATTCATTTGCAAGCCACAATCGCAGCAATAAAAAACCTTCCACTAATTGTGATGACCTTCTAAAAATTTTATAAGCCTCTGAGCCTATAATTTGCAATTATAAGCTTATTGGCTTATATTTGGTGTGGTAATATTAACCCAAATTATTCCATAATTTATAAGTCATCTGGCTTATAATGCATAAAAATAAGCCTCCAGGCTTATAATATATTGAGTAATTGAAATGAATTGAAATATGTATGCAATTATAACTGCTGATATTGTGGACTATACCACGCTTTCAAAAGAAGATGAAGACAACGTATTACAAACTATTCGTTCGCTCTTTGGCAACGACAACAGCGCACGCCATAACATGGATACCAATTACTCGATAAGACGAGGAGATAATATACAAATCGAACTTGAAGACCCAACAATAGCCTTGAAAACTACTTTACTGCTGAAAACAGCAATTAATAAAATTAATCTGGCAAATGAAAACAGCAATCCTCGCCCAATAATCGATGTAAGAATAGCGATTGGCGTTGGAACCATAACTTCAAAAAGAGAGTCAGTGGATGAGTCAACCGGTGATGCTTATACCTATTCGGGGAGAACACTGGATATGATGAAAAAAGAAAAAAGAATGCTAGCCTTTAGTTCAGGGATTGATCATGTCAATGCTGAATTGGAAACTGAATTCAAATTGCTAGAAGTGATTATGGCAGGTTGGTCAAGATATTCAGCAGAAGTTATTCATTATATGTTACTGGGAATGACACAAACCGAAATTGGTAAAGCAATAAATAAATCCCAACCGGCTATTCATCAAAGAACAAAAATAGCCGGATGGAGTGGGATAAAGCCTTTATTGCAGAGGTTTGAAACTATAACAAAAATAAATTTCTTATGAATATCTTAATGCTTCTACAGTTATTATTGGCCCATATACTAACTGATTTTGTATTTCAATCGAAACGATGCGTCGAAAACAAGCGATACAACACATTAAAGTCTCACTGCTTTTGGTTTCATATTATATTATCCGGAGTTCTAACTTATATTCTGTTAATGCAGTGGACGAACTGGCTAGCCCCTGCAATAATCGCTTTCTCGCATTTCTTAATTGACTACTCGAAAATTAGAAAAGAACAACAAATAGCTGCTTCAAAAAAAAGTAGCAACAGCCATTCGCGGTATACTTTCTATTTCTTCTTAGACCAATTATTTCATTTATTAGTCGTGATTGTTGTATGGCTTTGGCTTACAGGTAGTTTTGGTAGTATGTGGGGATTAATTGAAACGCTTTTTACCGAGGTAAAATATTTATCAATATTTACAGCCCTTATCATAATAATATGGCCAACAAGAATAATTATCGGGAAGATGACAGAACCATTTCGAGAAGAAATTAATGTTGATGATAGCCTTACGAAGGCAGGTACTTATATTGGGATTACTGAACGTCTCCTGGTATTTTTGTTCGTATTATATAATCAATATGCCGTGATAGGATTTTTAATCGCGGGCAAGTCCATCCTCAGGGTTGGCCGGGAAAATGACACCGATGCACGAAAAAAAACAGAATATGTCCTAACCGGGACCCTTTTGAGTTATACTATAGCTATTGTCATGGGAATAATTGTAAATTATGTTTTAGCAACTTACTGATGATCTCTGAGAGCTAATGAAAAAATCTTCGCAAACAAAAAAACCGCAAACTGCTTTTTCTCAGCAATTTGCGGTTAATTAATGTCGGGGTGGGGAGATTCGAACTCCCGGCCTCTTCGTCCCGAACGAAGCGTCCCGCAAGCGGCGGGACTACACCCCTCGAATTTTTATTTAAAAAAACTTCCTGGTTATTTTTTGTCGGGGTGGGGAGATTCGAACTCCCGGCCTCTTCGTCCCGAACGAAGCGCGCTAACCGGACTGCGCTACACCCCGAATTTTTCCCGAACGACGCGTCCCGCAAACAGCGGGACTACACCCTGAAAATTTAGGCTTTTCACCTGGATTACCGAACGAACCAAGTGTTAAGCTAACACCAATACCTTATTGCTAAGAACTTCTTTTTCCTGTCACAAAAAGGCGGGTGCAAAGGTAATAAAACTCTCCTTTTTTAAAAACTCTTGGATTATTTTATACGAATTATTCGCTTCAATACAGACTCCTCGCCGACCCTTAACTTAAGAAGGTACATCCCGGAATTATAGCGGCTCATATCAAGCCGGAACTCTTGCTGTCCCGGCATCTTATCCGGGGCTTCACGCTGTTGAAGGGCTCCACCCATTGAATTAAAAAGAACAAATTCCACTTCTTTGGACTCCTTCAAATGAAAAGTGATATTCAGCTCGTCTTTTACCGGGTTGGGATATATCTTCAGATTCTCGACGGTGGTTATCTCCTGGACGGCATCGACACCAATATCGACTTTTAATGTATCATGAACTCCAAAACAACCAAAAGGCGTGGTTTTTTTGAGATAAACCTCCCCCTGGCCGGCCATTCCCCATTCGATAGTGGCTTCAGAAGTTCCCTGGCCCTGAACAACACTACCGTTCAGTGCAGACCATTCGTAATAAGCATCCTCCGTGTCAGTATTTACAGGCTCATAAGTGGCCCTGCTATATTCGCTTACGTTTTTGGTACTTTCTTCTTCCTTGATTTGGGGCTTATCAGCGCTATCCAAAACATGTATATCAATACTTTTAGATGCGTTATCCGCAAAACTATCCTCCACTGTCAATTGATATTCAGTATCCTGAGTGGGATGAACAGTTGGTCCGGGCGAAGACCAAGTAGTATCAAAATGTTCGGGTCCGGATCCTCTTGCAATATTTTCTATTAAACTATTTAATTCTAACGGACTACCTTTACAGACATTTGTTGTATCATTCGCGAATTCAATTACAGGTTGTTTGAGTTCCATTTGTACTTCAACTGTATCAACAGCCGCACACTCATTAGCCAAATCTGTAACCTTAAAACGTACCAAATTAGTGTCGGGGAGGCCATTACCATTATACATTATTGGCTTTATCGTTCCATTCTTAACCGAAGAATCATCAAACAAACTATCCGGCATCCATTTATATGCTAATGGGTTAGCCCCTGTGACGGTAGGTTCAAAAGTGATTGTCTCATTAAATGCGGCCTCGCGTATATCCTCCAAATTCTCAATTGATGGGCCCGGTGTCAAATAAATAAGGGTAGAGTCGGAAACAGATTCCGAGCATCCACTTTGAGGTGCAGCCGTCAGCGAAATCGTCATCTGTTCGTTATTTATATCTTCTTCTCCGGGATTATAATATTTTTCGGGATAACTTCCTGTAAAGCTTCCATCGCCTGAACTACTCCAGCTTATTTCATCATAATCTTTTACTTCAATAATAGTATCGAGATCTATCGGAGCGCTTGTGCAAGGATATATATTTTCTTCGAAACCTATCGTGGGGTTTTTATTAATCGATAGGATTAATGTGTCAGAATCAGGTGCTTCGCAAGGAGTAACCGCCCAGGCCGATAATTTAAGCGCTATGCTGTCTTTAGCCAAGTCTCCTGAGCTCGGATTGTACGTGGTGGT
>JAIPAH010000116.1 GCA_021740175.1 Bacteroidales bacterium
CCATCGAACTTATCCACCGCTTTGCCCGCGAAATTAATACCCATCCGGCCGTGATAGTCGGGAGACTTGCCAAAAAGAAACGGATACACGACAGCGAAGGCTGGCGACACAACATTTATCAAAAAATTGATTTGGCAAAGGCAAATTCTCATGAAACCGTTATTCGGTGAATGGGTTTTGTATCAATCCCGATGACTTTAATTCCGTTAACCATATCTTTTATTATTGCTGGGGCAAAATTAGGGAATGTTACTAAAGGAAAGATTCCTACAAAATACGGCCGTAGTCATTACCAAATTATTGGCAATAAAATTAAATTGTTGCCGGAAATTTGGTGGGGCTATTATAGAATGGTGATAAAACTTTAGTAAAAATTTGAGATGATTATCGAAAAATGATAATGTTATCAGATTAGTACTAAATGTTCAAAACGAATTTAAGCTAAAGTACTTGCAATCAGGATTTAAACACCCCCCCCTGCCTATGGCACTATGGTGAGTAAGCTATTTATTACCCCGGTTTGAACCCCGGGGTTACAAGATGAAACGTGCCTGAAGGCACTATTGGCTTTATCTATCATCTATGCTTTTTCAATGATGATTCAGTCATTAAAACTTTGAAGTATGTTTTCTGCAAAAACGCCGTAAGGCATGGTCGGTTTTGTAGCCCCGGATAATAGCCCGGGGAAAAACGATTATGGTTGGTTTTGAATGCCGCAGGCATGAGTCATGGGTGAATGAACACCTGTCATTAAAATCAGTAAATGGTTTTTTTAAAAGGCTCATTCAGCCATAGCGTATCATTCGCATCAAACCTTATAACATTGATTTTGTGATCCATGTTGTGTGTTTGCAGGGCAAAGGCAAGGAATGTTGGGGGTTAGTAAAAAGAATTATAATAAAGAGATTATTCTCTCAAGATTTTTTTAATTTCGTAATTGATAATGGGTTTGATAGGCTATCACACTCACTTCTAATTCTTCCGTAAACACTATTAAATCTATTAAATTAGTGTAAAGCTTTTGCATATAAGAAAATAAATAACATTAGAAATGATACATACCCTAAATGTTAAAGACTTAAACAATATAATAAGCTTTAATTTCAATTTTAATTCTGATCTGAATATTTTTACAGGAAAGAATGGTTCAGGTAAAACCACAGTAATTAAGTTAATATGGTATTTAACCAGTGGCAACCTTTCCCAAATTTTCGAGGAAATAGAATTTAAGAATTTATATTTTAAATCTGATTCTGTAGTTGCTGATTTTAATGTTGTTAAAGACAAAGATAAAAATTCATTTGTTTCAGGGCATTATGAAGTAGATGGAATAATTTATGAGTTTGAGCATGAAAGCATAACTGACATTAATAATGAGGAATTGTTAGTAAATAATCAGATTCAAAGTAAAAGTATTTTTTTTCCTACTTTTCGCAGAATAGAGGGGGGCTTTTCAATTGATACTAATACTCGGAAAGAATTAATAAAAAGGAATAACAAAATTATTAGAGGTCGAATTCTTTCTAGAAAAGAAGACCAATTGAATTTTGCTTTGAATGATCTGTCAGAAAGAATTTCTTCCAATGCTAATAATAAATTCATTGCCTCTATATCCACAAAAGATATCATATCTTTATTGAACAGTAAGTATACTGAAGTATTGGAAATGACTGGTGATTTAGAAAACACCCAATCCAAAAAAATACAAGATAAAATTCGGAATAAAGAAAAAGATAAGGATGAAGAAATATTAAAGCAAATAGAAAAAATTGTTGAAAACACAGATCAGGAGAAATCAAAATTGATGCGCCCTTTTGAAGTACTTTCAAAACTGATTAAAGATATTTTCCAAAATAAAAAAATAAAGATTTCTAAAACATTAACACTGGGGGAAGCAAAAGAAGCTATTACTTCTGATAAGTTATCTGCCGGTGAAAAACAAATGTTAAGTTTTTTATGTTATAATTTTTTTGCTGATAATACTGCAATATTTATAGATGAACCTGAAATAAGCTTACATCCTGATTGGCAAAGGCTAATATTTCCAACATTACTTGAGCAGAGCACAAATAACCAATTTTTTGTTGCCACTCACTCCCCATTCATATATTCAAAATATCCCTCAAATGAATTTGTATTAGATCCGAACAAAGGCAATGCATATTATGAGTAGTCGACAAATGACATTTGAAGAATTAATTGCAACATTGAAGCATTCAAATCTTGACACAATTCTTGTGGAAGGAAAAGATGATGTTAAAGTTTATAGTAAAATTGAAAGAGAAATAGGTCCTAGAAGAATAAGTTTTTTGCCATGTGGGGGTAAGCAGACTTTATTGAAAGTTTATGAAAATAAAGATTACATTAATAATATTAGTTTAATGTTTATTGCAGACTCTGATCTATGGGTATTCAATGGATGTCCATTAAAATATAAAGGAATATTGTTTACTAAAGGATATAGTATAGAGAATGATTTATTTGAAGATGGAAAAAGTTTTTTATTTAACCTTATGTCGAGAAAAGAAAAAGAGAGGTTTAATAATTTGATAATAAATGTTTCTAATTGGTTTGCTTTTGAGATAAAAGGATTAATGGATAAAAAAGAAAGTGAAGTAAATAATGATAATTATTTTTATAGTATAAATTTAATGTCAAATAAATTAATTAAAGAGGGAGAGGAAAACCTTTCGGAAGATTTTTTAATTGAGCGTAATTATGATTCTAATGATTTCGAGCTGAAAAAACAGATAAGAAGTGACTATGTTTTTTATCTAAAAGGAAAATTTATATTTGAATTATTAATTAAAGTGTTTCAAGAGAGGGTGCAAGCAAAAACTATAAAATATCACAAAGATCAATTATTTGATATGTGCTTTGCCAAAGGGATGATGGGGACTCATAATGAGTCTAATATTAATGAAATAATTAAAAACATTAAGAAAAACTTAATTAAGAATGAATAAAACGTTACATATTATATATTATGTTTCCTACATATAATTTTTTGCAGTTTGGGGTTGATGTTTACATTGATGCTATTATAGCACTGATTGCTTTTCTTTCGTTATTTATATCGATAAAAACGGTAGGACTAACAAAAACAATAGCAAAAAACAATGCAAGACCAATATTACAAATCATAGAAACTATCGATAAAAGTGACTTCAATTATAGCTCTATTACACTCGAGAATTTAGGTACAGGCACCGCTGTAATTGAGAATATTGTTTTTTATGATACTAATAATAATGAGTATAAAAGCTTAATACATTTATTTGATTTTCCCGTAGAATGGTGGGCAGATTATTACGTATTTACTTCAGAGTATTACTTCATTAAACAAGGACAGGGTATCAATTTAGGCTTGATTGAAAAAAAACATATTGATGAAAATGTTGATTTAATTAATGGGGCCCCGACTTATGATTTAATAAATCACAAATTTATGAATAAAAAATCCGGCATTATAATTGAAGTCTATTATAAAGATGTTTATGGTGATTATGTTACAAATAGTAATCATTACAAGAAAAAAAATAGTAAATCGCTTCGAAAAACCAAACCTTATGTAAAAAAACTTGCGTAATTATATCATCTGTAAAATTTAAATTCTTAAGTTCCCCCAATTTTTCTTACCTTCATCCCTTCATAAAACCAACATTGACTACACAAAAACATGTTTGAACAGACTTTCAAAAATATAGACGATGTACTTTGGAAAGATGCCGGCGCCGACAGCGAACTGGATTACATCGGGCAGACTTCATGGATATTATTTCTGAGATATTTAGACGAACTGGAAAAGATTAAGGCCGACGAGGCAGAGCTGCGCGGCGAAAGCTATGAGTTTATCCTTGATGAACAGTACCGCTGGGAAACATGGGCCATGCCCAAAGGCCCGGATGGGAAGCTCGATCACAACAAAGCACTGACCGGACCGGATTTGGTGGAGTTTGTTAACACCAAGCTGTTCCCCGTATTTAGCACGGTTCAAGCAAAAATCGGCTGATAATCCGCAATTCATTGCCGATGCCAAAGCCGAACTCGGCGACATCCAATCCATCCGCGAAACCTTCATCAAATTCCAGGAACATTTGTACCAGGGAGAGGCGATATAGGGTTTCATAAACTCTATCCTGTCTCAGGCTTACAGCCTGAAGAGGGGAGGTGGCGGAATTTTAACCCAGGGCGCTGCCCCCGCCCGAACAAATTCCACCGACACCTTTTAAAAGTCTCCCCTTCTTGCAGGGGAGATTTAGAGGGGTAGACAGGAGGCCCGGGAAGTGCAATAAAATCTCCAATTTTGATTTATAAGCCCGGTCAAAAAGGATGAAAATAGATTTTCAGCTTTCGCCATAAATCCTGGTTTTAGAATGGACTCAGATTTAAAAGGAAGGAAATTCCTTAGAAAGAAAGTAGTAACAACTGAAATACACGAAAAAAAAGGCCTTTATGGATTGCATAAAGGCCCTGGTTATCTCCGGTTATTTTTCACTATCTTTCTTCGCATTCAAAAACTCGCGGTTCATGCGGGCGATGTGGGAGACCGAGATCTCTTTCGGGCATTCAGCCTCGCAGGCATAGGTGTTGGAGCAGTTCCCAAAGCCCAGCTCGTCCATTTTGGCAATCATCGCCTCCGCCCGCTCTTTAGCTTCCACTTTTCCCTGCGGGAGCAGGGCCATTTGTGAAATTTTGGCCGCCACAAAGAGGCTTGCCGAGGCATTCTTACAGGCCGCCACGCAAGCCCCGCATCCAATACATGCGGCGCCTTCAAAGGCCAGGTCGGCATCTTTTTTAGTGACCGGTATAGAGTTGGCATCCGGTGCGCTGCCTGTATTTACGGACACATAGCCCCCGGCCTGGATGATTTTGTCGAAGGCCGAGCGGTCCACCATCAAATCTTTGATTACCGGGAACGCCGTAGCTCGCCAGGGTTCTACGGTGATGGTTTCACCGTCTTTAAAATGCCGCATATGAAGCTGACAGGCAGTTACCGCTTCGTCGGGACCATGCGGTCTTCCGTTAATGTACAAGCTGCAAGTCCCGCAGATGCCTTCGCGGCAATCATGATCGAACTCTACAGGTGTCTGAAACTTATCGACCAACTGCTCATTCAGTATATCCAGCATTTCAAGAAAGGAAGCATCCGCAGATATATCGGACACTTTATATTTTTCGAAACGGCCTTTATCTTTCGGTCCGTCTTGTCGCCATATTTTCAAGGTAAAATTCATAGCTGTTTCTTTTTTCGATTGTATGAAGGTTCTCTTAACATAACTATTTATAGGAACGAGTTTTCACCTCAATGTCTTTATATTCCAGATGCTCTTTATGCATCTGAGGCTGCTCTCCTTCTTTGTATTCCCACGCGCTGACGTGCATATAATTCTCGTCGTCTCTCACTGCTTCCCCTTCCGGGGTTTGGTATTCTTCGCGGAAATGGCCTCCGGAAGATTCTTCGCGTTCAAGGGCATCTTTAGCCATCAGCTCGCCTAATTCAAGGAAATCAGCCACTCGCCCGGCTTTTTCCAATTCAGAGTTTACATCATGGATGTCTCCGGGAATGCGAACGTCTTTCCAGAACTCTTCCCTGAGGTCGCGTATCATACTAATAGCTTCCTCCAGGTTCTCCTTATTCCTTGACATCCCGACATAATCCCACATAATCTTACCTAATCGTTTATGGAAATGATCAACCGAATGTTCTCCTTGAATGTTGATGAGCTTTTCGAGCCTTTCCCTGACCCCTTTTTCGGTTTGCTCAAATTCGGGTGCATCGGTCGATAACCTTGGCTCGTTAATTTTGTCGGCCAGGAAATTCTGCACGGTATAGGGCAGAACAAAATAGCCATCGGCTAATCCCTGCATCAGCGCTGAAGCTCCCAGCCGGTTAGCGCCGTGGTCGGAGAAATTCGCTTCGCCGGCAACAAACAGTCCCGGAATCGTGGACTGAAGTTCATAGTCTACCCATAAACCGCCCATCGTGTAGTGTACGGCAGGATATATCATCATAGGTGTTTCATACGGATCGTCGTCCACAATCTTTTTATACATCTGGAACAGGTTGCCGTAGCGGGTTTCTATAGCATCCCGTCCCAGTCGTTCGATGGCGTCTTTAAAGTCGAGGTAGACTGCCAGCCCTGTGGGGCCCACGCCATAGCCTGCGTCACAGCGCTCCTTGGCAGCTCGCGAAGCCACATCACGGGGTACTAGGTTACCGAAGGCAGGGTATCTTCTCTCCAGGTAGTAATCGCGCTCTTCTTCGGATAGGTCGGTGGGTTTTTTCTCTCCTTTACGGATTTTTTCGGCATCTTCTTTTTTCTTGGGCACCCAAATCCGTCCGTCGTTTCGGAGACTTTCACTCATCAGCGTCAGCTTCGATTGGTAATCGCCATGAACAGGTATGCAGGTGGGGTGGATTTGTGTGTATGAGGGATTGGCAAAGAAAGCTCCTTTTTTGTAAGCTTTCCATGCCGCAGTAGCATTGGAGTTCATGGCATTGGTTGAAAGAAAATAGGCATTGCCGTAACCACCGGTTGCCATCACGACGGTGTGAGCTGAGTACCTTTCCAGCTCGCCGGTCACCAGGTTACGCATAATCACGCCGCGGGCGCTGCCGTCCACCATCACCAAATCCAGCATTTCGCGGCGGCTGTACATTTCCACGGAACCCCGGTTAATCTCTTTGCTCAGAGCTCCGTAAGCACCCAAAAGCAGTTGCTGGCCTGTTTGTCCTTTCGCGTAGAAGGTTCGTGATACAAGCGCTCCGCCGAACGAGCGGTTATCGAGCGTGCCACCGTATTCTCTTGCAAAAGGAACGCCCTGGGCTACGGCCTGGTCGATAATTTCGGTGCTGAGCTCGGCGAGCCGGTAAACATTCGCTTCCCGTGCCCGGTAATCCCCGCCTTTTACGGTATCGTAAAAGAGGCGGTAGACGCTATCCCCGTCGTTCTGGTAGTTTTTAGCTGCATTAATACCGCCCTGGGCGGCGATGGAGTGCGCCCGCCGCGGGCTGTCCTGTATGCAGAAAACTTTTACATTGAAACCTAGTTCCCCGAAAGAGGCGGCGGCTGAAGCGCCTGCCAGTCCGGTACCAACAACAATGATGTCGAGCTTACGCTTGTTGGTGGGGTTTACAAGACCCTGCTTGTCTCTGTAATTTTTCCATTTTTCAGCTATCGGGCCTTCCGGTATTTTCGATTCTAATTTTGTCATGATTCTTCTCCTGTTTGTTTGCCAGTGATTTTAACCGGTTATTAAATAGTACAGTGGAATAATGGTAAAACCAACGCTCACCACTATCGCGTAAATCGTTCCTATTTTTTTTATAGTCGGTGTGTATTTCGGATGATTTAATCCGAGGGTTTGAAATGCCGACTGAAAAGCATGATTTAAATGCACGGCTAAGAAGCCGAAAGCAACAATGTATAAAACAGAATAAAGCACTTCGTTAGAAAACAAGTATATGGCCAGCTCATTGAAATGTTCTTCAGCAGGGGCTGTTACATCGGCACCGGCGATTGGCTCCGTAATTCCCAGCCGGATAAAATAGAAGTTGATAAAGTGGAGGATGAGAAACAGAAAAATGGCAATACCTGTGTGGATCATAAAGCGCGAACCGAAGCTCGAGTAACTTTTACCGTATACGGCGTAGCGCTTTCCCCTGGCCTTCCAGTTTTGGACCTGAACAACGATTCCCATCACTATGTGTATTATAAAAGCGGCCATGAGAATGACTTCAAAAACTTTGACCACCGGGTTTGTCCCCATAAAGTGGGCCGCTTCTTTAAAAATTTCCTGGTGGTTTTCTGCGATGGGTAAAAGAAACAAGTTGATGCCTAAGTGGACCAGAAGAAACAGAATAAGAAAAAGTCCGGCTATTGCCAGAACTGTTTTTTCGGTGATTGACGCCCAATAGAAACCTTTTTTCTTCATATTATAGTAATTAGTGCTGTAATTTTGTTTTTTTATCTTTACTTAATATTATATTACTTGTGTAAACAATGAAATATTTATATAGCATCATAAATATATTATTCAAAAATATTATTTCTTTTTATTTGGACAAAATGATATGCTTAATTTAGGAATTATTTAAATAAGAAGACAAATCCTATGCGTTATAAAATTCCCAATAAAAAATTGTTTATCAGAAACCGCCGAAAATTGATCAGCCAGGTAATGGCAGATTCTGTCGTGATTGTCCATTCCAATGAGGAAATGCCGCGAAACGGTGATCAAACTTTTCCATTCCGGCAAAATTCGGATTTTTTCTACCTAACAGGATTGGATCAACCGAAGTGCCTGTTGTTGCTTTGTCCCGATCATCCCGACCCCAAAAAAAGAGAGATGGTTTTTACTGAAAAGACCGGCGAACAGGCCGCGGTTTGGGAAGGGCAAAAATATACGCAGGAACAAATCACAAAAATTTACGGGATTGAAGGCGTGCATGACCTGGAGGATTTTGAAAAACAACTTCATCAATGTTTGCTATTGTTTGACAATATTTATCTGAATAAAAACGAGCATTTTGAGCTCCAGGAGAGCTTCGGCAAAGAGACCCGTTTTATCGATGATTTGAAAACGAAATATCCGCTGCATCAATATCGCCGCCTGGCTCCTGTATTTAAAAACTTACGAATGATTAAAGAGCCGGAAGAGATTGACATGATGCAAAGAGCTTGCGATATTACAGCGAAAGGATTTGATAGGGTGTTGCAAAACTTACAACCGGGTATGATGGAATATGCGGTTGAAGCGGAAATAACCTATGAATTCATTCGGCAAGGCTCCGCAGGGCATGCCTATCCGCCCGTGGTAGCTTCCGGAGCCAATGCGTGCGTTTTGCATTATATCGATAATGATGATCGTTGTGAGAAAGGCGATTTGTTATTGATGGATTTTGGGGCGGAATACGGCAATTACGCTTCGGATGTTTCCCGTACCATACCGGTAAACGGGGTTTTTAATAAGAGACAAAAACAATGTTACGAAGCGGTCTTAGAAGTGCAGAAAAAAGCCATTGATTTATTGGTTCCCGGTAAAACCCTAAAGGAAGTAAACAGCGAAGTTCGAAGCATGATGGAGGAAGTTATGATTGATTTGGGTTTGTTCAGTAGGGAAGAAGCCAACCGGCAGGATAAAGAAAAACCCTTGTCGATGCAGTATTTCATGCACGGGCTAAGTCACCACATCGGGCTGGATGTGCATGATACGGCGGATAGAGAGGCAGAGCTGCAGGAAGGTATGGTTTTGACATGCGAACCCGGCCTGTATATCAAAGATGAAGGTATTGGTATTCGGATAGAAGACGACATTGTGGTCGGGGAAAAACCGGTAAATCTTACCGCGGCTATCCCCAAAGAGGCGGAAGAAATTGAAAAAATTATGAAAACAGGAAATTCATACGAGGGATAAACACATGAAAGCAAGTGTTGTTAAGTTTTTATTAAAAAAATAAAGTCATGCGAAAAATATTTTTTATCACAGGTCTGTTTGTTATGATTGCTTTTTCAGGGTGTTATTATGGTTCGCTAAGCGGCGAAGGCGATAGACCCGATTATGCCATAGCCATCCATGGCGGCGCCGGTGCTATTAAAAAGGAAAACATATCTCCTGAAAAGGAAAAAGCTTTGAAAAACAAACTTAATGAGGCGATAAAAGCAGCCGAGAATGTTTTGAAGGATGATGGCAAAGCCGTTGATGCGGTAGAGGCAGCGATCCATGTGCTTGAGAAATCCCCGTTATTTAATGCCGGTAAGGGTTCAGTGCTTACCGCAGATGGGGAAGTAGAGATGGATGCTTCCATTATGCGGGGAGAAGATAAAAATGCCGGGGCCGTAGCCGGTGTCAGAAATATAAAAAGCCCCATTAGTGCGGCTAAAAAAGTGATGAACGAATCGAAACATGTCATGTTTGCCCGAAAAGGAGCGGAGAAGTTTGCTTTTGAGCAGGGCATGGATAGCGTCCCGAATGAATATTTTATCACACAAGAGCGTTGGAAACGCTATAAAAAGAAACACCCGGAAGCTAAAGAGCCCGATAAATTCGGTACGGTAGGATGCGTAGTGCTCGATAAGGAAGGGAACCTGGCAGCGGGTACATCTACAGGCGGGATGTCGGAGAAAAAATACGGCCGTGTCGGTGATTCTCCGATTATCGGGGCAGGAACGTATGCTCACAATGAAACGGTTGCCGTATCGGCTACCGGCCACGGAGAATACTTTATCCGTCATGCGGTGGCCCATGATATCCATGCGCTGGTGAAGTATAAAAACTGGACCGTCGAGCGGGCCGGTGACCATGTTATAAATAAAAAATTCGTTTATTATGATGTTAATGGCGGATTGATTATCCTTGATAAGTTCGGCCACATTCATCAGCCGTTTAACACGCCGGGAATGTACCG
>JAIPAH010000117.1 GCA_021740175.1 Bacteroidales bacterium
CGGACGCTAGTTCGAATCTAGCCCCCGCTACTTCAAGCCTCATTTTTGTGGGGCTTTTTTTGTTTATGGACCTAACATTTATGCCTATGTACACTGTCTACGTTCTCTACTCCCCAAATTACGACCGTCTGTATATCGGATTCACCTCCGACCTCGAAAACCGGCTCCTATCCCATAATTCGCTCGCCAAAAAAGGCTTTACCGCTAAATTCCGACCCTGGGAAACGATTTATGCTTGAAAAATACCGGATTTCTTATTAAATTTATGCAATAATTAAGCTTTATATATTAAAAACCACACAACTATGAATTTGAGAAAAACCTTTCCTTTCGTCATCATTGGTGGCCTCTTATTAATGTCTGCATATAATGTAAACGCCCAGAATTGGGCACCTGAAGGAGCTTCCTGGCATTACAATGAAACTTACGCGTTTTACCCTGATTCTACTTACATTAAATATGAGTCTGTAGGAGACACAGTTATTGATGGACAAGCGTGTAAAAAATTGGATAAATACCATTATGTGTATTATTTAATGAGAGATCACGATGAAGAATACATGTTTTCAAGGAACGATACCGTATTTGTTTATGACAACTACATTGAAGATTTTCAAATGCTATATGACTTCAACGCTGAAGCCGGAGACACATGGTATCGTTTGATACCTGATGCCTATGATGATACAGATACGAGTTTTGTGCATATTGATTCTACAACTACCACTGAAATCAATGGGGTTACTTTGGAAAAATTTTACGCTACCTTTGAGATGGTATACCATAGCGATAATTTTGACGATTGGACTTATAATGGCGAAATAATCGAAAGGATAGGATATATGGATTATATGTTTTATTCCACACCTGTAACCTACTTTACCTATGATCATAACTTTGCTACCGGCCTGAGGTGTTATGAGGATGATATCCTCGGCCTGTATGAAACAGGCATGGTGGATTCGTGTACTTACACCTACTACTGGGAGCCCACCCGAACTAATTTCGCGAAAACTTCTAATATCAGGACATATCCTAATCCCGTCAAAAAGCTCCTCAACATAGACACCGAAATAAAAGGAGAAATAACCTTTTCACTTAGAAGCCTGACCGGCAAAATTGTAGAAAAAGGGTCTATTAACGAAAATGGAGCTATCAACGTAAGCACTCTTAATAAAGGGCTGTACATCCTGTTTATCAATCGAAACGATCAAATAATCCACAGAAAAAAAATTATCAAGTTGTAATGTATAACTCCGGTCGGGGAAAAATTGTGAGCTTCATTTCAATCCCATAGAGATTGGCTTTTTCTTTTTATTTTTGCTGAAAAATAAAGTCATGGAATTCATTGAAAACACTCCCGAAATCAGCCGGGAAAAGATAGAATCGCGTATCCAATCCATACTGGAAAAGAAACCATCCGGTGAGGAGCAAAAAGAAATGCTGAGAAAAATCATCTCCCTCATTGATCTAACTACTTTAAATGGAAATGACACGAAACACAAAGTTCGGTCATTATGTCAAAAAGCCATTGAAATCGAAGACTCCTCGCTAAGCATCCCAAAAGTGGCTGCAGTTTGTGTTTACCCGAATTTTTCTTCACTCGTTTCAAAAAATCTTCAAGGTTCCGGAGTAAAAACAGCGGTAGTGGCAACGGGGTTTCCCGGCGGCCAGACCTTTAGCGAAGTAAAGCTCCTGGAAGTGGAGAAAGCTGTGGAAGCCGGCGCCGATGAAATTGATATGGTCATCTCCCGCGGTCTTTTCCTGGAGGGTGAATACAAGGAAGTTTTTGATGAAATTAAAGCCGTAAAAAACGCCTGCGGTCATGCACACCTCAAAGTAATTCTTGAAACCGGCGAGCTGGAGAATCTCACACAGGTTTACCGGGCCTCAAAACTAGCCATGGAAGCCGGAGCGGATTTCATAAAAACCTCCACCGGCAAAATCAAGCCTGCTGCTACTGAAACCGCTTTCCTGGTAATGACCGATGCTATCAAAGCGCATTATGAAAAAACGGGTATCAAAACAGGTATCAAACCGGCCGGCGGCATTTCGGACACTGAAACGGCGCTTAATTTCTATACGATTGTCCGGGAAAATTTAGGTGAAGAATGGCTGAATAATGATTTGTTCCGCATTGGAGCCAGCCGATTGTTGGACAATCTTGTCGAAATGCTGAAAGCTAACTCATGATTCACTTGGTCACTTAAACATATCTTTATACTTTTATGTTTTAAAAATAAAAATTTATGAAACGACTAATATTTCTTACAGCTCTCTTAATCGCACTGAATACATCATTCGGTCAAACTCCTTTAGATACTGCGGTAAATATTAATGTAAAAGACACTGAAGGCAACACGATTGAACTCTTTGATCTTCTGGAAGAGGACTATATCGTTATCATAGATTTTTTCCGAACCGATTGTAGCTATTGCAACATTTACGCCCCCGATTTCCAAGCCTCTTATGAAGATTTTGGATGCAATTCCAGTAATGTATACTTTATGTCCATTGATTACGGACATACTAATGAACAAGTGAACGATTTCGAAGAAGAGCATAACATGACATTACCCGCATGCAGCGGGCTTGATGGGAATGGGAATGCCGCTCACGAAGCATACGAAATAACCGGAACCCCTACCTACGTGGTCATTGCTCCTGATCATGAAATTCTCGAGCAACAGATTTGGCCGCCGGAAACGGATGCACTGAATGCAGCGTTGCTGGATGCCGGAGGCAACATGGCTCCTTGTACAACTGGCACCCCCAGCGCAAGCTCTTCATCTGAGAGCATCATCTATCCTAACCCTGTAAAAGAATTTTTCACCATTCAGCAAGATCAAGTGGAAAAAAAGCTAGTAAGAATTGAAATTCATAACATCAAAGGGAAGCTTGTCCGCTCTCAAAAAATAGAACCAAAAATTTCCTGTGAAGATTTAAAACCAGACATGTATTTTGTATCTATCTTTGCGGATGATAGGATCATCCATCGAGAAAAAATTATTATCCGCAACTAATATTTACAAATCATGAAAAATGTTAAACTTCTATTTTTCCCTGTTTTAATCGTTTTGGGTTTATTCATAACGAGTTGTGAGGAAACTGATTTTCTGCCGAATGAAAACAGCGATCCGAGAGATGAATTCATCGGGAAGTGGAATTGTAGTGAAAGCGAATTAAAAAGCGCCGAAGATTTTACAGTAACGATTCAAAAGGATCCTGATAACAGCAGCCAGGTCTTGTTAAAAAACTTTGCTTTGCTCGGGCATGATAAATATCCTTATGGTCTGATTACCGGGGATAAAATCACACTACCCGAACAAGAAGCCGGTAATATGACTATAAAAGATGCCACCGGAGAAATGGTAGGTGATGATAAGATTGAGTGGGAATATACGCTTTTTGACGGAGCGGATGAGAAAAATTATACCGCAACTTACACACGAATTGAATAGTGGTTTACTGGAGAGATATCTTTCTTAAAAAGTATTATACAAAGAGTTAGCTCTCCGGTAATAAAAAACAGGGAAGGGTAAAAAAGGCTTTAATCCACGCTTTTCTTTGGCTCATCCCTGTTTCTTTCCTTTTCCCGTTGTTCTTTTTGTATTTGCTCCAACTTTCGCTGCTTTTTATTCAAACGTTCTATAACCTTTTCATAAATATTGTTTAATTGCCCTACGTTCGCCTCATAATATGCAAAACTGCTATCAAAATCCTGTCGTGAAATATTGTATTTATCAAATAGTGTTTGATAATAATTATTCGTCAATTTCTTCAATGAATCGCCGCTTATTTTTTTGTTACGCAATGTAGCTTCTATAATATGAACATCAACCATGACATCAACCATCTTATCATTTTCAATGATTTTATATTCCTCCGAGGAGCTTCTATCATTATCGCAAGCATCCATTGCAAGGAAAAAAACCAACAAGACAATTATTACTGCAAAAAGCTTCTTCATAAAATATACTACTTTAGAACATCCAAAATCATATGGTCCCGGAGGCGTTGTTTATTGAAAATTAAAAGTATCGATTCCACTTGGTCTGAGATTATTAATTACCAACCTCGGAAAGAAACTTAATCCTCATAAGTCGGATTTCTTCTTCGGTAAACTCATCATCCCCTAATTCTTCAAGAGCCTCTTCTACCGAGTCCGTTTCAGCATCCATAAAATAATCATAAATCTCTTCCTCGTGATATTCATCAATATACTCATTTACATAATAATCAATATCCACTTTAGTTCCCGAAGTGACAATGCTCTCCAGTTCAGACAGCAATTCTTTAACTTTCATATTCTTGGCATAAGCAATATCTTCCAGGGGAACTTTACGGTCAATATTCTGGATGATGTAAACTTTCAGGCCCGACTTATTAACCACCGATTTCACGACCATATCATGGGGGCGCACTATCTCATTCTCATCAACGTAATCGGAAATCATGTTAACAAAAGGCTCGCCGTATTTCTGAGCCTTTCCGCTTCCCACCCCTGTGATATTGGTCAATTCACTCACTTTGACGGGATACTGCGTAGCCATATCCTCAAGGGAAAAATCCTGGAAAATAACGAACGGCGGTAAGTTTTCTTTTTTACTAATCCTTTTCCTCAGATCCTTCAGCATATTAAAGAGCGTCCTATCCACCGTGCTGGTCTTCCCGGACTGTTCAGCAGCATCCACCTCATGATCAGCCGAGTCAAAATCATGGGGTTTTATCAGTTTTATACTGTATGGGTTCTCCAGAAAATCATACCCTTTGTCGGAAACTTTCAATATCCCGTAATTCTCAATATCCTTATCAAGTAATTTTTCTATAAGACATTGACGAATCACCCCACTCCATAGTTTAGCATCCTCATTCTTACCGATTCCAAAACACTGGGTTTTATCATGCCTCATCGCTTTAACGTCGGCATTAGCATTACCCGTAATGACATTGACAATATGCTCGGCTTTAAACAATTGCTTGGTTTCCAGGATACATTCAAGCACTTGCTTCACATAATCTTTTCCTTCATATTTCTCTTTGGGATAAAGGCAATTATCACAAGCCCCGCAATTATCATAAAGATATTCTTCTCCGAAATAATGTAAAAGTTGCCGGTGACGACATATCGAAGATTCGGCATAAGAAACCGTCTCGAGCAAAAGTTGCTGGGCAATCTCTTGTTCGGCTACCGGTTTTCCTTTCATAAACTTCTCAAGCTTTTGGATGTCAAGGTAGCTATAAAAAGCGATGCAGTTTCCTTCACCGCCATCCCTGCCGGCGCGTCCCGTTTCCTGGTAATATCCTTCAATACTTTTGGGAATATCATGATGAATCACAAAGCGAATATCGGGTTTGTCGATACCCATCCCGAAGGCAATCGTGGCTACAATCACATCGGTTTCTTCCATAAGAAAGCTGTCTTGATTGGCCTTACGCGTGGCTGCATCAAGACCCGCATGATAAGGAGCGGCATTAATACCATTTACTCTAAGGGTTTCGGCAAGTTCCTCCACCTTTTTACGGCTCAGACAGTAGACTATACCCGACTTACCCTGTTTGGTTTTGATAAACTTAATGATGTCTTTAACAACATTCTTGGTTTTGGGCCGAATCTCATAATAGAGATTGGGACGATCAAAAGATGACTTAAAAACATCGGCATTTTGTATCTCGAGATTTTTCATGATGTCTTGCTGCACTTTCAGTGTAGCTGTAGCTGTAAGGGCTATCACCGGGGAATCCTGCCCGATATTATTGATGATAGGACGTATACGCCGATATTCGGGTCGGAAATCATGACCCCATTCCGAGATACAGTGTGCCTCATCTATCGCATAGAAGGAAATCTGAATGTTTTTAAAAAATTCAACATTTTCTTCTTTAGTTAGCGATTCCGGAGCGACATACAAAAGCTTCGTTCGCTGATCCAGCAAATCCTGTTTTACACGTCTTATTTCCGACTTATTCAGGGATGAATTTAATACGTGAGCTATCCCGTCATCCGATCCATAATTTCGTAATGCATCTACCTGATTTTTCATCAGTGCAATCAAAGGAGAAATAATAATAGCCGTTCCCTCGCTCATTAAAGCAGGAAGTTGATAACACATCGATTTTCCCCCTCCGGTAGGCATGATTACGAAAGTATTCCGATTCTCCAGCAAATTCTTAATAATCTCCTCCTGATTCCCCATGAAACTTTCAAACCCGAAAATTTCCTGCAGGAGACCTCGCAATGAATAATCTTTCTTTACTTCCACCATGACTTCAATAAATTTTTAACTACCTCAATCATACCTTTCCTCTTGTCATTGAGTGTTTTATGCTCCTCGTAAAATCTCAATCAAATTTAATGAAATTAACCCGAACAGAGCATAAGGTAACGTTACAATAGCTTTAATTATTTTCATATTCTAAATTTACTAAAAATAACAATACACTCAGCTTTTTTTTCACTATCACTAATAATCCGTCCTTATAAGTTAAGCCTAAAGAATTACTATATTTGCAAAAAAATAATTTGTCTGACAGAGAATTCAACATAAGCGAGCGGGCTATAAAAACCATACATACCGAGGCGGAAGCGGTTGAAAAGCTTAAAGAGTATATTGACGCGGATTTTGAATCCGTCATAAAGCTTATATATCATTCAAAAGGCCGGGTTATTGTCACAGGAATTGGGAAAAGTGCGCAGGTAGCCAATAAAATCGTTTCGACATTAAACTCCACGGGAACGCCGGCTGTATTCATGCATGCAGCCGATGCTGTCCATGGTGATTTAGGTATTATCCGGGAGAATGATATCATTATCTGTCTTTCTAAAAGCGGTAATACCCCTGAAATCAAAGTATTAATTCCTTTCCTGAAACTACGGGGCAACCCGTTGATAGGCATCGTAGGCAATACAGATTCTTACCTGGCACAGCAGGCAGATTATATTTTGAATACTACTACGGATGAGGAGGCTTGCCCCAACAACCTGGCTCCAACTGCCAGCACCACGGCTCAGTTGGTAATGGGCGATGCATTGGCCGTTACTTTGCTGGAATATCGGGGTTTCACCGCAACGGATTTTGCCAGGTTCCATCCCGCCGGAACATTAGGCAAAAAACTCTATCTTAAAGTAGCTGACATTTATCCGAATAATGAAGTTCCAAAGGTAGACCCGGGGGATAACCTCAGAAAAGTCATCATGGAAATTTCCTCCAAAAGATTGGGAGCTACTGCTGTTCTTAAGGATAATACCCTTCAGGGAATCATCACCGATGGTGATTTAAGGCGGATGCTCGAGAAACAGCCTAATCTGGATACGGTTACGGCAGCAGATGTGATGAGCCCTAATCCCAGGACGGTACCCCCGGATATGCTTGTTTCGGATGCCCTGGATATGATGCGCTCTAACAGTATCACGCAACTTCTTGTTGTTGAAAACCAAACTTATGCCGGGGTCATCCATATTCATGACATCTTAAAAGAAGGATTATTATAAAATGAGATTAGAAACCGAAAGGTTAATAAAAAAATACAAACGCCGTAAGGTTGTCAACGATGTTTCGATATATGTTGACCGAGGAGAAATTGTGGGATTATTAGGGCCCAACGGGGCAGGTAAAACAACCTGTTTCTATATGATCGTGGGGCTTATAAAACCCTTCAATGGACGTATCTATCTTGATAAGACAGACATTACCGAAGAACCTATGTATAAAAGGGCCCAAAAAGGGGTGGGTTATCTTGCCCAGGAAGCAAGTGTTTTCAGAAAGCTTAGCGTTGAGGATAATTTAAGGGCCGTACTTGAATTTACGAATCTATCTAAAAAAGAACAAGATAAACGCGTTGATGACCTCCTGGGAGAGTTTGGCTTAACTGAACTCCGCAAAAGCAAAGGCATTACCCTCTCGGGAGGAGAACGCCGGCGTACTGAAATTGCCCGGGCATTGGCAGTGGACCCCAAATTCATCCTCCTTGATGAACCTTTTGCGGGTGTTGACCCGATAGCTGTGGAAGACATCCAGCAAATCGTCGCAAATCTTAAAGACAGGAATATCGGTGTAATTATCACCGACCACAATGTACACGAAACCCTTAAAATAACTGACCGTTCCTATCTCCTTTTCGAGGGGAGTGTTATGAAAGCAGGTTCACCGGAAGAGCTGGCCAGGGATGAACATGTACGGAATGTTTATCTCGGTAAAAACTTTGAATTGCGGAAATAAAGCCTATTCAAGGCTCCTGTCGGCCACATTCATCGATGAAACGGCTTTTCGATATAGCCTGATCAATACTCCGGCAAGCTGGGGTTTCCCCATATCCGACAATAATTCTGCAGCCTTCAGGATTTTTTTGAAGTCAAAATCTTCGTCAGACTTTCTCAATTTACGTAAACTTTTTAAACCGGCTTCATACCCTTCCTTAATAGTGATATTCACAACCTTCTGCACCGGCGTTGTTTCCAACTTCTGATTCATAAGATTTTCTATCTTTTTAACCAGAATGCTATTGACATTGATGTTCGTATGATTCAGGATGATTATGGTATTCCGATCTTCAATATACCGCATAAAGCTAGGCTTAAAACCCTCCCATAATCCCGTATGATAAACCACTTTTTTGTCATTTACCTTTTTAATCCTAAAGCCATAACCATAGGGATACTCCCATTTACCTCTGACCTTCACGGGCTTAAAAGCACGCTCTATCTTTTCCTTCGGGAGCAACTCTCCTTCATACAAGGCCTGGTCCCATTTGTAAAGGTCCATAACGGTGGAATAAACGTTTTTATCACCTACAATTCCGTCGTGAACAGTTTCTTTAATGACATTGTAACGCCCCCAGCGCCGGTAATATCCCTGGAGTCGTTTCGGATAGTTCCTGTCCAGTGCATTGCTGTAAATAAAAGTATCATTCATTTCAAGAGGCGCAAAAACATTCTCCTGCATAAAATCGGCAAAGCGTTGGCCGGAGATTTTTTCCACAACCCTGGCCAAAACCACATAACCTGTATTAGAATAGTCATAGCGGTATCCCGGTCTGAAATAAAGGTTGGTATTATGCTCATCCATTAAACGAATGACGTCATCGTTATAAGCACTCTTTCCCCGTTCCCATTTATGCTCGAGTAGCCACATATAGTTGGGCATTCCGGCCGTATGATGCAGTAATTGTTCAATGGTTACTCTACCGTAAGGAAAACGTGGAAGGATATTTTGTACTGTATCACTATAGGAGAGGGCGCCTTGATCTACAAGCATCATGATGGCAACGGCCGTAAATTGTTTGCTGACGGAGGCTAATTGGAACCTGGAATCTAATTGTAGAGGGGTGTGCTCTCTGAAATCGGCAGTTCCAAACGCTTTGCTGTAGGTCAGCATCCCATGATAACTTACTAAAACATTACCATGAAAGCTGAACCGCTTTTTATAAACTTTCATCAGGGAATCCAGACTTTCACTTAATGAACCGGTAAACAGGGCTGCAAGCTTTTTTTCCTCTTGGGTGTTTAAGCTCTCGTTAACAGATCCTTTCTTTGATTCAGTAAGACTAGTATAATCAGGCTGTTTATCCCCTGAACAGCTAAAAACAACTATCACAAAAAAAACAATAGCAATCCTTATAATATTACTGTAATGATTAAATAATGTCTTCATCCCATGCTTTCAATTAATCCCCCAAAAATAACAGCGACAATAAAATGTATAGCCCTATGATGAGTGGAACAGCGGCAAAATTAAAAACAATCAGTGATACCAGAGCAATAAGCAAAAAAATAAATTGAATCTTATGTGTCTTCCAGTCAAAATTTTTGAATTTTAGTGAAAACAACCTAAAGGGAATTACCAACAACAAAGAAAAAATCACAACCAGGATTACCAGGAATAAACCATTATCAAGTAAAGGGGTGAATGACTGGTGAAGCACTCCGGCTTTAAAAATCACCGGCGAGCTGATTACCGGAAAAGAAGCAAAAAAGATGGCATTGGCAGGCACGGGAAGCCCCTTAAAACTTTCGGATTGCGTAGTGTCGATATTAAACTTCGCCAATCTCAATGCGGAAAAAACAGGAATTAACAACCCAATAAACGGCACCACATTTACTGAAGCAATTTCGACTGTAGCTCCGGTCTCTTTTATCATCTGAAAAGCGATTAATCCCGGTGCCACTCCAAAAGATACGATATCAGCCAGTGAATCAAGTTCCTTACCGATAGCGGAAGAAACACTAAGCCACCTGGCTACCAACCCGTCAAAAAAATCCATAATTGCCGCCAGACCAATAAATAACGACGACAAGGTAAGCATATCTTTTCCTGCATATATTATAGCAAGTACTCCGAAAAAGAGATTTAAAGAAGTGACAAAATTCGGTATATGTTTTTTCATTTCGCTGCCTTCTATGGCTATTTATAAA
>JAIPAH010000118.1 GCA_021740175.1 Bacteroidales bacterium
CGGAAATAATCGGTGGCATCGGATATATTGTTTTCATGCAGGAAACCCTCATCCGGACGGATAATAGCATGCAAGCGATCGTTCTTTGAAATAACGGCCGTTTCAGCCACCCCTTCGAGTTTTTCTTCCAGATCACTTTCAAGATGGGCAGGATTGATATTCTTTCCATTGGATAAAACAATGATGTCCTTTTTACGTCCATTAATCCACAGATAGCCCTTTTCATCGACATATCCCAAATCGCCGGTATAAAGCCATTCATCCTGTAGCACTTCCGCCGTTTCTTCGGGGCGATTGTAATAGCCTTTCATTACATTCTCTCCCTTGGCCACTATCTCTCCGTCCCTGACAGCAATCTGTACTCCGGGCATAGCCTGTCCGGGTGATCCGATTTTCCACTTACCGGGTCTTGTAAACGTGATAATCGGCGATGCTTCTGTCATCCCATACCCATCGAGCATCTCAAAACCAAGGGTTTTAAAATCTTTTGCCACCTCTTTATCGAGGGCAGCACCACCACTAATCATATATTTCAGGTTACCCCCGAATTTCTTGTGAATCGTATTGAAGAGTATCTTAGACAATTTGCTCGAATTCAGGGCTTTTGCCAGCGAGAACATCTTTGAAGCTGCTGTACTAGCTCTAATCTTACTCATAATGCCGCTGCGCATCATGCTATACAATCTCGGAACCCCGATAAGTATAGTAACTTTATGATTCTGAAGGGTATTGATGATATGTTCATTCGTCATACCCGGGGCCATTACAGCTGTAGCGCCTGAATACATTACTACTATCATAGAGCCCATTAAGGGAAAAATATGATGTAAAGGAAGTAATATCATCACGCGTTCCGAAGGCTTAAAAATTGGTATCTGAAATGATACCGCATCCATATTGGATTTCAGATTCCTGTAAGAAAGTACTACACCTTTTGGCTTCCCTGTCGTTCCGGAAGTATAGATAATGACTGCTGAATCATCATCACTTACGGGTTCTACTTCTTTTACCTCAACCGGTTCGGGCAGCGAATGTATTTCATCAAAGACTACTACTTCGGGAGGGTTGGAAAGCTGGTGGATTGCTTCCTGTGTGATTGCTTTCTTTTCCGCAGAGCAAAATAAAACTTCCGGCTCACTGTCTGCGGCCATGTAGGAAATATCACTTGCTGCGGACATAGGATCGGCGGGTATAACGGTGGCCTGGTTAAGCCAACTCCCATAAAACGCAAAAATCCATTCAGGCCGATTCTCTGAAAAGATCATGACTTTTTCGGGACGGTACTGTTCAAGGTATTGACCATAAGCATTGGCATGCTTCAACAAGTCATCATAACTATAATGTTTATCCTTGTAAATTAAAGCTTCTCCATCTCTCCTCTTCAGCAACTTATCCATAATATAATTTCTCTCTAACCATAAAATTACTCACTATTAAAACACAAAAATAATCAAAAAGTTTCTTTCCCATTTTTTTATAAAAACGTAATCAGCTTTCGATTAGTTTTTTCTTACTATTTTTGATTAAAACTTTACGTTATGAGTATAAACAAAATTTTAAGCATCAGCCTCTGTTGTTTCGCTCTTATTGTGCTCAACTCTATAGCCTTTGGACAAAAAACAAACGGGGCAGTGCTTAATCGCTCCATTGAAAGCCAGGCACTTGACAGCTCCTTAAAATACAATATTTATCTTCCCGCCAACTACTATGAAACCGATAAAAAATATCCGGTACTCTACCTGCTGCATGGATATACCGGGGACCACAAAGACTGGACAGAACAGGGTGATGTACATAAAACAATGGACACCATGATTTCGCAGGGAGCTACGCGGCCCTTTATTGTGGTCATGCCCGACGCCCATAACAGTTGGTATGTGGATTCGGATCCTGAAATTAGCTGGGGGAATTATGAAACTGCTATCATCAGTGATCTCCGAAAACATATTGAAGACAAATACCGCGTTTTATCCCAACCAAACTCGCGCTATATCGCCGGATTATCAATGGGAGGCTATGGAGCGCTGCACCTGGCTTTCAAATACCCACGGCGTTTCAAGGCTGCCGCCTCCTTAAGCGGAGCTTTCTGGCCGCAGCTTCCCAAGAACACCGATATACTGGAAAACACATTCGGCCGGCCCCCAAAACAAAAAACTTACCGGCAGGAAAACCCTTTCCAACTTGCCACAACGGATAGCACTAAGCAGATGCCTGTATATATCACCTGTGGTGACGATGATACGGGCCTGTTTCACCATTCGGTAGCTATGTATGATACTTTACGGAAGAAAGGCTATGATGCCGAGCTAAGGATTACCGACGGAGCCCATAGCTGGGAAGTATGGTCGCGGGAAATTGAAGATGTGATTGAGTTTTTTAACAATAACTGAGGTTTTAAAGTAACCCCGCAGAGCGAAGGATATCTTCAAGCCCGGAATCCTCTTTGGCTTTTTCTTTCATAATTTGCTCCAGCTTACGGTATTTTTCATCCAATTCCTGGTTTTTGTGAAGAAGGGGGTAAAATGCAGTACGGCGATCGTAGATTATATAGCCCAGCATAAAAATCATCAGGGCAATTAAAATCCCGAAACCCCAATATAAGGTATCTATCCTGGAATTCATAGCCTCCATTTTTTGATTGAGTGCTTCGAATCGCGCATCCTGGGCAGCAAATTTTGCATCCTGCGCTTCAAACCGGCTGTTCATCTCCTTGCGCAGTGCTTCCATCCTTTCTTCCGTTCTCATAATACGATCCCGGTCGTCGAGGGTGAAGGGTACTTCCCGGGTCTGGCTTTTACCAATGTTTACCAAACAGAGTAATATTATGATATGTATTACCAAAAGGTGTTTCATGCTAAAACCTTTCTTTCAAAAATACATATAATTTTCTTATTCCGAAAGGATCTCTTTTAAAATTTCGTTTTCTTATAGTTATAATTCAGCCTCCGATGGTTCTATTTTCTCACACATTTCATGCAATACAAACTTTCAGGCATAGCCATAAGACGATTGATGGGAATAGGCGTGGTACAGCTTTTACATTTCCCAAAATCAGGAGTATCGATTCGGGCAAGGGATTCTTCTACATCTCTCAGTTTATCGCGGGCGTTGGCCAAAGCGGCCTCGCTCACACTTTTGTTATTGATAGCATCCATGCGGCTGACACGCCCGATAGAGCAATCAGGAGCAACCGGCGCAGTATCTTCTGAAAGCTGGCTGACCCGTTTGCTATACCTCTCCCGGGCTTTAAACAGTTTTTGCCTGATAATTTCTTTTTCTTCTGTTTTCATATAAGCTTAAGAATAATAAAAACCGCTCCTATAGGGGCGGTTTGGAGTAATTTTAGCAAAGATATGATTTTTACCCGCATTACATCCTGTCATTTATTCCGTCTACAATCCCAGAATCTCCAGTGAAATCAGGAACACAACTATGACAATGAAGGTAACCAGAATCACATTAAAATTAATACCAAAATTCCTGCGAAATTGCTTTTTAAACGCCAGGTATTGCAGGCTGCTTTTTGATCTTCCTTTGTCCTCCATGAGCTTTTGAGCCTGCTCATCGCCAAAAAGGCGAACCAGTTCATCATGAAGATCCTGGGATATTTGTTTCTTTTTTTCCATAAAATAGCAATAAAATTTAGTTCAATTTCCCGGAATCAATAAATTTCGCTCCGGCCTGCTTCATTTCATTAATAGCTTTTTCGCCATCGCCGGGATTAGCATTTACCGCTCTTATTCCGTCCTCGATTACTATTGTTTTGAACGCTTTCACGGCATCCAGCACGGTATTTTTCACACAATAATCTGTAGTCAGACCGGCCACATAAAGTTCATCCACACCTTTATCTTTAAGATACCGGGTCAGGTTATCACTTGTTGCTTCAAAAGCCGAATAACCGTCATCCTTATTACCGGTCCCTTTAAGGAAAATATTGTCTATTTTATTGGTTTTCAGATCCGGGTGAAATTCGGCTCCCTTCGTATTGGCAACACAGTGAACCGGCCAATTCTCAAAATGGACCGAATTTCCAGGATGCCAGTCTTTCGAGGCAACCACTACATCAAACTTATCCTGTATTTTGTTTATCACCGGCACTACCTCGTCATTGCCCGGTGCGCCAAGAGCTCCGCCGGGACAAAAATCGTTCTGAACGTCAACTATTAATAAAGCTTTCATGACTCCTCCTTATGATTTATTTTCTCTATCAAATGATCGCGCAACTCAGCTAATTTATTACTAATCCCCACTTTATAGTGATGGGGATATTCAATACGATGATGTTCCAGGGGTAACTGCGCTAATCGCTCTTTTGCATATTGCGCACTCTGTTTTACGGATATTTTTTCCGATAGCCGTTTACCATCTTTCATCACCGTGGTAATAATATCTTCACTCTGAAAACCCACTACGGTCGATCTTTTCCGATTAAAATGGGGGTGAATTATTTCGGAAGTGGATTCTTCTTCATCAAGTAAGATTCCATCGCCATAAAATGTACCGTCGTCATTGAGATAACGTACCGTTCGCTTTTCACCGGGGAGGGTGGTTTTTTCGATATTATCGGAAACTTTCATACGCGGTTTATCCTGAAAATAGGACAATTTGTACACCCCGTCTACGGCAGCCGATTTCATCCCCGTAATCAGCTTCGTTCCAATGCCAAAACCATCTACGGGAGCATGCTGCAGGTTCAGGCTGCGAATGACGTACTCATCCAATTGATTGGAAACCATTATCTTGATATAATGCAGCCCGGCATCATCCAGCATTTTTCGGGCTTTTTTGCTGAGATACGCCAAATCCCCGCTATCAAGGCGTATACCTTTCATTTTCTGCCCGTTTTCCTCCATTTCCCTGGCCACTTTTATAGCGTTAGGAATTCCGCTGTTCAGGGTGTCATAGGTGTCTACGAGAAGCACCGTATTTTGGGGATAAATTTCGGCAAACTTCCTGAAGGCAACAAGCTCATCCTCAAAGGTCTGCACCCACGAATGGGCCATCGTTCCTCCCACAGGGATATCATACAAATACCCTGAAATGACATTGGATGTGGAATCAGCTCCTCCAACAACAGCGGCTCGTGAAGCAATCACACCACCCGTTCCCTGCGCCCTGCGCAGGCCAAAGTCGCTAAACAATCTGTTCCCGAGGGCAGAGCGGATGCGGGAGGCCTTTGTAGAAATAAGCGAGGAAAAATTAAGGATGTTTAATACCAAAGTTTCGATAAGCTGAAGCTCTATGATATTCCCTTTCAGGGTAACCACCGGCTCAAGGGGGAATACCGGCTCACCTTCCCGGGGCGCTTTTATAGTAGCCTGAAAGGTGAAGGTGGAAAGATAATCCAAAAACTCTTTACGAAAACCAAGGCTAGACAAATAATCCAGGTCATCCTGGCTGAAGCCTAAATTTTCCAGGATTTCAAGCAACTCGTTAATCCCTGAAAAAAGCACATAACCCCCATTGAAAGGGTTTTTACGGAAAAAATAATCGAACACTGCCTTATCCCCCCCCTTTCCCTGAAGGTAATAGGCCTGGGCCATTGCCAACTCATAATAATCGGTAAAAAGCCCGGAATGATTTTTCAAAAGTGGGTCTCTCATGTTTACATCCTTATGTTCTACTAAATGGTAACAAAAAGAATATCACTTTGTTGATCCTTGAAACTAAAGTAAAATTACTAAAAATCAAAGTTTCCTGTATCATTATTCCTTACTTAGCTGTTCCAATAGCATGGCAAAATCTCCGGGTTTTTCACTCCTGACAGTGACTTGCCTTTCTTCATAGGGATGCCAAAATATCAACTCTGAAGCATGGAGCATAAGGCGTTTTATCCCAGTCTCCCCGGTTATCAATTTATTGAGGGTAAAATCTCCGTGGTGGGTATCGCCTATTATATCAAAACGATTTCGGGCAAAATGCTGCCGGATTTGATGCCATCTTCCGGTTTGGGGCTTTACTTCCACCAAACTTAAATCTACTTGCTCTTGGTTTTTTGATACAAGGTTTGTTTTTATAGTGGAAATTGTAGAAAAACTGGTGCGGGCAGGCTTTTTGATTTTGGTTTTCTTCTTAACCATTACCCCCCCTTCAAAAGTACCTTCGCCGGGGTTCCCTTTCGTGATGGCCAAATATTTCTTGCTAACCTGCTTTTGCTCAAACTGTCTTGTTAGAATTCCCGCTGCCTCGGAAGTGCAGGCCAAAACTATCACACCGGAAGTTTTTGCGTCCAGTCTGTGCACATTGTAAATGGACTTTCCTTTCTGCTTTCCTACAGCTTTGGTAAGATAATCGGCATCCCTGGGCATATGTTCGTTTTTGTGTACCGGAAGCCCGACCGGTTTATCCACTACGATAAAATACTCATCCTCGTAAAGCACCGAAATGTCAGATATTTCTGTCATAGATATATTTTAGGCAAAGGTAGTTTAATCTATTGTTTTTAAACCCCAGAGGTAGCCCCCGATAACTACTCTTGCTTATTTTCCTTTTTCTTCCCAAAAATCTTGTCAATCAATTTTTTAAATTTCCCGTCTTTCTCTTTCTTCTTTGACTTTTCACTACCAGGTTTATCTTGCGGATCGGGAGTGTCTTTCTTTCTGAAAATGCTTTTTATGCCGTCTGACACATCTTTCAGAAATCCCTCTATGGCTCCTTCCTCTTTCAGCGGAGGACAGTTCATCATTTGAGAAGTGTCTACAGCAAGATTCAGAGGTAATAAATACTTATTACGGAGGTCAGGGTCATCCTGCATCTTTTTAATAGTCTTCCCTGCAACCGGCAAGGCCAGTGCTGCTCCGCTCCCATGATTACCTGATTGGAAATGAATTTCCGGGTCATGCGCACCGACCCATACACCAAAAACCATATCTCTGTTATAACACATAAACCGGGCATCCTTAAAATCCTCCGATGTACCGGTTTTGGCAGCAAAATCCGAATGCACACCGTACCTACTGTAAAGGGAGGCCCCCGTTCCCTCTCGCGCTGCACGTGATAGCATAGCCGTGATCTTCTCCGCTATTTCGGGTTCTACAGCATCTTCACCGGCCGACGCTGATGCCTGGTATATAGGCTCGCCATCACTCTTTTCAATTCGTTTAATCATTTGTAGTTGTGGTACTCTTCCTTTATTTGCAAATACAGAATAACCTTGTACCAGCCCGGCAAGCGATACCTCTTTCGCTCCAAGGGCCACCGCAGGCTCAGCCGGAAGCGCATCCCGGAATCCCATCTTCCGCCACGTATAATCCAATGCTTCATGGCCGGTTTTGAAATAGAGATCAACAGAAGGGAGATTCATAGAATGCGCCAGCGCATACCACATCGCCACTTCTCCCCCACTTTCAAGATCGTAATTCTGCGGCTCCCAATCATCAAAACGCTTATACACTTTTTTCTCGTTATCCAGGTAAGTGCAAACATCATAACCCTCTTCAAGAGCAGCCGTATAAAGTATAGGTTTAAAGGCTGAAGCTGATGGACGTCGGGCTCTTACTAAATCAAAAGGCAGATACCTGTGATGGTTTCCTCCAACCCACACTCTCACTTTCCCGCTTTCGGGATTGGCTATCAAGGCTGCCGCATGCAACATTTTTTTGTAATGCCACAGGCTGTCACGCTTCGTCATTTGGTTTACTTCTACTCCCTTCCAAGTAAAGATTTCCCGCTTTTTGGTACGGTCATTTTCTAAGGCGGGAATAAAATCAGCTTTGCGGCCCTTCAGTTCCGAATCCAGTTTTTTCTGCATGCGGCTAAGATGAGAGCGGACAGATTCTTTCACCATTTTCTGAAGACCTGCATGCAGGTAGGTATGGATTTTTAAGCCGTCTTTTTCAAGGTCATAACTCACTCCATTCCGGCGTTCATGCTTCTTAAGAATTGCTTTTGCTTTTTGCTTAACCTGGTAAAGGAAATAATTAGCCGGGCCTTTCAGGGAATAGTTGGAATAATCCACCTGAAGCGGGACTTTTTGGTATTCATCCTTTTCCTTTTCAGATATGTAATCCTGCCTCTGCATCAAAGAAAGCACCAGGTTTCTTCTTTCTTTGGCATTCTCAGGATGAAGGCGGGGATTATAATACGTATTTGCTTTTAAAAGACCGACAAGCGTTGCCGATTCCGGAATAGTCAATGCCCGCGTGCTTTTATTGAAATAACGATTGGCTGCGGCTTCCACGCCATAAACATTTTCTCCGAAAGGAACCGTATTCAGGTAAAGCATAAGAATTTCTTCTTTGTTATACACCTCTTCCAGCCTGCTGGCAATAACAGCTTCTTTCACTTTATTGACCGGCAGTGTCAGCAATGCAAAATCGGATCTGCCAAACAGGTTTTTAGCCAGCTGCTGAGTAATAGTGCTTCCTCCTCCGGAGCTTTCATCATTTAGCAACAAGGTTTTAAAAAACACCCGGAAGTAGCTGCGTGTATCAATTCCTTCATGGGAATAGAAGCGGGCATCTTCAGTGGCGATAAGGGCCTGCATGAGATGCTCCGGGACATCATTCCTCTCGATATGCGTGCGATTCTTGTCAAAATACTTGCCGAGCAAAACATCATCGGAGGAATAAACCAAAGTAGCCGTTTCATTTTGAATACCCACAAGGTCACTTTTGGAAGGCACAGCCCCAAACCACCCAGCTTTCACTAAAACTATAAACAAAATGAACAGCAAAGCGAAACTAAATCCGGCAAGCAAAAGATATTTTATCAACCTTCGTGATACACTGGTTTTCTTTTTCCGCTTTCCCATTTTTCACAATATCTAATGAAAGTAACGAATCGGATGATGAAATATTTTCATGTATTGGGCCGCCTCTTAAAAAGTGACAGAGGATTATTTAATATTTCCACCAAGAGACGATTGATTTTTATTAGTTTTACATATTGGTAATGAATAAAAGTAACTAAATATGATAAAAAAATTGACTTTAACAATTGCTATTCTTTTTTGCTTTTCCCTATTGCAAGGCCAGCATACTTTCTCCATAGTAGCTGTGGATTCGGTTACAGGCGAAATCGGCAGTGCCGGTGCCACATGTGGAGACACCATTACATGGCCCGGCACGCTCGGGGCGATGATTATCAGTGATGTTATTCCCGGCACCGGAGCCATCCATACCCAAGCCTATCACAATGAAACCAACCAGGAGAATGCTCACGATCTGATGGTGGAAGGCAATAGTCCCCAGGAAATTATCGACTGGCTGGTTGAAAACGATGCCCAGGGCGCCCCCTCATACCGGCAATACGGCATTGTCGACTATAATGACGGAAGTCCTCGCAGTGCGGCATTTACCGGAAGCAATTGCGACGATTATAAAAACCATGTGTTGGGGCCGAATTACGCTATTCAGGGAAATATCCTGTTGGGACAGGAAGTGCTGGATTCGATGGAAAATAATTTCAACGAAACCGAAGGCCCCCTGCACGCCAAACTAATGGCCGCCATGCAGGGAGCCAATATGGTGGGAGCCGACACGCGATGCACTTCGGAGGGAACCAGTTCGCTCTCTTCTTTCCTTAGAGTAGCCCAACCCGACGATGACCCCGAAGACCTGTGGCTGGAATTATGGGTGGGAGCTACCGACGAAGGGGAAGAGCCTATCGATGTTTTACAGGAGATGTATGACAACTTTTTTGCCACAGGTATCGGTAACCGTGACCTCATGCAGGCCCGGGTAGAGGTCTATCCCAATCCGGCACACCGAATCGTGACACTGGAGTTTACGGAAACAACCCCTGACCGGATGGTGGTGGTAGATGCTGCCGGACAAAGGGTTATGGTCGAAAAGGTTTTCGGACTAAAAAACCGTGTAGAGCTGAATGTAGAAGGTCTTAAAAAAGGTTTCTACATCATCAGAAGTTACCGGGACGACACGGTATTAAATAACAGTAAAATCTTTGTAAAATAATTTCTAAATCAGCCAAAGCAGCTCTCCCCCTATTTTTAGGGGGAGACGGAGGGGTTATAAGAAGGTCAGAAGAAAACCTCCTGGCTGAGATTGCACCAGCACGAAAAAAAAAGATTGTGATGGATTTTTACAGGAACTCTGACGGTCAGGTTGGTTCTTGCGTATTGCCTGTTTACCCCTCTAAATCTCCCCTTTTGAAGGGGAGACTTTAAGAATGAAACGGCATAGCCGGTGGACGTTGGTGTAACTCAGAGAGAATTGCATTCCGGTATGTTGATATGGATGGCATCAGCAAAAAGGCGGCGAGGCTGTCCAAAAAGCCCCCTTTTTAAGCTGATTTTTGAGTAAAAATAAAGTTAAGAAATGTTTCGTCAAGCTTAACTGCGGTTTGTTTTTGTTAATTCTAAAAAGCTGAGGGACAGGTAACTAAAGAAATTATTAA
>JAIPAH010000119.1 GCA_021740175.1 Bacteroidales bacterium
TCCTGTTTTTTATTTAGATATACAAAAAGTGAAAAGAGGCCATTATACGGTTTCAGGTGAGCTTTTGACCGACAGCCCGGCAGATTTACCCGACGGAGAAGTGACCCGCCTTTATATGAAACGGCTGGAACAATCGATAAAGCAAGCACCGGAGTATTGGCTTTGGTCGCACCGGCGATGGAAGAAAAAACGTGACAAACAACCCGAAAATAGTGCCCAGTAACTAATAATAAAAAGTTATGAATAGAATTACTTCTTTGTTCAATATTCGTTATCCGGTGATACAGGCAGGAATGGTCTGGAACAGCGGCTGGAAGCTGGCCTCGGCGGTAAGTAATGCCGGAGGATTGGGGCTTATCGGCGGAGGTTCGATGGCTCCTGAAATATTCCGCGAACATGTCCGGCAGTGCAAGGAAGCCACCGACAAACCTTTTGGAGTCAATATTCCGCTTTTGTATTCGCATGTAGATGAATTGATTAAGATTACTATGGAAGAAGGCGTGGAGGTGGTTTTTACCTCGGCAGGAAACCCGAAAAAATATACTGCGATGTTGAAAGAGCATGGGGTGAAAGTGGTGCACGTGGCGGCTAATCTTAAATTTGCTCTTAAATCGGAAGAAGCCGGAGTCGATGCGGTTGTGGCTGAAGGTTTCGAAGCCGGTGGACATAACGGTATGGAAGAGACTACGACGATGACTTTGATACCTTATATTCAGGATAAAATCACTGTTCCTTTGATTGCCGCAGGAGGAATAGGTAGCGGTCGTGCCATGCTGGCAGCAATAGCTTTGGGAGCCGACGGGGTACAAATAGGCAGTCGCTTTGCCGTCAGTGTTGAATCTTCTTCGCATGATGATTTTAAAAACAAGATTGTTGAAATACCCGATGGAGGTACAAAGCTCACTATGAAAAAAGTAGTGCCCGTCCGCCTGATTAAAAACAATTTTTTCCGGGAAGTGGAGGAAATGGAAAATGCCGGCGCTTCTGCCGAAAAGCTAAAGGAGCATCTTGGTAAAGGTAGAGCTAAAATAGGTATGTTTGACGGAGACCTGGAGGAAGGAGAACTGGAAATCGGGCAGGTTTCAGCAAGCATCAATGAAATAGAACCCGCAGCTACTATTTTGAAAGAGATTATTGATGAATTTAATCGGGTAAGCGAAGTAATTGGTAGAATGAGATTTGACTAACTTAAAACAAATGGATGGTTTTGTCGACATAAATAATTATTCTTACCATTATCGTATCATTGGCCCTATAGATAAGGAACAGCCGTTTATTATATTTTTACACGAGGGGCTGGGAAGCATCCCGCAATGGAAAGACTTCCCCGAAAAATATTACTGTGCCCGTACTTTTTATTCAAGGTGAAAAGGACATGTTCGGAACCTTACAACCGGGCCGGGAAATTGAAAAACGGGTAAGCGGCCGCTTTGAAAGCTTTATCATTGAAGGTGGCGGGCACACACCCCATTTTCAGAACCAGGATAGAATTATTTCCGCCACAAATTCGTTTTTTCAGTAGTAATATTCTTTTTATCAAAAGTGTGGTAACACACGAATAATCAGAATCATCAACAAGCCCTTCATTGAACAAAGGATGTATTATTGGGTTACTAATAAAAATATATTTATATTTGAATATAAAGAATTAAACAAATAATTATGGATTACCAGGTTCTTCTTTTGGAAGTAAAAGACAATATCGCATTACTTAAAATTAACAGGCCTAAGGAATTAAATGCCCTGAATTCCCAGTTTTTTCACGAAATGAACCAAATGCTCGATGAGATAAAAGCCCGTGACGATGTTCGCGTGGTGATAATCACCGGCGAAGGGAAAGCTTTTGCTGCGGGAGCGGATATCCCGGAGTTGTCAGAAAAGAATAAAGAGCAAGGGCGTCAATTTTCCCGAACCGGGCAGAATGTATTCGATAAAATAGAGCATTTTCCCCTTCCCGTGATTGCAGCCGTTAACGGCTATGCCCTCGGTGGGGGCTTTGAACTGGCTTCGGCCTGTGATTTCAGGATAGCCAGCACAAAAGCGCAGTTTGGTCAGCCTGAAGTTAATCTTGGTCTTATCCCCGGTTTTTCGGGAACACAAGGACTCCCGAGAATGATAGGGGATTCCAATGCATTATATATTCTTATGACCGGGGAGAATGTGCTTGCCGAAGAAGCCTACAACCTGGGACTGGTACAACGACTCGTTGAGGCGGATAATCTTATGGATGAGACCTATAAAGTGGCCGGCAAAATAGCTTCCAAAGGGCCTAAAGCGGTTCAGCTTGTCAAAGAAATGGTGCGCCGGGGCAAACAGTTGAATTTTAATGATGGAAATATCCTGGAATCCAAGCATTTTGGCTCACTATTCGGCACCGAGGAAACCAAAGAAGGCATCAATGCTTTCCTTGAGAAAAGAAAACCAAATTGGTAAAAAAAAACTCACAAACGATTATGAATTATTCAGAAAGATTGCAAAACGTCGCGGTTTTGGGTGCTGCAGGTAAAATGGGCAGCGGTATACTGCTTCTCACAGCTCTTGAGATGGTTAACCTTAAGCTTAAACCCGAAAACCGTGATAAAACCTACGTCCTTCATGCTGTTGATGTTTCTTATGAGAATCTCGACAGCTTATTAAAGTATATCAGGGAGCAGGCAGTAAAAAAGGCTGAGAAAAATATTGTGCCTTTACGCCAGGCCTATGCTGGCCGGGAAGACTTGGTAGAAAACCAGCACATTATCCAGCAATATGTTCGGGATGTGGTGGATGTTATAAAACCTACAATCCGGCTTGACCAAGCTTCCGAAGCCTCGTTGGTTTTTGAAGCCGTCAATGAAGACCCGGATTTGAAAGTGAAGTTATACAAACAGATCGATCAAAATAGCTCCCAAAAGATTTGGTATTTCACCAACACCTCTTCCGTACCTATTGGCAGGCTTAACGAAGAAGCTAACCTGGAAGGGCGCATTATCGGATTTCATTTTTATAATCCCCCCGCCGTCCAGAAATTGGTGGAAATGATTCCCGCTGAAAAGACCTTACCGGATCTCAAAAATTTTGCGGATTCCTATGCATCAGCCCTTAAGAAGGTGGTGGTATACGCTAAAGATGTAGCCGGTTTTATCGGAAACGGCCATCTTATGAGGGATGCCTTATTCGGTATTGCTGAAGCGGAGCGTTTGAGTAAAGAGAAGGAATTACCGAGAGCGATATACCAGGTGGATAAGGTGACTCGCGACTTTATGATACGACCCATGGGGATCTTCCAATTAATCGATTATGTAGGAATCGATGTGGTTAGGTTTATCCTAGGGGTGATGAATCCTTATTTTAAAGATGAAAACTTGCACAGCGACCTTCTTGACAAACTCTATGACAAAGGAGTTACCGGGGGACAACATCCCGGGGGAGCGCAGAAAGATGGCTTCCTGAAGTACGAAAAAGGAAGACCCGTAGGGGCTTTTGACCCGGATAAGAATGATTATGTAATGTATGACAACATTTCGCATCAGGAAGATGATGAATTGGGTGACCTGCCTAAAGGTTGGATGCCCTGGAAAAAGATGATCAAGAAGAAAACTCGTAAGGATGAACTGAAGGACTATTTTGCAGCCCTTCGTCAATTGGATACAAAAGGCAGTGAATTAGCCATCAGGTTTGGCAAAAATTCCAAAAATATCGGTGAAAAACTGGTAAGCCAAGGCGTGGCCCAATCATCAAAAGATGTAAACACTGTTTTGACCACCGGCTTTTTCCACGCTTACGGACCGGTAAATTCATACTTTGATTAATCAAAAAAACTGGAGATGACTATGCGACGAAAAATATATATGACAGCAGGCTACAACACGGTTTCGCTGGGAACCGGTAGGAAGGAGTTTAACCCTAAGAAGCCCCGTCCCGGCATTGAACACTACCTGAACGAGGCAGGAAATGCAACGCTTAAAAAAACCGGGGGACCGAAGAATGTAGATGAAGGAGTAGTGGGCAATTTTATGGCTGCCCGTTACAACAAACAAGGGCATCTCGGAGCTTTTATGCCCATGATCGACGAAGGGTTGCGATATAAGCCCAGTTTGAGCGTCGAGGCCGCCTGCGCTTCGGGAGGTATGTCGTTACTGACAGGAATGAAGTCCATTCTCGCTGAAACGGCCGATTCGGTCTTATCACTGGGGGTGGAAGTACAAAATTCGGTAAAAGCCGTTTACGGTGCTGATATTCTCGCCGGAGCCGGTTGGTATCAGAAGAGAAAAAGCGGGCACGCTCATTTTTTCCCCGGCCAGTTTAGTGACCGCGCCGGAGCATATTTTAAAAAATTCGGCCGCGACCAAACCCGGCGCGCTTTTGCGCGATGGTATCACAATGCTATTGAAAATGCTAAGCTTTGCCCCACGGCCCAGGAATATGAAAATACGGATATGAACCCGCAAGCTACGGCTCTGAATACCGAGCCCAGTCCCAAAATGTTTACCCCGCATTTGACACCCTTGGAATCGTCCAAAGTCTCGGACGGCGCTTCAGCGATAGCCATTCTTTCAGAAGAAGGGTTGGAAAAAACCGGTATCTCGAAAGACCAAGCCGTGGAAATTGCCGGATACGGTCATGCGGTTGAAGATGTTACGCAAGACCCGGAGGAGCCTACACGCCTGGATACCATGAAAAGCGCTATTGACAAAGCTTTTGAAAGTGCCGGAATAACCAAAGATGACCTGGCAACAGTTGAAATCCACGATTGCTTTGCTATTGCTGCAGTTTTGGGTGTGGAGGCACTTGGACTAGCTCCGCACGGTAAAGGCGCCGATTACATCCTTGAAGGTAAGACGGCCCGCGATGGTGAGCTACCCTTCAATACCACAGGTGGACTTATCGGATGGGGGCATCCTACAGGAGCTACCGGCGTGCATATGGCCGTCACCCTTTGGGAACAGCTAACGGGTAATGCCGGTGAAGCCCAAATCTCTATCCCGTCTGACCGACCCTACGGCATGTCGATTAACATGGGGGGAGATGATAAAACGGTTATGGCCATCGTTTATAAGAAGGCGGAATAAAATTATCGCAAGGAAACTTTTGGCACGAAGCCGTCCAAAAAGGTGAATATTTACCGTAAAAGTAACTTGGTAAAGTTGAATTAAAAAACGAAACTAAATGATATTCAGCAATTTCCCTTTAGGGAATTTAAGGGTAAAAATTGCTGAATATCTTCTTAGAAGGTTTTTTGGACGAACCAGTATTGTTTCTGTGAGTAACTTCAATGAAGTTAAGCTGGATTGTTGATTTAGAATAGCAAATAGTTTAACTTAGCAAAAAAGGGATTGATATATGATAAGCCAAAAAATTTCAGAAATCATAAACAAAATTGTTGCTGAATACGATCCTGAACAGATTATTTTATTCGGGTCATACGCTAATGGCAATCCATCAGATAACAGTGACCTGGATTTATTTATCATAAAAGAGTCATATTTGCCCCGGCCTGAGCGTTCGGTAAATATCAGGAGAATGCTGGCAGAAGAAAATATCCCTATGGATATTATAGTTTATACCCCAGATGAAGTTAAGAGATCTAAAAGCAATCCATATAGTTTTGTATATGAAGTGTTAACATCCGGAATAACTCTTTATGAAAAATCAAATAGAGTATATAAAAACATGGATGATTAAAGGGGATCATGACTTAGGAACCGCAAAAGTCACCTATATTCATATTCCTGAGTATCTCGATACAGTCACCTTTCATTGCCAGCAAGCTATAGAAAAGTATTTAAAAGCATATTTGATTTATTTATCTATACAGTTCAAATACACGCATGATTTAGTCTATCTTCTGAGTAGGATAAGTCAAAAAGATAATGACTTTGAAACATATTATGACTCCTTATCAGAGATTCAGGGATATGCAGTGGAGGTAAGATATCCGGAGGAAACGGTTTATCTTTCTAATAAAAAAGTAGAAAGAGCAATTGATATTGCTAAACAGGTTCGGGATGAGGTTCTTTCTAAAATGGATATATCGGTTGACTATAATGAAATAATTGACAAATGATGTTAATTTCGATAACCCTATTGTTCCTAAATTTAAAAATGTTCTAAATAATCCATAAAACGCTAAATTACAGATATTAAAAGTTATACCAAAAGGACAATGGTAATGCGATAAAAACATCCGGGTGAACTAAAAGAAACCATAACCTGTTAAATTTGGCGGTTAGAACAAATACAACGAATCACGTTCTTAATAAGGTAAACAAATATCGTTGGGGTGCTTGCCTTTGGGCAGGCTGAGAAAGACCCATTGAACCTGAACTGTGTAATAACAGCGCAGGGAAACGACTGAAAATATGATTAAAAGCCGTTTTGCTGCGCTAAGGGTAGTAGAACGGCTTTTTTTATGTTAAAATTTTGGAGATGTTTAAAGCAAAAGAATTAAAATCATTTGATGCATATGCGGAAAAGTACGACGCATGGTTTAAGGAAAACAAAAACCTGTTTTCCTCAGAAGTTGCCGTAGTAGCCTGGTTCTTGAAACATGGAGAGAGAATCTTGTCGATAGGTTGCGGGAGCGGGCTTTTTGAAGATGCTTTGCGAAAAGATTACAATATCGATATCCGCGAAGGTATCGAGCCCTCGGAGGCTATGTCGGATATCGCCCGGAAAAGAGGGATGGAAGTAACCATCGGTACGGCTGAAGAAGCTGATTTTGGCAAAGATACTTACGATACGCTGCTGTTCAACGGCACCCCGGGTTATATCGATGATCTGCAGAAAGCTTTCCGAAAAGCCGCTAAAGCCTTAAAATCCGGAGGAAAAATTGTGGTCATCGACGTCCCAAAGGAAAGTTCGTTTGCTATCCTTTATAACCTCGGTAAAATCATCGGAACCTGGGACGATGATGTTTTCAAAGGCGTAAAACCCGATGCCGTTTATCCTATTGAGTTCGTTAAAGAGGCCCGGTGGAGAACCACTGCTGAGAAAGTGGAGCTGCTGAAAAGAACAGGTTTCGGCGATTTTGATTACGCGCAAACCTTAACCCGTCATCCGCTTTATGCGAACGAATTCATAGAGAATCCCACAAAGGGATCCCAGAAAGGTGATTACGTAGCAATCAAAGGAATCAAAAAAGAAAACAGGAAAAAATTATGAATACAGAAAAAGTAATCAGCGATCTGCAAAAAGTCAGAGAAAATGCGCCTTTGGTGCATAACATTACCAATTATGTCGTGATGAACAGTACGGCTAACGCCTTGCTGTCGATGGGCGCAAGCCCGGTGATGGCTCATGCCGTTGAAGAAGTTGAAGAAATGGCCTCGATAGCTTCGGCGCTGGTGCTTAATATCGGAACCTTGAGTGAGAAATGGATTGAAGCCATGTTTAAAGCCGGAAAGAAAGCTAAACAAAAGGGTGTTCCGGTGCTTCTTGATCCGGTAGGAGCCGGGGCTACCACACTGCGCACCGATACGGCAAAAAAAATTATTGATGATGTCCGGCCGGATATCATTCGGGGAAATGCTTCGGAAATTCTGGCGTTACTAAAGGCCGACGCTAAAACCAAAGGCGTTGACAGCAGCGCTTCTTCGGATGATGCCGTGGAAATCGCCAAAGAGTTGGCCGCTGCCAAAAGCTGTATCGTTTCCATAAGCGGAAAAACTGATTACATAACCGACGGCAAAAGCGTTGTTGCTGTCGCAAATGGTGATCCAATGATGTCGAAAATCACCGGAACGGGATGTACAGCCACAGCATTGGCCGCTGCATTTGCCAGCGTTAACAAAAACTATATGGAAGCTGCCGTTGGGGCTATGGTTGTTATGGGTATAGCCGGTGAAATGGCACGTCAAAATGCCGATGCACCTGGAACTTTCCAGGTCAAATTCCTGGATGCGCTCTATCAGATTAACGAAGAGGATATCAAAGGTAAAATCAGGATAGCATAGCCGTATATTTGTGATAATTCGCCATAATTCGCGAAATTTTGCTTGATGAAATATGATGTCTTCTACTGCGAAAAAATTCAGATAGGTTATGAAAAAGGATTTTAAATTTGAGGTTTACCTCGTAACCGACAGAGACCTTGCCAAAGGCCGCAGCCTGGATTGGGTGGTGGAAGAGGCATTGAAAGGAGGTGCCGACATCGTCCAACTCCGGGAAAAGGATATGGAAACGGCCGGTTTTATGGAGGAGGCTCGGCGGATTAAGGCTATCACCGACAGGTATGGCAAAACCCTGTTGATTAACGACCGGATAGACGTGGCTTTGGCTGTCGGGGCCGATGGCGTTCACATAGGGCAATCGGATATGCCCTATCATGATGCCCGCCGGTTGCTTGGACCAAACGCTATTATCGGTCTTTCAGTGGAGTCTTATGCGCAGGCAAGAGAGGCTAATGATTTGGAGGTGGATTACATCGCTATCAGTCCCGTATATCGAACTCCGACTAAGGAAGAACTGACTGAGGAACTGGGGTTGGAGGGTGTAAGAAAAATTACCGGAATATCCCGGCATAAGGCTGTTGGAATAGGAAGCATCAAGGCCTATAATGCCGGCGATGTTATTAATGCCGGAGCTGATGGAGTGGCGGTGGTTTCAGGAATATGCAGCGCGGAGGATCCCCAGGCTGCTGCCAGGGAATTAAAGCAGAAAGTTGAGGAAGCCAAAGGGAAATAATACCTTCGCGGGATAGTTTGACAAGAAGGTACCCAGAAAGTAAAAGGGCAAAACACTATGGCAAAAAAGTTATCGGAAATCGGGGAATTTGGTTTGATAGATGAGGTCATAGCACCTCGATTCAAGGATTTGTTGGGGGAAGACATAACCGGAATTGGGGATGATTGTGCTGTCATGCCTTTCACCGATGATGAAGTACAAATCGTCACCACAGATTTGTTGATTGAGGAAATTCATTTTCTCAGGGCTAAGATATCGGCATTTCAGCTCGGATTCAAAGCCTTGGCGGTCAATCTAAGCGATATTGCCGGAATGGGGGGAACCCCTACCGGTACTTTTCTTTCGGTAGCCTTTCCCAAAAATCTTGGTGTGGCATGGATAGAGAAATTCATGGAGGGTTACCGCTCATTGTCGGAAAAGGAGAATGTGCCCCTGTTGGGTGGTGATACAACGAATACGCCCGATAATATTGTTATCAATGTTGCCGTTACCGGTAGGATGAAAAAATCGGAAGTCAAAAGACGTTCCCATGCCCGCCCCGGCGATTATGTGGCCGTACCTGATAATCTCGGCGACTCCCCCGGCGGACTGCAATATATTCTCGATGGATTGCCTGAAGACAAGTTCTCTGAGTCATTGTTGAAGCAACATCTTACGCCTTATCCCAAAGTGAGCGAAGGACGTTGGCTGGCCAAGAAAGAGCAGGTACATGCCATGATGGATGTATCGGACGGAGTGGGTTCCGATTTGCATCATATTGTAAAAGCAAGCAACGTGGCCGCGGAATTATACCTGGAAAAAACACCCATGTCGGACAATTTGCGAGAAGCTTCGAAAAAGTACGGTTGGAATGCTGAAGAGCTGGCCTACTCGGGGGGAGAGGATTATACTCTCCTTCTGACCGTCGATCCGGAAGCCTTTGAAAAACTAGCCGGCGATTTCAGTAAAACCTTCGGTCGCCCCTTGCAAGTCATCGGTAAAATTATTGAAGGAGAACCGGGCCTTAAATATCTGCGAAATGGTAAGCCTCTTGACGGACCCGGGAAAGGTTTTTCACATTTTTAAGAGGCGTATGATAGAAGAATAGAACGAACACAAAATTTCGATAAACAAATGACAAAAAAATACCCCATAGCCTTAACCATCGCAGGGTCTGATAGCGGCGGAGGGGCCGGCATTCAGGCCGATTTGAAGACTTTTTCCGCGAACGGTGTTTACGGAATGTCGGCCATTACTGCCCTTACTGCCCAGAATACGCTCGGAGTGAATGACATACGTCCGGTGCCAACCGATTTTCTCGAAAAACAAATCAGGGCTGTTCTGGACGATATTGGTACTAACGCGGTTAAAATCGGGATGCTTCACAGCAGCGAGGTTATTAAAACGGTTGTCCGCCTCCTCAGAGAGTACCATGTGGAAAATATCGTGGTTGATCCTGTTATGGTTGCCACTTCCGGTGATAAGTTATTACAGGATGAGGCCATAAAAACATTAGCGCAAGAGCTCCTACCCGAAGCTACCTTAATTACTCCCAATATTCCGGAAGCAGAGATATTATTGAATCACAAAATAAAAAACGTTGATGAGCTCGGTGGAGCGGCCCGCGAGTTAGCCTTTGCCGGAAATAAATCGGTAGTGATAAAAGCAGGGAATCGGGATGATGATACCCTGGTGGATGTTTT
>JAIPAH010000120.1 GCA_021740175.1 Bacteroidales bacterium
TAGCCAGTTCGTTCATCAGGTTTTTCTTGTTGTGCAAACGACCGGCGGTATCGATAATAGCCACATCGTGGTTGTTGGAAATAGCTGATTGCAATGTATCATAGGCAACTGAAGCCGGGTCGGACCCCATTTTTTGTTTTATGATAGGTACATCCACCCGCTCCGACCAAATGGTGAGCTGGTCAACAGCCGCAGCACGAAAAGTATCCGAGGCGCCCATGACCACGGATTTGCCGGCTTGTTTGAATTGATAGGCCAACTTCCCGATAGTAGTTGTTTTGCCTACGCCATTAACACCTACTACCATAATAACGTAAGGCGTATCCCTTTTCGGGAAATCGAATCCCTGCAGCTCCCGGTCTTCATTCTCGGCAAGAAGGTTTGTCACTTCTTCCCGGAGGACTTCGTTCAGTTCGTCTGTGCCAAGGTACTTTTCTGTGGAGACCCTGTTTTCAATACGCTCGATAATCTCAAGGGTAGTATCAACACCTACATCAGAAGTGACCAGTATTTCCTCAAGTTGATCCAGCACCTCATCGTCAACTTTGGTTTTACCGGCGACGGCTCTTGACATCCTTTTGAAAACATTCTCCTTGGTTTTCTCCAGTCCCTTATCAAGTTTTTCTTTTTTCTCTTTTCCCGAAAAGGCAGAAAATATTCCCATTTTATTCCAATTTTCTTGTTAATAGAGGACTAAATTAAAATTTTTGACTCAGTCCATAAATAAAAAAAGCTTTCTCACCGGATGAAAAAGCTTTTTGCCTTACTTTAATTTAAACAGAGTGCTTATTTCTTATTCGCCAGTACCTCTTTGACCTGGTCATTGGGTACGACTCGTTCTTTAAAAACGTATGCTCCGGTTTTGGGCGACTTTTCTACTTTTATCACCTTCGAAAAATCTTTTCCGCCTGTCTGTAAACTTGCAACTACTTTTTTAGCCATATCTCAATTATTTTATTTCTTTATGAACTGTGTGCTTTCGCAGAATTGGGTTGTATTTCTTCATTTCAAGACGGCTGGGGCTATTTTTGCGGTTTTTTGTTGTTATATACCGCGAAGTCCCCGGCATTCCAGTCTTTTTATGTTCCGTACACTCCAAAACAACCTGTACCCGCAATTCTTTTTGTTTCTTACTTTCTGTTTTTTTTCTTGCCATTTTCCGTACTTTTTTATTGAGAGTGCAAAACTAAAATATTTTCTCTAAAACAACAATTGCATTTCATTAAAATTAAAAGCTTAACATCCATTCGGCTACTGGAATTACATGAATGATATGACCATTAACCTGTAATTCATCTTTTTGTTCCATTGTGATAATCGTTAATTTCTTTGCTTTTAAATAATTGGTAGCTGTTATCAGAGCTCTGATTTCCCGGGTTCTTGTTTTCTCATCTTCTAATGAAAAAGCAACCTGTATTAATTCATTTATCCTTTGTGCCCGGTATATGACAAAATCCACTTCAACATTGTGTTTGTAATAAAATATTTCGTAATCATATTTTTGTTTGTTACGCAATAAATGAATCATGACGATGTTTTCAAGTAATTTTCCTGTGTTTGCTGTGGAACTTTCACCTGCCAATTCGGCGAAGGAAGTATCAATCAAGTATAATTTCTTATTGCGAATACTTTCTTGTTTTTTAAAGGAAAATTTCGGTAAACTAACAAAAAGCCATGCTTCTTCAAGATATTCTACATAATTTTTGGCAGTGTTAACGCTTCCAAGATAAAATATTTTTTTTAAGCGGTTAAAACTTATTTCAGATGAAAAGCTGCCGGTAAGATATAAGGCAATCTCCCGGAAGGTTCTTGTATGTCGTATACCATACCGGTATATAATGTCTCGGGTAACTATCGCATCAAACAGATTTGAAACGTATTTTTTCTTGTCCTCACCTTTTATCACTTCAGGGAAGCCTCCTGTTTTTATGTAATTCATAAAGTGATTGACGATAAGACCTTTATTTCGGGTTGTTTCCAATTCTTTTAGTTGGAATTCATTAGCTAAAAGATACTCCTTAAAAGAAAATGGAAAAAGCTCTATGGGTATATAACGACCGGTAAGGTGGGATGCTATCTCACGACTAAGAAGCTTGGAGTTTGACCCCGTTATTATGATTCTCATTTTACTTCGCAATAATCTGTTAACAAATAAATGCCATCCATCTATATTTTGAATTTCATCAAGCAAAAGGTTATTGAAATTACCATAAATGGCGTAAAGAGCTTCCAAAATATTATTTAAATCAGAAGCATTTATACCAGAGAGTCTTTCATCATCAAAATTAACATAGGCATAGTCATTCTCTTGTAAAATCATGTGAGCAAGGGTGGATTTACCGCACCGTCTTATTCCTGTAATAACCTGGGCAAGATAACTGGTGATATTAACATCCTTTTGCTTTTCGCGCTTTACAAAAAAAACTGATTGTTGTGACGAAAATTCCTTTTTTTGCTCTTGGATAACTTGGGTGAATCTATTCGTATCCATTTTAACTACTTGATTGATTTTTGTTTCGATACAAATATACAAATATTCTCATTATACTGAAAATATTTGTACAAATATTTTCAGTGTATTGAAAATAATAGTACGATATCGATTAATAAACCAATAATCAGTAATTTAAAACTTACTTTCTCAAAGCTTCCCACAGAATTTCCACCGGATGGTAGGAACGTCGCTGGGTACCATCCTTAATCTGATGCCGGCAGCTCGTTCCGGGAGCCGCTATTAAAGTTTCAATAGGTGTTTTCCTGACGGCAGGAAAAAGAACTAACTCCCCCACTTTCATCGATACATCGTAGTGCTCTTTTTCATAGCCGAATGATCCGGCCATACCGCAACAGCCGGAAGGGATTTCTTCAACATTATAATTCAGCGGTAAAGCCAGCATTTGTTTGGTGGGTTCGGTCGATGCCACGGCTTTTTGCTGGCAATGCCCGTGTAGCTTAATTCGCTTTGGCGTATCGGAAAATTGTTTGTGCGAAATGTTTCCGGCTTGTACTTCATGCATAATGAACTCATCAAGCATAAATGAGGATTCGGCGAGTTTTCCGGCGGCCTCCTTATTTCCGTCTTCTGCCAGGTCCGGGTATTCATCACGGAAAGTCAGAACGCCCGATGGTTCAATACCTACCAGCGGCTCCTCACTGGACACAATATCTTTCAATGCTTCCAGGTTTTTGTTGGCAATGCGCTTTGACTTACGCACAAGGCCCTTTGAAAGAAATGTCCGGCCACTCACCTTATGCTTGGGTAAATTCACCTCATAACCCAGGCTCGTCAGCAGCTTGATGGCCTTGATGCCAATTTCCGTATCGTTAAACTGGGTGAATTCGTCGGAAAACAGATTTACTCTTTTGATCGGATGAGCCGGATTTAATTTATGCAAATGTCGTTTTGCCCAGGCCCGTAGCGTGATTTTGTACAGCAACGGCATGGATCGTTTCTGAGCAAAACCCAACACCTTTTTCATGGTCTTGGATGTTAGGGCATTACTCATGAAAAAGTTGGTGATACGCGGAAACAACGCTCCCAACCTGTTTATTTCGGAAATATAGGCAATCGCCCTTGTGCGCAAGGGAATACCATGGGCATCGTAATAATGCTGCAGGAATTCAGCTTTAAGCTTGGCAACATCTACATTGCTGGGACATTCCGATTTGCAGGCCTTACAGCTCAGGCACAAATCCATGACCTCATAAATTTCATCATGATCGAAAGGGTTCTCTTTTCCGAAGTTCGTCAAAAACTCTCTCAGTATATTGGCCCGTGCCCTTGTTGTAGCATTCTCATCACGCGTAGCCATATAGCTGGGACACATCGTCCCCCCTATGACTTCGGTTTTGCGGCAATCGCCGGAACCATTACATTTTTCAGCAGCCCGCAGCACACCCTGCTCCTTTGAAAAACTAAAAACCGTATCAATCTGTCGGGTTTCCTTTCCCGGCTCATACCTGAGCGAAGTATTCATTTGGGGCGTATCTACTATCTTTCCCGGATTAAAGACATTGTTGGGGTCCCAGGCTTGCTTGATGCTTTTCAGGTGTTCGTAGTTTTTATCTCCCACCATTAGTGGAATAAACTCTCCCCTCAACCTGCCGTCACCATGCTCCCCGCTCAGCGACCCTTTGTACTTTTTAACCAGTTTAGCGGTTTCACGGGCTATCGTTCTGAAAAGCTCCACATCTTTGGGGTCTTTCAGGTTGAGAATCGGCCGCAGGTGCAGCTCGCCGGTAGCTATATGGGCATGATACACGCATTCCAGGTTGTAATGATCCATGAGTTGCATAAACTCCCTTAGATATTCCGGCAGCCGCTCAGGCTTTACAGAGGTGTCTTCGATGACTGATACCGGTTTGGCATCACCCGGAAGATTGGAAAGCACGCCAAGCCCGGCTTTTCGCAGATTCCATACCTTGGGGATATCCGTACCTCTAACCACGGGCAAACTGTAGCCCATGCCTTCGCTTTTAAAATCATCGATAGTTTGCTGCAGCGAAACTTCCAGCTCGGGTTCTGTTTCCCTTGCAAACTCAATAATCAGGATACCTTCCGGATCTCCTTCCACGAAAAAGCGGTTTTTTTGTTGTTCATGGTTGTCTTTGGTGAGATCCAGGATGGTTTTATCCATCAGCTCCACGGCTGTGGGCTTGTTTCTCAGGGCCACCAGGTTACCCCGGAAGGCATCTTCCAGCTTCTCGAAATGGACGCAAATCAGGGCTTTATTTTGGGGAGGGGTAGATACCAGGTTGAGCTTGATTTCGGTGATGAAAGCCAGCGTACCCTCCGAGCCCGCAATAATTTTACAAAAATTGAAAGGTTCCGCAGTATCTGAAAACGGCTGGCTCTCCTGTAACAGGTCGATGGCATATCCTGTGTTGCGGCGCTCTATGGAAGGGTCGGGGTATTGATTACGGATTTCCTCTTGGTTTTCCGGGTTGGAAAGGATATCGCGAATATTTCTGTATATTTCGCCCTCCTTGTTTTCCAGCCGGCATTTTTCTTCAAACTCAGCCTTCGACAAAGGGCCGAATTCCGCTTCCGTACCGTCGCTGAGCAGAGCTTTGACGGAGATAGTATGTTCGCGGGTACTGCCATAAACCAGGGAATGCAGTCCGCAGGAGTTATTCCCAACCATACCACCCATCATACAACGATTGCCGGTAGAAGTTTCGGGGCCAAAAAACAAACCTTTGGGGGCCAGCATTTTTTTCATTTCATCGAGCACGACGCCGGGTTGCACGCGTATCCACTGCTCTTCCTCATTGATTTCCAGGACATCGGTCATATATTTTGACACATCGACCACTATCCCGCCTCCTACCACCTGCCCGGCAAGCGAAGTGCCGGCAGTGCGGGGTATCAGCGAAGTACTATGTTTATTAGCAAAAACAATGAGCTTTTTCAGGTCTTTCTCATTTTTCGGACGAATAACGGCCTGCGGCAGCTCCCGGTAAGCCGAGGCATCTGTGGCATATAGCCTTCGCCAGGTTTCACCGGTAAAAACATCCCCGGCAATAAACTCACTTAATTCAGCAATTCGGTCGGTTATATCTTTTTCCTGGGTTTCGGTCTTATTCATAACTTCCGGTATTGTGTTATCGGTGCCACAAAGCTAAGGAATTTCCATAGTTCTTCGGATAATTTAACAGATGGTGAGGGGGATTGGTTGTGAGAATTATCTTTGAAGATCGCGAATTTTGGCGAATGAAAGCCAAACTGGAGTATCTTTTTATTGAGGTGTTAACCTAGATACTACCTGAGAAAGTATAGTGAAAACAATGGAATTCGCATCCGTACACTTACGGCACGTTCGGCCAAATATCTGTTAGATTCCTCACGTCATCACTCCGCTATCGCTCCGTGATTCGTTCGGAATGACCTGATTATGGGAGCAGGAGAGGAAAAAGGGCCGCGCGGACGCAGTTGAAATAAAACTATGGTGTCCGCGCGGCCCTTTTCTTTTGTATCCCCCACCAAATGGGTCATTCCGACCGGAGATACGGAGCGATAGCGGAGTATCGGAGGGAGGAATCTATGGAAATTATACGGTTAGCACAGAAAATTAGAACTGAGGCCCGCCTGAACCACGTCAGCTATTCGCATGGGATTCTGGACAATTTTATTTTGGAAAAACAATTTAAACACCTAAATAATTACATTTTTTGTATTTATTTCATACATTTGATTATAGGCCAAAAAACAAAAACCATGAGACGAAAATTGCTGTTCATCGCTTCTTGCTTCTATCTATCAAAGGCTGGCTGCGAAAAATCTTTGTTTCTGTTTTATATTAAATCCAGGAAAATGAAGCAGATTACATATTTTCTATTGGTTTGTGTTATACTTGCATGTCCTTCTTTTGCAGAAGCTCAGGATTCTCAATGGGAGCAAATAAATGAAGGCCTATATTTCGGGGATTTTGATGCGCCCATAGAATCAAATATTGATGATTCAAAAATAACAGTCCTGAAGATTGATCCGGAGGTTTATTCGTTCAGGTTATTGTGTGCCGAACAATTAGACGAATCCAAAATGACATTAGAGAAGTGGTGTGATGAATATAACCTGTTAGGTGCCGTTAACGCGGGGATGTTTCAAAGAGATTATAGTACCAATGTAGGTTTTATGAAAAACTACGACTACGAGAATAACCCAGCAGTAAATTCATCATATCAGTCTGTGGCTGCATTTCATCCCGTTGACTCTGCTGATCAGCCTTTTAAAATTTTTGATATTGACGAGCAAAGTATGGAAAATATTAACCAAAGGTATCAAACAGTCATTCAAAACCTGCGCCTTATCAAACGCCCCGGCGAAAATCGTTGGTCCCAACAGGAAAAGAAATGGAGCGAAGTGGCTTTAGGGCAGGATAATAGCGGCAATGTGCTGTTTATCTTCTCCCGTTCCCCTTATTCTATGTATGATTTCAACCAAATCCTTTTGAAATTACCCATTGACATAGCTTGTGCCCAGCACCTGGAAGGAGGAGGGAAAGCAGGATTATATTTTGCTCATAATAATGACACGATCAAAAGAGTGGGAAGTTATGAGACAGGTATTCACGAAAATAACGACAATCACTACTATATGCGACTGCCCAATGTAATTGGATTTTATAGAGAAGGGAAATAGATTCATTACGTTATATCAAGCAAACCTGGTAGCCTGAAGCCTTTAAATTCATAGTGGATTTTTTTATGCTTTAACTTTTTTATATTTTCGAATATTAAATAATAAAAAACCTGGAACATGCTGTCAACCCGTTTTACAATCCATTTGATGCTTTTCCTTTTTGTTTTCTTTAAGGTTCAATCTGCCATGGGGGCCGAATTTGAAGTTCAATCGTTTGAAAAAGACCCCAATGATCTGGCGGCCCGGAAATACGAGCGCACCGACATCAACGGCAATACCTGTGCCCTGGTGAAGGTTAAAACCGATATCCAGGGGCTTAATTTTGAATCGGGTTATGGCATTGTTGGGGATGTCATGTTTAAAGAAGGCCAGTATTGGGTGTATCTGTCTCCGAAAGAACAACGCCTTTCGATTTTTAAGACCGGCTTTGTGAGGCTGGACTATGAAATTCCTTATCCCGTGAAATCCTATGATGTCTTTCATATGGTTTTGACGAAAAAGGGAAAAGAGGTGAATGCCCTGCCGGTAACTTTCCGCATAACCCCTGATGATGCTAACCTTACAGTAGACGGTGAAGAGGTCACATTACAGGAGCCGGTAAAACTAAGTATCGGCGAACATCGCATTAAAGCTGAGAGGGAGAACTATCAAACCTTAACCCGCACCATTGAGGTAGACGAAAAAAACGTGTTCTTCCGGTATGAACTGGAGAAAATCAAAGACGCCACCGTTCAAATCTCCAGCGAACCCTCCGGGGCGAAGGTGGAAATGGACGGGGTGGTATTGGGTGAAACGCCTGTATCCACTTTTTACCCGCCAGGGAACTATTCCATTAATATAGAAAAAGAGGGTTATCTGCCTGTAAAAGACGAACTTAAAGTTGAAGCCCCGAAAACCACGAAACATTACGAGCTCGAAGAAAATGTGGGCTCCCTCACAGTCAAAACCCGCCCGGAGGCAACGGTAACCTTCAACGGTGAAGAAGTGGAGGCCAACCAAGCCGTCAAACTTACCCCACAAGTAGTTAACATAAAAGTAACCATGCCTAAGGCCGAAACGCTGGAAGAGACCGTAGTGATTAAACGCAACGACGACAAAACCATAGAACTCATGCCCGACATCCAGACCGGGACGATACAGGTGGCCCCCACCCCCTTTGATGCAAAGGTTAAGCTAAAAGGAGATGCCGGGGAACCCTATGAGGCCGAAGGCAGTAAGAAATTCAGTGACATTCCTGTGGGAACATATCAGCTCAAGATTCAAAAGGAAGGCTTCCAGACCTACGAAGATGAAATCAATTTGGCCGCAAACGACATAATAACCCGCAACCCCAAACTGGAAGAAGAAGCGGATATCGATATTGAAGATGATAAAAAAGGGGATAATGATCAATCTAAAAATGGGGCGGAAGGAAAAGAAGTAGAAGATTATTTATTTTCATCACAATATTTAGGCGGTTTAGGCGGATCGGGATTAAATTACGGTTGGTTTGCTTCCTCTAAGAAAAAATTGGGATGGCTTTTTTCTTATAATAATATTAATTATGATTCCGATGTTTCTTACTATTCTGATTATCTTGGAATCGACATAGGGATAATGAATAAATTGTATAATAAGTCCAATTTTAAAATCGCTTCTTATGAACAAATAGGTTTATATCGGAAAAGACATGAATATGGTTGGGAGCAAATTAATGATGGTTTAAGTGTTCCTTTCCCCATATCTGTTGGTCTCATTTTCAATATCTATAATTTTGATTTGGTAATAGGTATAAAATTCTTGAATAATAACATACAGAAAATAAAAGACTTAGAAGATTATAATACTGACTGGGAATTGCCCCCGGCTATTAGTGCTCAATTTTCAATTGGTTTAGGTTACACCTTTTAAAAAACATAGTTATGAAAACTGAATGGATTCTATTCCTGCTTTGCTTTAATGATTCGAGTCTAAAAAGCCTTATGACCCCTAAATCCCCTAAAGGGGACTTTTTCAAACTGCTGATTTTTAGCAGTTAGGGGTAAAATGGTAAAAATCAGCAGTTTGAAGGCTTTTTATACTGCACTCATTACTTCTAATATAAGCGCTCAAAAAGGAAGTGAGTAATCCATGTTACATCAGTAGTTATTTCTACTTTAAGGATATTTAACACTTTATACTCTAAAAAAGGGCGAGAGCCTTTCTCTTTTGACCTTGCGGAATGGCTTAGCTGAATCACAGTTTTATTTCACAGGGTAGAAAACTACTTCGCAGCTTTCTTAAAATTTTTTTGAAAATGGCAATTAAAAAAAATATTATAGAAGCTTTTTGCTTTAAGGAGCAAAAGGTGTGCATCTACTAGTACAAGGTTTGTTTCCCGGTTGAATAGTTCAATGCCGTCAACCGAATAGATTTCCAAATCCTCCGTCTCTAGTAAGCTATTGAACAGGAAGGAGGATTTGTTATTTTCTTTCAATGGCTTTCTGCAAAAAACCTTATTCATGTCACATAACCTTAGTAGCTTGGTTATCAATCAATAAAATCCAAACCTTATTAGCTTATTGATAGCATGACCTCTGCAAGAACTCAATAAGGTTAATAAGGTTGAAAGAGGGTGGAGTATTGACCAGGCTACTAAGGTTTAAGAGGCTGAAGAATAAGGTTTTATGATTTCCGGGTGGGATAGCCTCATTCCACGGCTTCCCCCCTCTTTCCAAACTCCACCCGTATAAACGAGACAGGTCTCCTCAGAGAGAATGCTTTTGTACCGAATCCAAAAATCCGTCCGGAAGGATATTCAGTAACTTTTACCCTTAAATTTCCTGAAGGGAAATTTCTGAATATCATTAAGTTTTAATTTCTATTGGGATGCATCCCATTACTTCAGCGACAATTTTTTCTTCTGGGGTGTTCAAATGAATACTAAAACGCACAAATAGGCCAACTAGCTAGTTAGGAATTTCAAATGACTTTTGCAGTGAAATGATCAGATTCCTCCTCCTTCCATTGCGCTTCAATCCATAATAAAAAAGTCAAAGTTTGCAAAAGCGCAATTCCAGTTGTCGGAATGAACTGTGTTAAAATCCAAATTGTATCTACAATTTTTTAATATTTTTTTCCGAACACCCCTTTAATTTGTGGGGGGAGTTTCGGAAAAAAATATTAGGCTGAGACAGCTACCGGTTTACTCACAAAGTTTG